>NZ_JBEPKY010000018.1:0-156078 GCF_040544975.1 Pseudacidovorax sp. 1753 | reverse complement strand
CAGCCACCAAGGAGAGTGTCCCGATTGGCAGTGAAATCTGGTTGCTCGGGAAGGCCGAGAGGGATGTGAAACTGGCCGGAGACGCCTGACGGCCAGAACCGGTCACTCAGCCCGGCCGGCAAAATCTGCTAAAGTAGGCGCTCGTTCCCGAAAGAAAAAATGACTTTGCTCCATCGTCTATTGATCTCTGTTGCTGCGCTGCTGATTTGCACCTCAGCCGTCAGCCAAGAAGCGCGGATTGCTAAGGCTGAAGCGATAGTTGATGCGTTTCAGGCAATGGATGCGCGGCAGATCGTCAAGTTCGTGGCCGAAGACCTTGTGCGCCAAAACGGCGACTATCAGTTCCGCGCGCAATACGAAGAATTTCTTTCGGACGTCGCCAAGTCTCCAGAATACAGAGCGGCCAAGGCTTCGGCGTATGCCCGAGTCTTCACCGAAGACGAGTTGGATGGAATATTGGCCCTTGCCAAAAACCCAGTGTTCCAGATGTACCAAGAGAGGAATGCGGAGCTACAGAAAGAATCGCGCTTAGCATTGGCGAGCGTTCTCCGGCCCCGGGCGGTGGAATTCGCAAGGAGGATCGAGGTGCTCAAGGCTGCGGGCACCAAGCGCTAAGGTTTGATGTAAGTTGAGCCGTTTGCCTCCGGCTGAAAACGGCCAGGAGCGGTCGATGGGGAACTACGGTGAATGGCCGCTTAGGATTGAACCGAGTCGGTTGAAATCGACCCATCGGGCACCGATCCCCAGGCAATCCCGCAGGGTGATGCGACGCCCCGTCTTCGGAACCAAACGCTGCTCAGCCGCTGTTGTGGTCTGAGGGCAAGTATGCGGTCGCCGACAGCGCATCAAACGAATTCAACTCTACATTTCCCACGTTGACCGCAGAAGCTTGGCCCGTGATGCCCGCGTGCCACCGGATGTTGAGAAGGCGCTTGCGCCACGTGACGGGGATATTTGGGACGTAGACTGTACACATGAGCTCGCGTGCGTTTCTTCTTTCTGACTTTGAGACATCAGATGTCAAGCGTACTGGCGGGATGTCAGAGATCGTGCGCGCTAAATTGACATCGACAGGCGAGAACTGCGCTCTCAAGTTCTCCAGCCGCGCTGAAGGCGACCCCCAAGCGGCCGCCAGCTTTGCTCGAGAAGGGGCCGCTCTTAGCGATCTGTCACATCGTCATATTGTGCGGCTGCTGGGAATCGGTTCCGATGGCGCGAGAAGATTTCTTGTACTGGAGTGGCTTGAAGAGACCTTGGCCGACTACATCCGTTCCGTGGGACCTATGGAGTGGTCTGTGTTCTACGAGAATTTCGGAAGGCCAATTCTCGACGCGCTCAAACATGCACACGCAAGAACCTATATCCACCGCGACTTGAAACCACTCAACATCATGTTGAGCCGCACGCGTGAGCCCAAGCTGACCGACTTCGGTATTGCACGTTCGACTGAAGATATTCGACTGGGTGTGACGTTTGCGTCAGCGGGATCGCCACCCTGGACCCCGCCAGAACTTGACGATGGCCTTTTCAGCGAGCGACGCGACATTTACTCCTGGGCGGCGATCTGCGTGGCATGCCTGACGGGTCGAGTGGACTTTAGAAGCGTCGCCGAGCTGCGCGCGGCGGCAAAGAGCTTAGGGCAGGCGGCTCCCCAGAAACTATTAGAACGATGCATATCCGATTCGCCGCAAGAACGCCCGGAGACCGTGGGTTTCTTGATGTGGAGTCTCGACGACTTTCACCGCGGGCGCCTGCTTGAAGCTGATCGCGTCCGAGACGTTGGCATCGAGATTTCAGCACAGGCTCATAGGAAGTTGGAGGATCTGCTACCTGCGGCGGCAGACGCCGATGCGCGAGTTCAAAGATTGCTGCAGGATTTCGAGGAGCCGTGCGACGTCTCCCGCCTAAACGAAGGTGACTTGGAGTTCGCCGGTCGTACCCTGGTGATTCGTTCGGCTCGGGGGTCGGCGGATTCGCCATGGCTGATTGCCAAAGATATCCGCGCTGCGTCGCTGGTTGCTGCGGTTACCGCGACCGCCCGTTTGTCCATTCGGCTGGTGGAACGTGGTCCTGGGGCGGATGTTACCCCCGACCTCCGGGCAAACATCAGTTTTCTGGAGTCATTTTTGCTTGCTGCGGAGGAGCGAGAGCAGGAGGATCAACGTCGTAGGGATGAAGAACGCTACTTGAACATGCTTCAGGACATGGTGTCATCTCGCATGCGCGCGTTGCGAGATATGCCTGCGCTTGGGTATGAGGATGGAAAGTGGGACGGGGGCGAATTCGTTGTCAAGATCATTGGAGTGCATTCGCTAAAACCCGGCGAGAAGCGTGTAATTCGTACCACTAACGCAATATTGGTGCTCCAAGTGAGCGGGATTCAGCATGATCGAGCTCGCTTGCGGCCGATCGGTCCGCGGCGCCAGATTCCTGCGGAAGGGTTGCTGCGAATCGACACCGTTGCACAGCGGCGTGCACTGGAGCGCCAAGAGGATGCCATCAAAGTTTTAAGATCAGACATGGCGGTTATACCGTCCCTCCGTCGCTTGATGCTGCGTCCAGCTACAGCAGACATTCCGGAGTCGGGCGGACGGCCAGGTCCTGACGGACTGAGCGAAGACAAGGTTGCGGTATTGGACAGCGCGCTGGGAATGCGTCAACTCATGGTGGTGGAAGGTCCACCTGGAACAGGCAAGACAACGCTGATCACAGCAATCGTCAAGCAGTTCTTGCGTGAGCATCCCGGAAGCCGAGTCCTGATTGCAGCTCAAACCCATATAGCAATCGATCATGTTGTGGGCAAACTTCTGAAGGACGAGTCCTTCGTAGATCATGTGGTACGGGTGGCAAGAGCCGATGAAGATAAGGTCGCCGACGAAGTCCGTCCCGCGTTACTAGATCGATGTCTTGCGCGTTGGTGCCGGAACGCGGCCGAACGCTCGCGGGCATTCCTTCAACAGCGCGGCCTTTCGGTCGGCCTTAATTCATCTGAGGTAGAACTTTCTGTTCGGCTCGAGATGCTGCTTGCTGCGTGCGAGCGCCGGAATAAAGTAGTTTCCTCCATGAGTGTCGCCGCGCAACGCCGTGATGAAGCCGAGACGCTAGCTGTTGCAGCTGCGGAAGCTGACGTGGGAGGGTTGGAGACCGCAACTATCGAGACTGTTACGCTGGCCGAGTTGGACCATGAGCGTGAACTGCTGGGCGAGCGCATTCAACGATTGCGAGACGAACTTCGGACTTTAGGCGACGATGGGCGCCTTTTAGCGGAAGTGCCCGAGGATGAACTGTCGGCCTGGTTGGAAATGCTTGAGCAGCGGAGCGAGGCCTGGCCGGCTTTTCGCAAGGAGCTAGAACTTCAGGTCGCCTGGTTAGACGTCCTTGGCCAGCTAAAGCAGCTTGAAGAAGTCGTCCTTCGTGGAGCTTCTGTTGTTGCTGGCACTTGCGTAGGGTTAGGGAGCAGCGAGGCGTTTGCCAAGACGCGATTCGACCTTTGCATCATCGACGAGGCGTCAAAGGCAACGCCTACTGAGGCTCTAATTCCCATGGTCCGTAGCGAGCGCTGCCTGATCGTCGGCGACCCGCGGCAGCTGCCGCCCTACGACGGCGACACTGTTGAAGTGGAGGGGTACAGCGCTGAGGAATCAAGGGAAACGCTACTCGACTACTTGATCCCTCGTCTGCCTCCAGAGTGCATTGGGCGACTAACTCACCAACATCGCATGTGTGCTGGCATCGGGGGCCTGATCAGCACCTGCTTTTATGAGGGAGCGCTTAGAAATGAACGCCCTGACGCGGATCGACCGGGTTGGCTGCGTAAGAAATTCCCTAAGCCAGTGGTCTGGATTGACACACCGAACTCCCCTCAACAAAGACGGGTTCACACATACACGAATCCTGGCGAGCAAGACGCCGTACTGAACTTGCTAAGAATGATCCAGCACGGAGCGAGTCGTGCGCAGCAGAACGTCTCCGTGGCAGTGATTGCCGGCTATGCAGCTCAGGCGAACGCGCTCGACGCACGTATCCAACGCGACTCTTTCGGCTCGCTGTCGATCGAAGTCGCCACGGTCGACTCGTTCCAGGGTAAGGAGGCGGATATCAGCATCTTTTCGGTAACGCTAAGCAACTCTTTCGACTTTCTGGGCTTTCTCCGAAGCATGAAGCGACTGAACGTCGCGCTCTCGCGGCCCAAAGATCTTCTGGCTATTGTGGGGGACCAGACGTTCTGCTACCAAGTCACCGGAGAAAACCCGTTTGTCGATGTCATCGACTATATAGAGGCTAACCCATCCTCATGCGAGACCCGTCGTGATAGCAAGTGACGCCGTAAGGCTGGCAGCGGCTCACTTGGCGGAGGGCGACGAGGTGCCGTCAGCCGTCGTTCCGGCAGCCATTCCGTACTTCCTGATTCGCCTAACTGCTGTCTGCATTGAACGCCGCGAACTTGGTGTTGTGCGAGAGTTTGCGCTTCGTGCGTTGGCTACAGGACTTGAGACCAGTTCAGATTTGTCTGGATTTTTAGGGATCGACCAGCAAGAAATGGACTTGGAGCTAGATGCGATGCAGTCTGAGATGTTTATTGGAAAGCTGGCGTCTGGAGGATACCGTCTACTGGAGAAGGGAAAACTAGCGATCAGCCGCAGCGGCCTGCCTCGTGTTGTCGAGCGGGAAGCGGCCTGCTATGTGAATGGGATTACGCGACGAATCGAGCAGTCCGTGGGTGAGCTGAGCGCCAAAAGAAGGCTGCCAGGTAGCGCACTTATCCTGCCCTCAGTTCCTTCAAGGCCGCCCAATGTTAATGAACTCGACTTAGCAGGGGTGCGGTCATCAATGCTTCTGGCACGCACCGCGCTCCCCCGACTTTTGGAGGTGTCAAGGCTTGGACGCGTTATTCGGGCTTCAAACCTCTTCGCGCATGGGCATCTTATGGTCCGCAAAGGCGCGCATGCGGTCCCCCTTGTTTGCATCGACGGTGCGGCGGACTCGGATCTCGCGCGAGGGCTCGGTGCCCACCCTGCACTTGAGGCGCTAAAGACATGCATGGAGAGACATGAGAAGCAGGTCCGTCACTCTCTCGGGCAAATTTCTCCGAAAGTTCGCGGGGCGAAGCATGCGCATCAGGAATCAGTCCGCCGTGCGATCGCGACATGCGTGGCCTATGTCCATGCGGAGGCGGAAGCGGAAGCGGAAGCGGTCGCAAATTTTAAGGCCGCTTTCCTTTCTGTAGTCAAAGAAATGGTCCAGGCCACGCATTGGGCGACTAGCCTAGAGTTTGAAGTTCTACTCGTTGCGCTGCTTTTGATGGCTAAGGATCGCCTTCTAATCGTGGCGCCTAGCATTGTGGAACTTCTTGGATTGAGCCGGGGAGCGCTGATGCAGGACGCCGTACGGCGAGGCGTCAAGATTGAACTTTACCTTCCTTCGTCGCAGTTACAGTTGCTGGATCGCCGTCAGGACCTTCGAAGCAGTCTCGTTGGCGTGCAGGTTGAGGAGCTGAAGTCGATTGGAGATTGGTTCGGATTCTGCTGCGACCAGATGTACACGGTCATAGGAACGTCGCGTCCTGAGTCAACCTCCATGGGCAGATTTGACTATGCCTTTGGGGCTTTCATCGTTGACGAGTCGGAGAAATTACTGCGCGATACAGCCATCAAATTCGGAGCGGCTGTTGTGATCAAACCAAAGCGCAGGCGCTTAAGCTGAATGATCGTCAATGCCGCAGAATCAACTTTTTATTTGCACTTCTGGGCTCTTTCGGGGGAATTAATGCTCTGGCGTGCACAGCGGTCGTTCCGATCTATAAGTTCAATGGCCGCAACGGGCCCATTGCGGTCATATGAGTTCCGTTGAATTCCTACGACCACCGATGGACTCCGCACCTTTAGATTACGTCCACCCGCAGCTCAGGTGGTCTGGCCTGTTTTGCCCGACGATGCGAGATTTGGCTCACAACTGGCTCAGCCGCCGCTCAACCTTCAATTTCCGCTTGGGCGAAAAGCGCAATATCCGCGCATCGCGCTACCCAGAGTTGGTCGCGCACGGTCGACAGGTAGTCGAAAAAGCGCCGCAGGTGCTTGAGCCGGAACGCGTGCATCAGGTAGGGGTGCAACGACACATTGAAGACCAGCGGCTGGCGCCGTGACTGCCGCAGCATCTCGTCCACCTGGTCGATGAGCATGTCGGCCCATTCCTCGGGCGTCCATTTCGCGCCGTGCAGGGCGGTGATGTCGTTGGTCGGCCGGGCATAGGGCAGCGCCACAAGCGGGCCGTGCGCGGTCCGCAGCATCACGGGCTGGTCGTCCATCATCCAGTCCATGACGTAGGCGTAGCCGTTGCGCGCCAGCAGGTCCGGCGTGCGCGGGGTTTCGTTGACCCACGGTCCCATCCATCCCTTCGGCGCCTTGCCTTCTTCGGCACGGAGCCGGGCGGTGACGTTCTCGATCATGCGCGCTTCGGCCTCCGCATCCATTTCGGCCTGGCGCTCCGCGTTCGTGTGGCCGTGACCCACGATCTCGTCGCCGCGCCGCCGCAACGCATGGGCGATCTGTGGGCAGCTGTCGTAGATCGCGGTGTTGAGCAAGGCACTGGCGGGCAGGTCGAACTCGTCGAGCAGTTCCAGCAGCCGCCAGATGCCCACGCGGTTGCCCCAGTCGCGCCAGGTGTGGTTCACCACATCGGGTTCGGGCTGGCGCGGGTTCAGCTCGGGGCCCATGCCCTCGCCGAAGGGGAAGGCCTCGATGTTCAAGGCGACGTAGAACGCGAGCCGCGTGCCGTTGGGCCATTCGTAGGTCGGCCGTTCGACGATGGGCGAATAGTCGTAGCGCCCGTGCGTGGGCAGGGCACGCAGGGGCGAAGCAGGGTCGGTCATGGCTGGCCTTTGACGATCAGGGCGACCACGCCGCCGCCCGGTGGGGCCTGCTGGATGGGGTCGCCGGAGACGAAGAAGCGCGTGCTGCCGAACAGGCTGCCCAGCAGGCCCGACTGCGCCGCGCGCATGTGGCTGTCCGGCGAGTACGCGGAGGTGAAGATGCCGGTGCGGGCGCCGCGCACCTGGCCGTCCGGGGTCGGCCCGGCCTTGCTGAAGACGGCCAGAAGGCGCTCGGGCTCGGTCAGTTCGCCGGCCTCGTCGAAGCGCAGGCCCAGCGACATCGCCAGGCGACGGATGGCGGCGGCGTCGAGCATGTCGCGTGGGTGGCAGACGCCCAGGCGCAACGCACCGCCCTGGCCGTCGGCGCCGTCTTTATGGCCCAGCACGACGATCTCGACCGCTTCCTGCTCCGGGCCGGCAAAGGTCATCGCCTTGGCGCTGCGCAAGGTCGGATCGTTCCCGATCGCCTCGGGCGCGATGCGGGCGCGGTCGATTTCGCCGAGCGCCACCGCCGCACCGAGCGCGGCGATGGCTCGGCCCCGGTGCTGGTCGCTGCGATGCGGCGAGCCGGCGCAGCGGCTGGCGAGCAGCGTCGGACATTTCAGGATGGCCAGGCCGACCTGGTCCGCAGTGAGGCCTGCATCGGCACAGGCGGCGGTCACGCAGGCGGCGACCGCATCGATGGCTTCGGGCTCGCCGACGACAGCCGGTGGCAGCGCGGCCGAACGCGCGATGCCCAGGCGCAGCCCCGGGCCGTCATGCGCTTGCGTGGAGCGGCGCTCGATCAGCGCATAGCCACCCGGGGTCGCCACGCCTTCGCAGCCATTGGCCAGCACGGCGACGGCGCGTCCGGCCACAGTCCAGGGCGTCAGCAGCGGATCCAACGCGGTGCGCGACAGTTGCCGAGCGAAGTCGTTGGTGGCCGTGTGGCCCTCGGTCTTGACCAGCACCGCCAGCCGCGCCACCGAATCGGCATCGCCGATCAAGGCCTGCAGCCCGGCGTAGTCGGCCGGGTGGGCCATGTCGAACCAGTGGACTTCGGTCATCGCACGCTTCAGGCGGTTTGGCCCATCATGGCCTGCAGCTTGTCCGGTGCCAGCTCGTCGTGGTTGGCCGTCGCGAAGCGGCGGCCATGCTCGGGGGCATCGTCCAGGAACAGTGCGCGCGTCACGCCGGAGATCACGCGCGGGGCCGTGTACTTGATGTTGCTGTTCGATGCCGCGCTGGGGCCCAACGAGAGCGTCGCGCCCCGCGTGGTCGTGAACAGGTGGTCCAGCCAGGGTGCGCAGCCTGGCGTCTTTTCGGTGAACTCGCCGAAGCGGCCGAGGTAGGGGAAGCGGCCCAGCCGAGGTTCGGCCTTCGCCGCGGTCGGCACATGGCGGTCGGCCCACAGCGCCGCGTACGGCAGCAGCCCGGCGAACTCCGGCCGCTGCGCCAGGTCCACGAAGGCGCCGGTGGCCGCGAAGACGAAGTCGAAGCGCTCCTGGCCCTGCGGCGTGTCGACCAGCACCTGGCCCGCGTCTTCGCGCACGGCCAGCCAGGGCGTCGACGCCTTCATGACGAAGCCGGGCAGGCTGACCGCGCGGTCGAAGGTCGGCACCGGTGGTGGCTGGCCGATGCGGTAGAGCTCCTGCATGTAGGCCCAGCGCTGGTCGTCGGACAGCTCGGGGTAGTGCGCCAGAAAGCCGGCGAACTCCATCCAGCGCCGCGGGTTGGTACGGGGCAGCGCAGGGCGGCGAAAGCACAGCACCGCCTCGCGTGCGCCGGCCTCCAGCGCGGCGATGGCGGCGTCGAAGGCCGCCGCGCCGGAGCCGAGCAGGCCGACCCGCTGGCCCTCGAAGCGGCGGAAGTCGATCGGCCAGTCGCTGGTGTGGGCGTAGAGGTTCTGGGGCAGGTGTTCGCTGATGAAGTCGGGCACGACATGGCCGCCCGAGGCCTCCGCGCCGCCCGAAAAGACCACGGTGCGGGCCCACACGGTGTCGACCCGGTCCCTGCCTCGGACCGTGAGCCGGAACAGCTGGCAGTCGGCCGCGCTGGGCCAGGGCTCCACGGCGGTGACCTCGACCTCGTTGACCATGTCGATGCCGGTCACCTCCCGATACCAGCCCAGGTAGGCCTGCCAGTCGGGGCGGCTGATGCGGAAGAGCTGCTCCCAGCCCTCGGCGCCGTGCTGCGCCTCGTACCAGGCGCGGAAGGTGAGGCTGGCGTTGCCGAGGTCGTGGCCGGTCGGGTCCTTGGGCGTGCGCAGCATCTTCATGCGGCCGAAGGTCATCCATGGCCCTTCCTGGCCGCGCGGGTTCCTTTCGAACACGCGCACGCGGTCGACGCACTCGCGCCTCAGGCCATGCGCGATGGTCAGGCCGAACTGCCCGCCGCCGACGATGGCGCAGTGCAGCACCGCCTCGGGCGCGACGTCGACGCCCATCGCGCGCAGCCGGGCGGGGTCGAAGTCGAGCACCCAGGGCTTGGCGGGATAGGCCAGGTAGCTCAGGTCGCGCTGCACGCGCGCGCTCAGGGCCTCGAGCGAGTCAGAGGGCATGGGGAATCTCCAGGGAGGAAGGGTTGCGACAGAGGCCGACGAACTGCGCCAGCGCCACGGAAGGGTTGTCCAGACGCCAGGACACGGCGAGTTCGAGGGCGTCGTGGCCTTCGAGCAGCGGCCGGTAGACGACGTCCCGCACTTCCAGGTCGCGCAGTTCGTCGCTGACGATGCCCAGGCCCAGGCCGGCCGCCACCAGGCCCAGCACCGTGGGCATGTGGGTGACTTCGTGCGCGATCTGCAGGTTGAGCTTGGCGCGCGTGAGCAGCGTCATCAGCTGCGCATGGAAGCCGGGGCCGAGCCGACGCTGTGGCGTGATGAGCGGCTCGTTGCGCAAGTCGTCGAGCGCGATGCTGCGTTGCCGTGCCAGCGGATGCCGCACGTGCACCGCGACCATGAAGGAGCGCTTGGCAATCACGCGCGAGGTGAGGCCCGGCTCGTTGCGCAGGGCCCGGCCGATGGCGACGTCGACGCGCCGCGCGTACAGCGCCTCGATCTGCTTGTCCGTCAGCATCTCGACCAGCCGCAGCGAGACCTCCGGCATGTGCTCGGCGGCCTGGCGGATCAGCTCGGGCACCACGTCGAACACGCTGGAGCCCGTGACGGCCACCACCAGCTGGCCGGCGGCGCCATGCGCGGCGCGGCGGCTGGCATCGCGCGCGGCCGACACGCGCTCCAGGATGTCGCTGGCGTGCTTGATGAACTCCCGCCCGGCTTCGGTCAGCACGCTGCCGCGCGGCCCGCGCACCAGCAGCGGCATGCCCACCTCGGCTTCCAGCTCCTTGATGGCCTGGCTCAGTGAGGGCTGCGAGATGTGGAGCGTGGCGGCGGCGCGGGTGACGTTCCCGGTCGCGGCAATCGCCTCAAAGTAACGGAGGTGCCGCAGTTCCATCGAAAAGCATTCGGTTCAGGGCGTGGAGCCGGTCGTGCAAGGCGTGCGGGGCGCCGCGCGTCGCGGCCTCGTCGACGGGAAGGTGTGCCAGCACCAGCGCCAGGTCGCGTCGAAGCCAGTCGAACAAGGTGCTGTCGGCCGGGGCGCGCGTCAGTGCCGCGCGGTGCTGGGCCATCTGCACGGAATGGGCGCTACCGGCAGCCATTGCATCGAAGCAGCGTGCGAGGTCCAGGCCCTGCTGGGCCGCAAAGTCCGTGGCTGCCAGCAGGCCGGCGTTGATGCCGGCGATGGCGATCTGGTTGGTCAGCTTGCTCGCCTGGCCTGCACCGGCCGGGCCCAGGTGGGTGAGGGTGGCGCAGTAGGCCGAGAGCAGCGGGCGCACATGCGCGACCGCACCCGGCTCGCCGCCGAGCATGGCCGACAACGTGCCCGCGCGCGCCCCCGCGGCAGCGCCGGAAAGCGGCGCATCGACCCACATGGCGCCAGCCTGCCCGGCGTCGGCCGCGAACTGCCGCGCCGCGGGGACCGAGGTCGTCGTGTGGTCGACGACGCAGAGCCCGGGCACGAGCGCCTCGTGCAACCCGCCCGGTGCCTGCCACAGGCGCTGCAGCGCGGCTTCGTCACTGACGCAGGTGATGACGGCGGCGGCGCGGCACGCGCGCACCGCGTCGCACACCGATCCGGCCGTGAAGACCCGGCCGCCGGGCAGCGCATCGTGCAGTTCCGGCTGGCGGTCCATGCCCCAGACCGGGACGCCGGCTGCATGCAGCCGCAGCGCGATCGGCAGGCCCATCGTGCCCAGGCCGATGAGCAGCACGGGCGTGCGCTCGGTGGGCGGTGCGTCGCCCACTGGGCCGTCCGCGGCCTCGCCGGCGGTGGGCGAGGTCATGTGCGCTCCTCGGGGTGGTAGCGCAGCGAGAGCACGTCGGGCCGCCCGTAGTGCCCGTTGGTGTCGATGACGGCTTTCGACAGCTTGATCATGCGGGCCGGGCAGTCCGCATAGACGATGGTGTCGCCATACACCGGGCCCACCAGCGGCACGCCGGCCGGCGCGATCACCATGCTGCCGCCGCGCGCGTACGAGATGTTGAGCGAATCGCGCATCGGAAAGTCGGCCGGGATCGACGCCTCGTCGATCAGCCCGACCGCGCAGACCACGAAGGCGCCGGCCTCGTTGGCATGCGCGCGGCATGAGGCGTAGCCGATGAAGTGGCTGCCGTCCGGGTCTTCCACCTGCATCTTCGGGCCGCTCCACACGTTGAACGCGCCGGGGTAGAGCGCGATGTGGAAGTCTTCGCCCTGCGAAATCATGCGGGCCCGGGCCAGGGTCATCACATGCTCGCCGCAGATCAGCCCGCCCACGCGGCCGACGGCCGTTTCGTGCACGTAGAGGTCGTCGCCCGCGCCCTGGCCCCAGAAGGCCGCTTCGACGAAGGTCGGCCGCAGCTTGCGGTGCTTGCCGACGATGCGGCCGTCGTCGCCGATGGTGAGCATCGTGTTGTAGAGCGTGTGCACGCCGGGGCGGGCGTCGAGCTCGTTGCAGCCGATGACGACCGTCACGCCGCTCTGTGCCGCCGCCTCGCACAGGCGCTGGCTCTGCACGCTGGGAATCAGCAGGGCGTTGTCGAAGAAGCGGCTGCGCACGTCCATCCAGGCGTGCGAATCGCTGTTCCAGCCTTCGTCCCAGTAGGGGTAGCCGGCCAGCCAGCTCTCGCTGAACACCACCAGCGAAGCGCCGCCCGCGGCCGCCTCGGCGATCTTGCGGCAGGCCTTGTCGATGGAGCGGTCGAGGTCGAGGAAGACGGGGGGTGTCTGGACGATGGCCACGCGCACGCTCTCGCGCCCCGCCATGATCTTGCCGGCGGCACTCATCGTGCGGCCCCGGTAGCGCGCTGCCATGCCCCGACCGGCGCCACCCAGCCGAAGAAGCGCTCGACGTTCCACAGCGTCGCCTGCCGCAGGAAGTCGGGCCCGGCATGGTGCGTCGCATCTTCAAGGAGCAGCACGAAGTACTCGTGCCCGTAGGCATCGCGCAGGCTGGTCTCCACGCAGACGTTCGCGGCCACGCCGCAGAAGACGAGGTTGCGCATGCGCCGGGCGCGCAGCAGCTGGTCGAGGCTGGTTCCGGCGAAGGCGCTGTAGCGGGACTTGCGGATCACCGGCTCGTCGGCCGCCGGCGCCATCTCGTCCACCAGTTCGTAGTCCCAGGTGCCGTCGGTGATGAGCCGGCGTGCCAGTTCGGGCCGCTCGCGCATCAGCACCTGCGCTTCCGACTTGTGCCACACCGGCGCGGTGGCGCCGCCCACGCACAGGTGCATCGCGTCGAAGCCGCTCTGGATGAAGATCACCTGCACGCCGGCCCGCCGCGCCGCCGCGACGGCGGCCACCACCTGCGCCACGGTGCGCGGCGCATGCGCCAGGTCGTAGCCCACGTTGTCGAAGTACCCGCCCGGCTTGAGAAAGCCGTTCTGCATGTCGACGACGATCAGCGCGGTCTCGTCGGTGCGCCATTGCACCGCGCCGGGTCTCGCGTCGATGGCGAGGGTGCCGTCCATCAGGCGCTCCGCTTCAGCGGGTGGATGGTGGCGGTCTGTGCGGGTGCCAGCACCCGGTCGAGGACCCAGTTGTCCAGCGCATGGACGATGCGCTCCTTGGCCGCGAAGCGCCCGGGATGCACGGGGCCGGCGCGCAGGCCGCGCTGCTGTTGCACCGAGATGGCGTTGTCTTCGGCCACCACGCGGTCCTGCCGCTTGTAGTAGCGCTGTGCGACCTCCTCGAAGTCGGGCTGTGCGACGCGCGAGCGCGGGAACATCGAGGTGTGGACGATCCGCGTCTGCTCCGGCCCCATCGGCAGGCACTGAAAGGACCACATCGTGTCGATGGTCAGCGCGAGCATGGTGCCGGGATAGACGAGCATGAAGCGGCTGCCGCGCACCGACTCGCCGTGCAGACTCTCGATGGGGGCGAATCCGCTGTCGCCGTCGAGCAGGGCGAGCGTGCCGTCGTGCTGCTCGAAGATGGCCGTGTACTGGCCGTTGCCGCTCGGCTCCTCGGGATGATTGACGGCCTTGTGGCTGCTGATGGTCGCGCGGTGCACCGTCGGGATGTGGTAGCCCTCCATGAAGTTCTCGACCCACACCTTCCAGTTGCAGGCCACATCGTGCGTGACGATGCGCGTGGCCACCATGTCGCCGAGCTGGTACATCGCCAGCCGGTCGGGCAACTCGCCCAACCATTCGAGCAGCGGCGGCGTACCGTGGTCGAGGCAGACCCAGATGAAGCCGTCGCTGACGCCGACGCGCGCGGCGACCAGAGGGAAATCGGCCCGGTCGAAGTCCTGTGTCGCCTCCATGCCGGCACAGCCGCGCAACTCGCCCTCGAGGTTGTAGCTCCAGGCGTGGTAGGGGCACACGATGGCGCGCTCGTTGCCGCAAGCCTGGCCTGCGGGCACGTCGAGAAGCCGGGCGCCACGGTGCCGGCATGCATTGACGAAGGCGCGGATGTCGCCTTCGCGGTCCCGCAGGATGACCAGCGACAGTCCCGCCTGGTCATGCGTGAAGAAGTCGCCGGTGTTCGGAATGCGATCGGCACGGCCCACCATCAGCCAACTGCGAGCGAACACGGTCTCCAGTTCGCGCTGGAAGAAGCGGGCATCGTGGTAGCAATCGGCCGGCAGGCCATGCGCCTGCAGCAGAGGCTTTCGAACGTTGTCGTAACGGGTCGAATCGAAGATTGCGTCCATGGGAATCCATCCTGCAGAACATTGAGAGGGCCTATGGCGGCCTCTTTGCGCCGCTTTGGCGCGCAGCAAAGCGCATGCCATCCGCTGGGCCCGATTGCGAGCCTTCGGCCGGGGCGCAGGTCAGCCATAGGTATCAGCTATGTCCAGACTTTTTCGCAGGGAAGCTTCAAAGGAAGATCGGATGGCTGCCGCGAAGCACGGTCCTGCGGCTTGGCCAAAGGACCTCGGGGCATGGAATTTGCGGCCGCAGCGCCCATGTATGCCTTCGCGCCCAACCCTTTCATCGAGCCGCCCTCCCTGAGCGATGCGGCCCTGGCGGCGCAGTACGACAACAACAGCGCGGCCCGCAATGCCGACGACCTGGCCGCCCTGCGCGCGCTGTCGGCCGACGCCTTCGCGCACCGCATCGGGCATGCCACGCATCGATTCAGTGCTGGCGACGATGGCTGGGTCGATGTCTTCCTGCCGCCCGGTGCGCCGGGGCCGGTGCCGGCGATGGTCTTCGTGCACGGCGGCCGCTGGCGCCTGAACACCAGCCGCGAGACGGCCTTCTGGGCCGATGCCTGCATGCGGCAAGGCATGGCCTGGGTGGGCATCAACTTCGCCGCGCTTGGCCAGAGCAGTCTGCCGGCCATCGTGGCGGAGGTGGAAGCGGCCATCGCCACGGTCGTCGCGCAGGCGCAGGCCCTGGGCATCGATCCGGCAGCGATCGCCCTGGCCGGCCATTCGTCGGGCGCGCACCTGGCCCTGTCGGCGGCCGTGACAGCGCGCCCGTGGGCGGGCCGCATGCGTGCGCTGCTGCTGCTCGGCGGCATGTACGACCTGCGGCCGCTGGCGCGCAGCATTCCCCAGGTCACCCTGGGCTTCACGCCGGAAGAGGCCGTCGCCTGCAGCCCATTGCTGACACTCGAAGCCTTGGCCCACGCAGCGCAACGGCCGACGCTGCCACCCGTGCTGGTTGCCGTCGGTGAACAAGAGTCGCCGGAGTTCGTTCGGCAGGCGCAGGCGCTGCATTGGCGGCTTAAGAGCCTGGGCGCCCACAGCCGCCTGCTGCCCATCGAGGGCCGCGCGCATTTCGACGCGGCGCTGGAGTTCAACGCTCCCGATTCGCAGATGCGTGCCTTTGTGGCGAGGGCCATCGCGCCCGCGCAAAGCGCCGCATGACGCTGGTGCTGCGCAGCCTTCGCAATGTTCGGCCCGGTGACGCGCCGGCCGATGCGCCGCGCGTGGACATCGGCATCGAGGGTGGCGTGATCCGCTCGATCGGCCTGGCTGGCAGCATTGCAGGGCCGCCCGGCCCAGCGGACCTGGACGGCAGCGGCCTCATTGCCTTCCCGGGCTTCGTCAATGCGCATGCGCATTCGAACGAGATGTTCGAACAGGGCAGTTGCGATGGCGAGCCGCTCGAAGTCTGGCTGGCACTGGCCTATCCGCCGCTGGGCGGCGACGCCATTCCCGTGCGCTGGCATTACCTGCGCGCCATGATGCTGGCGCTGCGTTCGCTGCGCTCGGGGGTGGCCGCGCTGCATGACGACTTCCTCAACCCTGGCGGCGATGAAGAGGCGCTGCAGGCCGTGCTCGACGCCTACGACGATGCCGGCCTGCGTGCCCGCGTGGCGGTCACGCTGTCCGATCGGGCCTACCTCGACGGGCTGCCGTTTGCGCGCTCGGTGTTCGATCATGACCTGAGCGCGCGCCTTGACGCCCACCCGCCGCGCGCGCTGGACGCGCAATTCGATGTGTTCCATCGCGCCCGCCATGCACTGGCGGCGCGGGGCCATTCGCGGCTCGGCCTGTCGCTGGGCCCGCGTGGCCCGCAGCGCTGCACGCCCGCGTTGCTGCGTCGCGTGGCCGACACCGCCGAGGCACACGCGGTGCCCGTTCATATGCACGTGCTGGAGTCGCGTACCCAGGCCGTCACCGCACAGCAGCAATACGGGCGCAGCTTCATCGAAGTGCTCGACCAGGCCGGGCTGCTGGGCCCGCAACTGGCGATGAACCATGCCGTGTGGCTGACCGATGCCGACATCGAACGCATCGCGCGGCGAGGCGCGCGCGTGGTGCACAACCCGCTGTCGAACTTCAAGCTGGCCAGCGGGCGGTGCCCGGTCGGACGGTTGCTGGCCGCGGGCGTGGAGGTCGCCATCGGCACCGACGGCGCCGCGACCGGCGACAGCGTCGACTACCTCGACAGCCTGCGCATGGCCTCGCTCATCCACAAGCTCGACGCCAGTGCGGCGCATCCCGCGCCCGACGCGGCGCGGCTCGTCCGGATGGCCACGGCCGACGGCGCCGCGACCATGGGCAACGCCGCCACCGCTGGCGAGATCGCCGTGGGCCGCGTGGCCGACATCACGCTGCTCGACGCACGCGACCTGGTCTTCGTGCCGCTGCACGACCCGCGCCGCCAACTGTGCTTTGCCGCGACCAGCAGCGCCGTCCATACCGTGGTGGTCGACGGCCGCGTGGTGTTCGCCGATGGCCGTGCCACGGGCGTCGACGAGGCCGCGCTGCGCGACGAGATCGCCGAGGCGGCCGAGCGCTTTCGTCACGAGGTCTTCGCCCGTCGCAGCGCGGGCGGGCCGGTGGTCGACGCGGTGCGCCGCGTGCTGGCCCTGGCCGCGGCCGAGCGTTCCCCATTTCCCCTCTCCCGATAACCGAAGGACGATCCATGCATCGCAGACAACTTCTCCGTTCCGCCTGCCTCGCCGCCGCGCTGATTGCCGGCGCGGCCACGGCCGTGCAGGCCGACACGCTGGACAAGATCAAGAAGGACGGCGTGCTCGTCATGGCCAACGGAGGGGCCTATCCGCCCTTCGGCTATGTCGAGAACGGCACCATGGTCGGCTTCGACATCGACCTGGGCAACGAGGTGGCGCGTCGCCTGGGCGTGCAGCCCAAGTGGGAGAAGATCGACTTCAGCGGCCTCATTCCGGCGCTGAACTCCAGGCGGGTCGACTTGCTCGTCACCGCCATGACCTGGACCGCCGAACGCGCGCAGCGCATCACCTTCTCCACACCGTACTACAACTCCGGCATCGCGGGCGGGGCCAAGCCGGCCGCCAACATCGTCAAGGCGAACGACATCGCGGGCAAGGTGGTGGCGGTGCAGATCGGCAGCGCCGGCGAGCGCTTCGTGCGCGACCTCGGCATCGCCAAGGAGGTCAAGACCTACAACGACTTCCTGCTGGCCTTCTCGGATGTCGAAGCGGGCCGGGCCGACGTCGTGGTCAACACGCTGCCCACCGTGCGCTACAACGCCGCCCGCCGGCCCAGCAAGCTGGCCGTGTCGGAGACCTGGGACAAGCGCGACGTGGGCATCAACACCCGCATGGACGACACGCGTCTGCTGGAGGCGGTGAACGCCGTCCTGGCCGACCTCAAGCGCGAGGGCTTCCTCGACAAGCTCGACGCGAAGTGGTTCCAATGAGCGGCGCTGCGCTCCAAACCCTTGCCGGGCGCCATGGCGCCTTCGTGTCCGACGGCAGCGATGAGGCCTTCGCGCTGCGGCTTCGGCAGGCCCATGGCCAGGCCGGCCCGCTCGCCGGGCTGCGGCTCGCGGTCAAGGACGTGTTCGAGGTGGGAGGCCTGCGCGTGGGCGCGGGGCAGCCGGCCTGGTTCGCCGAACAGGTCGAGGCGAAGACATCGGCTCCCGCGGTGCGCGTGCTGCTGGAGGCCGGTGCGCAGTGGGTGGGCAAGACCGTCACCGACGAGCTCACCTACAGCCTGGCCGGCAACAACGCCCACTACGGCAAGCCGACCAACCCGGCGGCGCCGGACCGGCTGTCGGGCGGCTCCTCGTCGGGCTCCGTGGTGGCCGTCGCGGGCGGTCATGCCGACATCGCGCTGGGCACCGACTGCGGCGGCTCCACGCGGCTGCCCGCCAGCTACTGCGGCGTGTGGGGCATGCGCCCCACGCACGGCCGCATCGCGGCGCAGGGCTGCTTCACGCTGGCCCACAGCTTCGACACCGTCGGCTGGTTCGCCACCAGCGCAGACGCGATGACGCGCGTGTTCGAGCAACTCGCGCGCACGCGTGTCGGCGCCTCGCAGGAGTTCGGCTCCCTGGTGGTTGCCGCCGACGTGATGCCGCTGCTCGACGCACCGGTGCGCGCGGCCTACGTGGCGCTCATCGCCCAGCTGCGCGAACTGGCGCCTGTCACTGTGCTGCCCGAAGGAACCTTGCCCCTGGCCGACTGGGCCAACGCCTTCCGTGTGCTGCAGGCCAGCGAAATCTGGCTGCAGTTGGGCCCCTGGGTGCGCACGCGCCGACCGCCCATGGGGGAGGACGTGACGCAGCGCTTCGACGCCGCGGCGCGGGTGAGCTTCGAGGAAGTGGCCCAGATGCAGCGGCTGCGGATCGACGCCAACGCCACGATGGCGCGCGTGCTGGCCGGCGGCGCCGCGATCGTCTGGCCTACGGTGCCGACGCCGGCACCGGGCCTCGATGCGTCCTTCGACGCGGTCAACGACATCCGCGCACGCTCCTTCCGCATGCTGGCGCCAGCCGGCCTGGCCGGGCTGCCGCAGCTCAGCATGCCGTGGACGCGCAGCGAGGGCGCGCCGGTCGGCCTGTCGGTGATCGGTGCGCGCGGCGACGACGAAGGCGTGCTGCGGCTGTCGCGGCTGCTGTCGGAGCGGCTCGGCCTGGCGGGCGCCGCGCACTGACGGACCCGGCGGATGGATTTCTCCTTCGACGTCTTCCTGGCGGCGATCCCGTCGCTGCTCAAGGGCATGGTGGTCACCGCGAAGATCGCGGCGCTCTCGGCACTGGTCGGACTGGTGCTCGGCACCCTTGGCGGCCTGGCCCGCGTGTCGCCGCGGCGGGTGCTGCGGCTGCCGGCGCTGGCCTACGTCACGCTGATGCGCGCCACGCCGGTGCTGGTCACGCTGCTCTTCCTGTACTACGGCCTGCCGTCGGCCGGGCTGCTGCTCGATGCGACCACGGTGGGCGTGCTCGCCCTGGGCATCACCAACGGCGCGTACATGAGCGAGATCCTGCGCGGCGGCATCGAGTCGATCGACGGCGGCCAGATGCGGGCGGCGCGCGCACTCGGCATGTCCTACCCGCTGGCGATGCGCCGCATCGTGCTGCCTCAGGCCGCGCGCCGCGTGCTGCCGCCGGTGACCAACGAGCTGATCAGCCTCATCAAGAACACCTCGCTGGTCTCGACCGTCGCCATCTCCGACCTGCTGCGCGCCGGCATGGACTTCATGAGCTGGAAGGCCAACACCTTCAGTCCCTTCGCCGGCGTGGCGCTGGGCTACCTGCTGCTGACGCTGCCGCTCATCGCCATCAACGCCTGGCTCGAAAAGCGCTACCGCGTGACGTGACCTGACGCCATGACATTGCCCCACGCGCCCATCCTGCGCATCACCAATCTCCACAAACGCTATGGCGACGTCGAGGTGCTGCACGGCATCGACCTCGCGGTCCAGGCTGGCGAAGTCGTCGTCGTCATCGGCCCTTCAGGCTCGGGCAAGAGCAGCCTGCTCGCCTGCGTGAACTTTCTCGAACCCTTCCACGCGGGCGAGGTGGTGTTCGACGGCCGCCCGGTCGGTTACGGACCGGCGGGCGGCGCCATACGCCAGCGCGTGCCGGAACAGGCGCTGAACCTGCTGCGGCGCGAGCTCGGCATGGTGTTCCAGCAGTTCAACCTGTTCCCGCATCTCACGGTGCTGCAGAACGTGACCGAGGCACCCATCCACGTCAAGGGCATTGCGCCCGCGGTGGCGCGCGCCGAGGCGATGGTGCTGCTGGACAAGATCGGCCTGGCGAGCAAGGCCGACAGCTATCCGCGCGCGCTCTCGGGCGGGCAGCAGCAGCGCATCGCCATCGCGCGGGCCCTGGCCATGCGGCCCAAGCTGATGCTCTTCGACGAGGTGACGTCCTCGCTCGACCCGGAACTCAAGGGCGAAGTGCTGCGCGTGATGCGCGCGCTGGCCGAGGAGGGCATGACGATGCTCGTGGTGACGCACGAACTCGGCTTTGCGCGCGAGGTGGCCGACCGCGTCGTCTTCATGGAGCAGGGGCGCATCGTGGAGATCGGCACGCCGGAGGCGATGTTCACCGCGCCGCAGAGCGCGCGCACGCGCGAGTTCCTGCAGGCCTCGCAGCACGGCTGAGGCCCGGCAGTACTTCAACCCCAAGGAGCCGACCATGACGACCGACGCCGGGCCACAGGCCCAGACCCTGGCCCAGCTGGAGCGCCAAGTGCAGGCCGAACTCGACCTGCTGGCCTACCCGGGGCGCGACTGGGTGCGGCCCGTCGCGCATCCGTCTGGCGCGCATGTGCACGACGTGCTGATCGTCGGCGGCGGCCAGGCCGGCCTGGCTGCGGCCTTCGCACTCCGGCGGGAGGGCGTGGCCGATGTGCAGGTCATCGACGCCCGGCCCGCCGGGCAGGAGGGCGTGTGGGAAGACTTTGCCCGCATGTCGCACCTGCGCACGCCCAAGCGCACCATCGGCATCGAATCGGGCGTGCCCAGCCTGTCCGCGCCGGCCTTCTACCGCGCCTGCTACGGCGATGCCGCCTGGGCGGCCATCGACCGCATCGAGCGGCCGCGGTGGATGGCCTTTTTGCGCTGGTTCCGGCGCATGACCGGCGTGCCGGTGCGCAACGACACGGCCTGCGTCGGGCTCGAGCCCGAGCCCGGGGGCGATCTGCTGCGGGTGCGCGTGCGAGCGACCAATACGGCAGCTGCGCCGGAAGAAGCTTTGCTGGCCCGCCATGTGGTGCTGGCCACGGGTTACGACGGCGCAGGCGCCTGGCGCATTCCCGCACACATCGCCGACGCCGTGGCGCCGCACCAGGTGAGCCATTCGAACGGGCCGGTCGACTTCGCCGCGCTCAAGGGTCGGCGCGTCGGTGTGCTGGGGCACGGCGCATCGGCCTTCGACAACGCCTGCGTGCTGCTGGCCCATGGCGCGGCGTCGGTCGACCTGTGCTTCCGGCGCGAGCGGCTGCCCACGGTCAACCCGCACCGCATCGTCGAGTTTTCGGGCTTTCTGCGGCACTTCGCGGAGCTGGACGATGCCACCCGCTGGCAGGTCAACCGCTTCTTCGAAGTGCACGACCAGCCGCCCACCCAGAACGGCTTCGACCTGGCGCATTCCTTCGCCAACTTCCGCATGCATGCCGGCTCGCCGTGGACGCGCGTGCGGCAGGTGGGCGACGAGATCCATGTGCGCACGCCGCACGCGGACTTCGTCTTCGACCATCTGCTGTGCGCCACGGGCTCGGTGGTCGACTACGACGCGCGCGACGAACTGCGCACGCTCGGCGCCAGCGTGCAGCGCTGGCGCCATCGCTACATGCCGCCGGAGGCAGAGCGCAGCGACGCCATGGGCGAGTACCCGTACCTGGGCGCCGGCTTCGAATACCAGCCGCTCGACCCGGCCCGCGATGCGTGGGTGCGCCGCGTGCACGCCTTCAACTTCTCGTCGACGGTGAGCATGGGGCCGCACACCACGTCGTCCAGCGGCCACAAGTACGCGGTACCGCGGCTGGTGGGCGGCATCACGCGGGCGCTGATGCGCGAGCAGCAGGACGCGCTGCTGCCCACGCTGCACGGCTACCGCGAGGCGGAGCTGGTGTCGCCGCGCCTGTCGGGCGTGGAAGTGCCGGAGGCCCTGTGAGCGGCCGGGTGGCGGTGGTCGGGCTCGGCCGCATGGGCCTGGCGGTGGCGGCCTGCCTGGCGCGCAACGGCTTTGCGCCGCTGGCCTGGGACATCGATCCGGCGCGCACCGGCTTGGCCAGCGACGAGGGGGCTGAGCCCTGCGCGACGGCGCAGGCGCTGTGCGGGGCGCTGGGGCCAGCGGGGCCGGCCCTGTGGTTCAGCGCCGTGACCGATGGCGACGCACTGGGCGCCGTCTGCTTCGGCGATGCCGGTGAGGAGGAGGGCGACGGCCGGATGGCGACCGGCATCGTCCCGCACCTGCCGGCTGGCAGCGTCCATGTGTGCCTCGGCACCATCGGCAGCGCGTGCGCCGAGGCGCTGGCGGAGCGGCACCGCGCGGCCGGCCAGTACTTCGTCGCCTGCCCGGTGTTCGGCCGTCCCGACGAGGCATGGGCTGGCGACCTGACGGCGGTCGTCGGCGTGCCACCCGCGCTGCCGGTCGACCGCCTCGCGGCCGTGCGTGAGGCGCTGGCGGCGTTCGCGCCGCGCGTCTTCGAGGTGCCGGGCCCGGCCGCCGCCTGTGCGGTCAAGCTCGCGGGCAATGGCCTGATTGCCAGTGCCGTGGCCGCCCTGACCGAGGCGATGTCGCTGGTGCGCGCGCACGGCGTGCCTGCCGCGTTGGCGCACCAGGTCTTCACGGCCAAGCTCTTCCGCGGGCCGGTGTACGAGGGCGTAGGGCAGGCCGTCGCGCGGTCGGTCGAGCGGGTGGCGGCCGGGGAAGATTCACCGGCCGATGCACCGGGTTTCACCATCGCCCTCGGCCTGAAGGACCTGCGCTTGGCCGACGAGGCAGCGCGTGCATCACAGGTTGCCATGCCCATCGCCGATGCGGCACGCGCACGCCTGGACGCAGCGCAAGCCGCAGGCCAGGGCGGCCGCGACTGGGGCACGCTGGCGGAAGCGCTGGCCGTTGCTCAGCCCGTCACGAAGCGGTAGCGCACGCCAAAGCGCCGGTCGAGCGCGCAGTTGTGGTGGTCGACCACGTTGGTGTCGGCCAATTCGAGGTTGAAGAAGTCGACCGTCTCGTCCTCGAAGAAGGGGCCGGCATGCCAGGTCCCGCGCGCCAGCATGATGGCCTGGTGGCCTTCCACGCGAAAGGCGCGCAGCCGCGTGATGTCAGGTGGGGCGGCCGGGTCGTCCGGTGCATCGGGCGGCGCCACGGCAATCATCCACGGCCGCCCGCCCGCGGAGGCCAGGCACTGCGTGACGGCGAGGTGCCGTGTGATCTGGCGGAAGACCGGCTCGCGCCGTTCGAGCTTCATGATGTAGAAGCGCGGCGTGCCCCGGTCGAGGGTGAGTTGGGCCTCGTCGTCGCCGAAGGGCTTGCCGTCGTACGCGCTCTCGATCAGCGTGCCGTAGGGCGCGAAGGTCTCGGCGCGGATGGGCTCGACGGGCAGGTCGACGAGCCGCGCGTCGGTGGAGGAGGGGAGTGTCTCGGTCATGAAGAAGAAGGGCGCGGCGGTACGCGCGCTCAGGCCAGCATCCGGTCGCGCCTGGACGGCAGGAAGGCCGGGTTGAAGAGCGTAGCGGCGGTGGGCTTCGACTTCAGGTTGAAGGCGGCGGACACGTCGTCGATCTGCTTGTCCAGCCGGGCCATGTCGATGTCGCCCAGTCCCTGGGCCCGCGTGTTGGGCGAGACGATGCACACATCGATCAGCCCCTTCAGCCGGCGCACTTCGACGGCGGCATTGACCAGCGGCTCGCGCTGACGAACGATGGCCACGCCTTCCTCGGGGTTCGCGATGACCTCTTTCAGGCCCTTGTTGTAGGCCCGCAGGAAGCCGGCCACCGCCTGCGGCTGTTCGGCGATGAACTTGGAGGTGGCGAGGATGGCGTTGCCGTAGACGTTCACGCCGAAGTCCTTGTAGAGGAAGACGCGCAGATCCTCTTCCTTGGCGCCGGCCGCGATCGCGGAGATGAGGCCAGAGGGCTGAAAGCCCGTGACGCCGTCGACGTCGCCGCGCACCAGCATCACCTCGCGCAGGCCGGGGTCCATGCTCTGCCACTTGACCGCATCGACCGGCAGGCCCTGCACCTTGGCGAACAGCGGCCACAGCTTGCGGCCGGCGTCGAACACGGGCGCGCCCAGCGTCTTGCCGGCCAGGCCAGCGGGCGCGGTCACGCCGCTCCTGGTCAGCACCATCACGCCGGCCGGCGTCTGGTCGAGCGTCTGGTAGACGGCCTGCGGACGCGCCACGGCGGGCGCGCCGGAGCCGAAGAACTCGATGAGCGCGTTCACGTCGCCATAGCCCATGTCGTAGCTGCCGCTCGCCAGCCGGTTGACCGCCATGGCCGAGCCGGCGCCCACGTCGAAGGAGACGTCGAGGCCTTCCTTCTCGAAGTAGCCCTTGGCGAGCGAGTAATAGAAGGGTGCGGACTGCCCGTCCACGCGCCAGTCCATCTGGAACCTGATCTTCACGGGCGACTGCGCGCGCCCGAGCGTGGGCAAGGCCAGCGAGGCAGCGGCAAGCGAGGTCTGGGCAAGCCAGCGGCGGCGGGAGAACAACGTCATGGACAGCTCCGGGAGTGTGCGGGCGTTTTCGCAACTCCTGTGCCATTGGGGTGGGCGTTGGGGGTAGCGATAGGTGGGGCTGATGGGGCTGGATTGACGCGCCAGTAATTGGCTGGTTGCGTCGAAACATAGAGCGCAACCTTCACGCCAAATTTTTCATGAGTGGCGTTACCCCTCCATGCTTATCTCTCGATCGGCGGCTTTTGTAGGTCGGCAGACGGCCACGAGCAGTGGCCAACCCAACGCCGTACCTGCAGACTGAACTTGAAAACCCTTAGTCGTATTGCACTCGCCGCTGTGGTCGCCTGCTTGGTCTGCTCGACTCTAGGGATTATGTGGATCGCTCTGACCCACGGGGCGATCGGCGAAGGCGCGGCTGCCTTTTCGGTTGCCCTTACAGCTGCAATCGGTGGGGGGCGTCAGAAGCCACGCGCGGAATATTGAGAGAGCAGTTCACATGACAGACCGAAGTGCGATCAAAAAGTGAGATTCAGTAAGGGCAGTGGCCAGCCGGATTGACCGCCTCGCGTAGCAACGACGTTATCGACTTGAAGCGCCCTGCGCCGTTCAGAGGATGAATCGGGTCACCCTAGAACTGGCGTCCTGTTAAAGTGGGCCTCTGATATCGAGAATTTTTTTCCACAAAAACCGCACTTTAAATGCGCTCTAAGGTCTGTTACGCGACTGGTTTAGCGGCAACACAGGGTACCAACGCTTTGCGTAAATTTTCCATCGCAGATCTGTGAGCGGCAATCGCCCATTCAGGCCTGAATTCAATTGTTAGCGCCATCGCCTTGATGTGTTCTGGCATTGCGTGCGAATTTATAACCGCATCGCGGTACTCGGCAACAGCAGCCTCTTCGTCTATGGTTGCTTCAAAGACTCCTCCAGCGTTTAAACAGTCAAGCATCACTGAGCTGACCACAGACTCACATTTTTGGATTACATCCAGCAAATATTTGCCAAAGGCGAAGAATGTCTTTGTCCTTCGCTGGTTTTGAACTTTTGGTTCTGCAATGATCATCGGGAAGTCGCCATCGATGTGTGCGGCAGAAGTAATGTTTAGCCCGCGGTGAACAACCGCGTTGCGTAGTTCACGGATGTAAGAGTAATTGGCCTCTCCGTCCTGAAACCCATCAAACACAAAGCGCGAGTACAACTGTGCTTCAAAGTCGTTTGGCTGCAGCGCGGTCGTTTCGCGGAAGAGTTCGGTCGCTGCCAGAAGATTCAAGAAGTAGCTAGCGTAGTGAACTCTCATGTCCGTCTGGTCAGTGACGGATAGCTGAGTACGGAATGAGAGCGCCGCGCGCAGCGCAGTCTGTCTCGCGGACATGTACCACGATAGCGAATTCAGCATGTCGCGGTGGGCTACGCTCATTTTCGCCATTGACTCTTCCTATGTACGATTTAAATTGAGTGGGGCTGAAGAGCGTAGCGGCGAGCCATCCCTAAAGGCGACATCACAGACAGGCCGCTCGTAGTCGGTTTCGGACGCCTTAGATTATTTAATGTTAAGCATAGGTCATCCCGCCACAAGCAGCCCTATCGCAATTCCTACGAAACAATAAAAAAGAAAGCCGATCCAGCATAAACCCGTGGTGGTGATGATCCGGGTTCCGTCCCGACGAAAAGAAAGTGCCCCTGCGGCGCCATAGATGCGCTCTTCATTGTTCCGCCGGAATGTCCCTCTCCATCGCCCAAGGCTGATGATTGCGACCACGAATCGCCCGGTCTCCACAAAGATGACCCAGACCACAAGCTCAATCACTGCGTCTGCCAATTTCCCTCCCAGTGGTGCGGGCCGGTCCCGGCGACTGCCGGGGCTTCGGGAGCATAGCGTCAAAGGCAGGGAAGGCCACGCGATCAGTGGTGATCGTCAGTCATGGGGCACTTGGTGTCCCGTATGCGATAGAGGTGAAAGAGAGAGCGGGGCGTGAGTGCGTCTAAAACGCGCTCCCGCACGAAGGCGATCACCCTCGTAGATTTTTTGATGCCTAATCAGCCGCGCCAAGTCAACCCGGTTGAAGCTCCATGCCCGGTTTGGGCCGCTACTCAGGCCGTGCCCGCATCAATAGCCTCCCGGGCCACGAATTCAAACACGCGCGGATCATCCGCATACGCCGCATTGAACCGCATCCACCCCGTCCGCTCCGCAATCGGCCGAAACAGATGCCCTGGCGCCAGCAACAACCCCGCCGCCACCGCCCGCTGCGCGACAGCTACGGCATCGACCCCCTCCGACGGCAACCGCGCCCACAAAAACGGCCCGCCCGCCGGCTGCCCGAACACCTCCAGCCCCGCCTTCGCGAGCCCCGCGCACACGGCCACCTGCGCCTCGGCCAAGCGCTGCGCCAACCGCGCCACGTGGGCGCGGTGCTTGCCCTCGGCCAGCACGGCATGCACCAGCCGCTCGTTCATCTCCGAGCTGGTCAGGCTGTCGCCCATCTTGGCGTGGATGAGCTTGTCGACCATCTCTTCGTTGGCGGTGACGAAGCCCACGCGCAGGCTGGGTGAGACCACTTTGGAGAAGCCGCCCACGTAAATGACCCGCCGCAGCTGGTCCAGGCTGGCGAGCGTGGTGGCGCCGGGCGGCTCCAGGCCGGCCATGACGTCGTTCTCGACGATGGCAAAACCCAGCTGCTCGGCCAGGCGCAGCAACTGATAGGCCTTGGCCGGTGCGCAGGACGAGCCGGTGGGGTTGTGCAGCTGGGTCTGGATGAAGAAGGCCTTGGGCCGATGGCGCTGGGCCAGGGCCTGCAGGGCCGTGAGGTCGGGGCCGTCCTGCAGTCGGGGCACACCGACCAGGCGCGCGCCCAACTGGCGCAGCGTCTCGAAGAGGTTGGTGGACCCGGGGTCGTCCACCAGCACCGCATCGCCGGGCTGCAGCAGGCAGCGGCCCGCCAGGGCCAGGGCCTGGGTGGCGCCGTGGGTCAGCACGATCTGGTGCGGCGGCGCATGGATGGCGCGGGCGCCCAATTGCGCCTCGATCTGCTGACGCAGCGGCAGGTAGCCGTGGGGTGAGCCGTAGCGGGCGAGGGCAGGGCCCTGCTTGCGGGCCAGGCCCGACAGGGCGCGGCGCACGGCGTCCGACTGCAGCCACTCGGGTGGGATCCAGCCGCAGCCGGCGTTGAGCAGCGAGGCGTCGTC
The DNA here is from genome assembly GCF_040544975.1 of Pseudacidovorax sp. 1753. Taxonomy (NCBI): domain Bacteria; kingdom Pseudomonadati; phylum Pseudomonadota; class Betaproteobacteria; order Burkholderiales; family Comamonadaceae; genus Pseudacidovorax; species Pseudacidovorax sp. 1753. Next base: position 128,698 of record NZ_JBEPKY010000018.1, on the reverse strand, counting down.
CTCGTACACGCGGCGGATCAGCCACAGCGAATCAACCGAGGTGCGGCCCACGAAGGGCTTGCGCCGGGCGGCCTGGCCGGTGGCGTCGCCATGGGCCGCGACGTAGTAGCCGCTGGCAGGGCGGGCCTCGACGTAGCCGTCGGCCACCAGGCGCTGGTAGGCATTGGTGGCCGTCATGGTGCTCACGCCCGACTCGCGCGCCAGTTCCCGCACCGAGGGCAGGCGTGCACCGACGGCGAGCGTGCCGCGGTCGATCTCCAGGGCCAGCGCGTCGCGGATCTGGCGCACCAGTGGCACGTCGGAGTGGGGGTCGAGCGAAATCATGGGAGGTTGACGTGGGAGAGGGCGGGTGGTGGGGCACTGAATGGGTGCATGCGATGCACCTGTCTGTGATCGCGCAGTTGGACTGTTCTAGTGCAGCCTTGATCAACTGTACATACTCAATTGCGGCGATTTTTGTCCCAATCCATCCCCACCGGCAAGCCGGATCTTTCCTGACTTTCCACCGCCTACTTCGGAACCTTCATGCACACCCCCAACCCCTCCGCCGCCCGCCCCGTGAGCCGCCGTGCCCTGTCGAAGTGGGCGGCCTGCGCCGCCATGCTGGTCGTGACGGCCGGCACCGCGCTGCCCGCCGCCGCGCAGAGCACCACGCTCAAGATCATTCCCACCACCAACATGACGGTGCTGGACCCGATCTGGACCACGGCCTACATCTCGCGCAACTTCGGCTACATGATCTACGACACCCTGTTCGGCACCGACGCCCAGGGCAAGATCCAGCCGCAGATGGTGGGCAAGTGGAGCGTGTCCAAGGACAACAAGACCTGGACCTTCCAGCTGCGCGACGGCCTGGAGTTCCATGACGGCAAGCCGGTCACCAGCGAGGACGTGGTCGCCTCGCTCAAGCGCTGGGCCAGCCGCGACACCTTCGGCGGCCAACTGGCCAAGGCCATCGACAAGTACGAGACGCCGGACGCCAAGACCTTCGTCATCCAGCTGAAGGAGCCCTTCGGCCTGGTGACCGAGGCGCTGGGCAAGCCCTCGTCCAACGTGCCCTTCATCATGCCCAAGCGCGTGGCCGACACGCCCGGCGACGTGCAGATCAAGGAGACGATCGGCTCCGGTCCCTACATCTTCAAGGCCGACGAGTTCCGCCCGGGCGAGAAGGCCGTCTTCCTGAAGAACACCAAGTACAAGCCGCGCGCCGAGGCGCCCTCCGGCACGGCCGGCGGCAAGAACGTGTACGTGGATCGCGTGGAATGGCTGTTCATCCGCGACGCGCAGACGCAGCTCAATGCGCTGCTCAACGGCGAGGCCGACATCCTGGAGCAGCCTGCCTTCGAGCAGTACGCCACGCTGCGCAGCAACCCCAACATCGAGCTGGTCGATGCCCAGCCGGCGGGCAACCAGTTCATCCTGCGCTTCAACTTCCTGCACGCGCCCTTCGACAACGAGAAGATCCGCCGCGCCGCCATGTTGGCCCTGGGGCAGGAGGCCTTCCTGCGCACGCAGGTGGGCACGCCCGGACTTACGCGCTACTGCAAGAGCATGTTCCCCTGCGGCACGCTGTACGAGTCAGACAAGACGGGCGAGTACACCGGCATCGCCAACCCGCAAAAGGCCAAGGCTCTGCTGGCCGAGGCCGGCTACAAGGGCGAGCCCGTGGTGCTGATGCGCCCCTCCGACAACGGCACCATCGGCAAGCTGCCGCTGGTGGCCAAGCAGCAGCTGGAGCAGGCCGGCTTCAAGGTCGACATGCAGAACATGGACTGGCAGACCCTGGTGGCCCGCCGCGCCAAGAAGGACGCGCCCTCGGCCGGCGGCTGGAGCATCTTCATGACCTCCTGGACGGCCTCGGACATCCTCAACCCGTTGACCATGGCCATGATGAACGCCACCGGCGACAAGGGCTGGTTCGGCTGGCAGGACGACCCGAAGCTCGAAGCCATCAAGAAGCAGTTCATCGCCGCCACCACCGACGCCGAGAAAAAGAAGCTGGCCGAGGCCGCGCAGCTGCAGGCCTTCCAGAGCGTCACCCATGTGCCCGTGGGCCAGTACAACCAGCCGGCCGCTGTGCGCAAGGGCGTGAGCGGCCTGGTGCCCGCCGGTGCCCAGGTGTACTGGAACATCCGCAAGCAGTAAGGGCAGGGCGGCCATGCTGAGCTTTCTGGGCAAACGCCTGCTCGCCACGCTGCCGGTGATCCTGGTGGTGGCCATCGCGGTCTTCATGATCGTGCGGCTCACCCCCGGCGATCCGGCGGCCATCATCGGCGGCAACAGCGCCACCAACGAAGACCTGGACCGCATCCGCGCGCAACTGGGCCTGACCCAGCCGCTGTGGACGCAGTTCGCCACCTGGGCCGGCCATGTGCTGCAGGGCGACCTGGGCTTCTCGTTCTTTCTGAACAAGCCGGTGGTGGCCCTCATCGGCCAGCGCATCGAGCCCACGCTCTCGCTGGCCATCGGCACCCTGGTGCTGGCCGTGGCCATCGCGCTGCCGCTGGGCACGCTGGCGGCCTGGCGCATGGGCGGCTGGCTGGACAAGGCGGTCATGGCCTTCTCGGTGGCCGGCTTCTCGGTGCCGGTGTTCGTCATCGGCTATGTGCTGATCTACCTGCTGGCGATGAAGCTGCAGTGGTTCCCGGTGCAGGGCTACCGCCGCATCGGCGAGGGTGTGGGCCCCTGGGCCCGGCAGCTGGTGCTGCCCTGCCTGACGCTGGCCGTCACCTACGTGGCGCTGCTGGCCCGCGTGACCCGCGCCGCCGTGAGCGAGGCACTGACCGAGGACTACATCCGCACCGCCCGTGCCAAGGGCATCGGCGAGCGAACGGTGCTCAGCCACCATGCGCTGCGCAATGCCGCCGTGCCGGTGGTGACCGTCATCGGCGTGAGCGCGGCCCTGCTGCTGGGCGGCGTGGTCGTCACCGAGACGGTCTATGCCATTCCCGGTCTGGGCCAGCTGACGGTGGATGCGGTGCTCAATCGCGACTTCCCGGTGCTGCAGGGCGTGGTGCTGTTCTTTGCGCTGATCTACGTGGGCGTGAACCTGCTCGTCGACGTGAGCTACCTCTTCCTCGACCCCCGCATCCGGTACTGAAGCCATGGGCACCTTCCACAAACTCTGGCGCCATGGCGCCGTGCGCGGCGGCACGCTGGTGCTGCTGGTGCTCACGCTGCTGGGCCTGATGGCGCCCTGGCTGGGCACCTTCGACCCCTCGGCGATGGACGCGAACTTCATCACCGTCCCCGCGGGCACGGCCGGCCAGGTCACGCTGCCGGACGGCGCGATGGTGCAGCACACCTTCTGGATGGGCAGCGACAGCGTGGGCCGCGACGTGTGGAGCCGTGTGCTCTACGGCACCCGCATCTCGCTGCTGGTGGGCGTGCTCACCGCCTTCCTCGCCATCGCGCTGGGCTGCACGCTGGGCATGGTGGCCGGCTACTTCCGCGCGGCCGACGCCGTGCTGATGCGGGTGATGGACGGCCTGATGGCCATCCCGGCCGTGCTGCTGGCCATCACGCTGGTGGCGATGCTCGGCGCGAGCCTGCCGACGGTGATCCTGGCCATCGCCGTGCCCGAGGTGCCGCGGGTGACGCGGCTGGTGCGCGCCCTGGTGATCGGCCTGCGCGACGAGCCCTTCGTCGAGGCGGCCCGCGCCCTGGCGACGCCCAATGCCGTGATCCTGTGGCGCGACATCCTGCCCAACGCGCTGGCGCCGCTGATCGTGCAGGGCACCTTCATTGCGGCATCTGCCGTGCTGACCGAAGCCATCCTGAGCTTCCTCGGCCTGGGCCTGCCGGCCGAGGTGCCGACCTGGGGAAACATCATGGCCGAGGGCCGCGTGCTGTTCTCGCAGGCGCCGGGCAACGTGCTGTGGCCTGCGCTCTTCCTGGTGCCCACCGTGCTGGCCATCAACCTGCTCGGCGACGGGCTGCGCGATGTGCTCGATCCCAAGTTCTCCAAGCGCAGCTGAGCGAGGTGTGACCATGAAACCCCTTCCCACCCGCATCGCCGCTGGCGAAGCGCCGCCCATGCCCGCAAGCCCCGTGCTGGAGGTGCGCGGCCTGCAGGTCGCACTGCCCGCCGACGCCGACCGGCCCCATGCCATCGAGCGGCTGGACGTGCGCATCGAGGCCGGCCGCACGCTGTGCATCGTGGGCGAGTCCGGCTCCGGCAAGTCGGTGCTGGCCACGACCGTGATGGCGCTGCTGGCCAAGGGCCTGACCATCACGGCCGGCGACATCGTGCTGGCCGGCGAGACGCTGCTGACGAATGGCAAGTACCTGCCCGAGAAGCGCCTGCGCGCCCTGCGCGGCCAGGTGATGGGCATGGTCTTCCAGGAGCCGATGACGGCGCTCAACCCAGTGCTCAGCTGCGGCGAGCAGGTCGACGAGTTGCTGCGCAACCACACGGCGCTGACGCCGGCCGAGCGCAAGGCGCGCATCCTGGAAGTGTTCGAGCGTGTGCGCCTGCCCGATCCGCACCGCATCTTTTCGAGCTACCCGCACCAGCTCTCGGGCGGCCAGCGCCAGCGCATCGTCATCGCGATGGCGATCATCCTCAAACCGCGCCTCTTGATCTGCGACGAGCCGACCACGGCGCTGGACGTGACCACGCAGGCCGAGATCCTCAAGCTCATCGCCGAACTGCAGCAGGAGCAGGGCAGTGCGGTGCTGTTCATCACGCACGACATGGGCGTCGTCGCCGAGATTGCCGACGAGGTGATGGTGATGCACCGCGGCAAGGTGGTGGAGCAGGGCCCACGCGAGCAGGTGCTGCGCACCCCGCGCGAGGACTACACCCGCATGCTGCTGGCCGCCGTGCCCGGCATGGTGCCGCCGCCGCCGCGCGAGTTGCCCGGCGGCCCGGCGCTGCTGGCGGGCCGCGGGGTCGGCAAGACCTATGTGCGCCGCGACTGGCTGGGCCGCGCCAAGCCCAACACCGCGCTGCAGGACGCAAGCGTCGCCGTGCACCGCGGCGAGACGGTGGGCGTGGTGGGCGAATCGGGCTCGGGCAAGTCCACCTTCGCGCGCTGCATGATCCGGCTGATCGACCCGAGCGAGGGCACCATCACCTGGGGCGACCGCGAGGTGCAGTCGCTGTCGGAGTCTCGGCTGCGGCCGCTGCGCTCGCGGGTGCAGGTGGTGTTCCAGGACCCGAACCGCTCGCTCAATCCGCGGCGCACCGTGGGCTCGTCGATGATCGAGGGCGCCGTCAACTTCGGCCTGGACGTGCCGGCGGCACGCAAGCTGGCCGAGGAGCTGATGGACCGCATCCAGCTGCCGCGCGCTGCGCTGTCGCGCTACCCGCACCAGTTCTCGGGCGGCCAGCGTCAGCGCCTGGCCATCGCCCGCGCCGTCGCCTGCCAGCCGCAGGTGCTGGTGGCGGACGAGGCAGTGTCGGCGCTCGACGTCTCGGTGCAGGCGCAGATCCTGGACCTGCTGCGCGAAGTGCAGCGCGACTTCGGCCTCGGCATCCTGTTCATCACGCACGACCTGCGGGTGGCGGCGCAGCTGTGCGACCGCGTGATCGTGATGAACCAGGGCCGCATCGTGGAGGAGGGTTTGACGGCTGAGGTGTTCGGCCAGCCGGCCCACGCCTACACCCGCAAGCTGCTGGCCGCGGCGCCGCGCACCGAGCTGGGACTGGCGGCCTGAGCAGGCCCAGGCACGAGCGGGCAGAATTTTCGGTTCGACCGACATCCAAACAATAGGAACACACGACATGACATTGGCAATGAGCTGGGACGAATGGGCCGCGCAGGACGCGACGGCCCTGGCCGAGAAGGTGCGCCAGGGCGAGCTCACGGCCGCCGAACTCGCGCAGCAGGCCGCGGCCGGCATCGCGAAGACCAACCCGGCGCTGTCGGCCGTGGTCGAGGTCTTCGAGGACGTGGTGGCCGACCCGCTCAAGGACGGGCTCAATCCCCAGGGTCCCTTCGCCGGCGTGCCCTTCCTCATGAAGGACCTGGGCCCCACGCTCAAGGGCCGGCTGCAGGAGCAGGGCTCGCTCTTCATGCGCGGCAATCGCCCGACCGAGGATGCCTGGCTCACGAAGCAGATGCGCAAGGCCGGCCTCAACCTGATGGGCCGCACCACCACGCCGGAGTTCGGCGTCTGCAGCTCCGCCGAGAACCCGGCCGTCTACGTCACGCGCAATCCCTGGAACACCGACTTCACCACCTGCGGCTCTTCCGCCGGCACCTCGGCCATGGTGGCGGCGGGCGTGGTACCCATGTCGCATGCCACGGACGGTGGCGGTTCGATCCGCATCCCCGCCGGCTTCAACGGCAACATCGGTCTCAAGCCCTCGCGCGGCGTGTTCAGCATCGGGCCGAATTCGTCGGACATCACCGGCTATGTGTCCATCCAGGGCTGTCATAGCCGCACGGTGCGCGACACGGCGGCCTTCGTCGATGCCTGCCGCGGCGGCGCACCCGGCGAATTCATGCCCTACTGGACAACGCCCGAGCCCTACACCCAGCTGATCCAGAAGGACCCGGGCCGGCTGCGCATCGCGCTCTCGCACGAATGGGGCGATTACCGCGCCACGCCCGAGATCGTGGCCGAGCTGGAGAAGGCTGCGCGCTTCCTCGAAGGCCTGGGCCACCATGTCGAATGGGCACTGCCCCAGGCCGACCTGCGCGAAGCCTTCCGCGCGCAGACCACCTGCTACATCAGCAACTTCGCGCAGGTGATCAACGGCCTGCTCGCGAAGAGCGGGCTGGAGCGTCCGCCCGCAGACCTGATCGAGCCGATCAACATCCGCATCTGGGAAGCGGGCAAGGACCTGTCGTACGCAGAGCGCTACAAGATGCAGGCCGTCTTCAACAGCACCGCGCGTGCCTTCGGCGCCTTCTTCGAGGACTGGGACATCATCCTCACGCCCATCACCGCGCTGGCGACGCCGCGCATCGGCACCACCGAGTACCTGACGACCAGCGACAACCCGGACGTGCTGGACTGGTTCGACAACCTCTGGAAGTTCTTCTCGTACACGCCGCTGTCGAACCTGTGCGGCATTCCGGCCATCTCGCTGCCGATGGCGCAACAGGCCAACGGGCTGCCCTTCGGCATCCATGCCCAGGCGCGCCAGGCCAACGACGGCCTGCTGCTGCAGCTGGCGGCGCAGATCGAGCGCGCCCTGGGCGGCCGCTGGAACGACGGCCGCCGCCCGGGCGTGCACGTCACGGCCGCCTGATCGGCCGGGACACGGAAACCTCACGACATGGCGCTGTTCGGCACGCGATCGCTGCGTTCGCTCTTCACGCACCCCGGCTTTGCCGAGGGCGTGCGGGCCATCGCCGGCCCGGCCCTGGGCACGGTGGCCCTGGGCCTGGTGACCGGCGTGGCCATGGCGCGCAGTGGCCTGCCGATGGGCGCCGTGCTGGCCATGTCGCTGCTGGTCTTCGCCAGTGCCTCGCAGCTGGCCTGCCTGCCGATGATCCTGGCGGGCGCGCCGCTGTGGGTGATCGTGCTGACGGCGCTGATGCTCAACGTGCGCTTCGTCGTGTTCAGCGCGCACTGGCGGCGCTACTTCGGCCTGCTGCCGCGGCCGCAGCGGCTGGGGCTGGCCTACCTGGCCGGTGACCCGGTGTATGTGCGCTTCATGCAGCGCTACCCGCGGCGCGCGCCCGACCAGCTGGCCTACTTCCTGGGCCTGGCGCTGTTCAACTGGGCGGCGTGGCAGGTGGCCTCCCTGGCGGGCATCTTCCTGGCTGACGCCATTCCGCCGGACTGGGACCTGCGCTTCATCGGCGTGCTCGCCCTGCTGGGTCTGGCCATGCCCATGATCGCGGACCGGCCCAGCTGGCTGGTGGCCGCGGTGGCCGGCGCCATCGGCTGGATGGGGCAGGGCTGGCCCTTCGGCCTGCAGGTGATCGCGGCCATTGCTGCCGCCATGGCGGCCGGCCATTGGGCCGAACGGCGCCGCCCGCGCATCGCCACGCCATGACCGATCTGCACCTGTGGATCGCCATCCTCGCGCTGGCGGGGGTGACCGTGCTCACGCGCGGCGTGTTCCTGCTGCCGCGCCGGGAGCCGCGCCTGCCGGGCTGGCTGGCTTCGGGCCTGCGGCATGCGCCGCTGGCGGCGCTGATGGCCGTGGTGGTGCCCGAGGTGCTGCGCGGCTCGGCCGGTGCCGCCGTCGCCTCGGGCTGGCACGACCCGCGCTGGCTGGCCGTGGCCGTCTCGGTCGCCTGGTTCTGGTGGCGGCGCGGCGTGACGGGCCCGGTGGTGGTGGGCACGGCGACCTTGCTGCTGTTGCGGGGGTTGGGCATGGCGGGCTGAGGGGGCGCCCGCGTGGCGGGGGCCACAGCGCCGAGATGAGGCACCCCGCGTGCGTCGCACTGGACGGCCTCGATGCGCGCTTTTCCGACGTCGTGCCGCCTGCGCGCATGCGTTCATGCAGCCTATGACTGCTGCACTCCAACTCTCTTCCACCCAGGGCCGTGATCGCTTCCATGGCCGTGTCGTGATCGTCACCGGCGCCGGCTCGGGCATCGGCGAGGCCATCGCCCGCCGCTTTTCCGCCGAGGGCGCCCATGTCGTGCTGGCCGGGGACCATGCCGACAAGCTCGACAAGGTCGCGGCCGATCTCCCTTCCGAGCGCACGTTGGTGCATCAAGTCGACGTGTCCGACCTGGGCCAGGTCAGCGCCCTGGTCGAGGCCACCATCGAGCGCTTCGGCGAGCTGCATGTGCTGGTCAACAACGCGGGCATCGCACCCGAGGGCGACGCCACCGATGCCTCGGCCGAGGACTTCCACCGCACGCTGGCCGTGAACGCCGGCGGTGTCTTCAACGGCGCCAAGGCCGCGATGCTGCATCTGGAGCGCAGCCGTGGCTGCATCGTCAACACGGCCTCGGTGTCCGGCCTGGGCGGCGACTGGGGCCTGGTGGCCTACAACGCGTCCAAGGGGGCGGTCGTGAACCTGACCCGTGCCATGGCGCTGGACCATGGCGGACGGGGCGTGCGCGTGAATGCCGTCTGCCCCAGCCTGACCTTCACGCCCATGACCGCGGACATGCAGGACGACCCGGACACCATGGAACGCTTCAAGGACCGCATCCCGCTCGGCCGCGGCGCCGATCCTGCGGAGGTGGCGTCGGTGGTCGCCTTCCTGGCCAGTGACGATGCCAGCTTCGTCAATGGTGCGTTGGTGCCGGTGGATGGCGGCCTGACGGCGTCCAACGGGCAGCCGCGGATGTCGTAGCCGACGACGCGGCCTGACCATCCTCATGAAAAAGGCGCGCCCGATGGACGCGCCTTTCTTCTTGGCAAGGCTGCATCAGCCCAGCTTCTTGACCAGCACCTGGCTCTTGCGGTCCCAGTTGTATTTCTTCTTGCGCGCCTCGGGCAGCCAGTCCGGGCTCACGGGCTGGAAGCCGCGCTTGATGAACCAGTGCATGGTGCGGGTGGTGAGCACGAAGATGCTGTCTAGGCCGATGGCGCGCGCGCGGTGCTCGATGCGCTTGAGCAGCTTCTCGCCGTCGCCCTGTCCCTGCGACTGGGGCGAGACGGTGAGGGCCGCCATCTCGGCGGTGCGTGCCTCGGGGTAGGGGTAGAGCGCCGCGCAGCCGAAGATCACGCCGTCGTGCTCCACCACCGTGTACTGGTGGATGTCGCGCTCAATCTCGGTGCGGCTGCGCTTGACCAGCGTGCCGTCGCGCTCGAAGGGCTCGATCAGCTGCAGGATGCCGCCGATGTCGTCCACGCCGGCTTCGCGCACCGACTCGAGCTTTTCGTCGATGACCATCGTGCCGATGCCGTCGTGCACGTAGATCTCCAGCAGCAGCGCACCGTCCACCGAGAAGGGCAGGATGTGGTTGCGCTCCACGCCGCCCTCGCAGGCCTTGACGCAATGCTGAAGGTAGAAGGCGGTGTCGGTCGGCTGCTGCGGTGGCGAGAGCTGGGCGAGCCATTTGCGCGCTACGTCCAGGGGCAGCTCGGTGTCGATGGGGTTGTCTTCGCTCACGGGCTGGCTCGGGTCCATGGCGACGCCGGGCACCTCGGTCAGGAAGATCAGCTTGTCCGCCTGGATCGACACGGCCACGCTGGTCGCCACTTCTTCCATCGCCAGGTTGAAGGCCTCGCCCGTGGGCGAGAAGCCGAAGGGCGAGAGCAGGACCATGCTGCCGCCGTCCAGCGCGCGGCGGATGCCGGTGGCGTCCACCTTGCGGACCAGGCCCGAATGCTGGAAGTCGACGCCGTCGACGACGCCGACCGGCCGCGCCGTGATGAAGTTGCCCGAGAGGATGCGCACCGTCGAACCCGCCATGGGTGTGTTGGGCAGGCCCTGGCTGAAGGCGGCCTCGATCTCGTAGCGCAACTGGCCGGCGGCCTCCTGCGCACAGTCCAGCGCCACCTCGTCGGTGATGCGCATGCCGTGCGAATAGCGGGCCTCGTGGCCCTTGGCGCGCAACTGCTCGTTGACCTGCGGACGGAAGCCGTGCACCAGCACGACCTTGACGCCCATGGACTGGATCAGTGCCAGATCCTGTGCAATGGAAGGCAGCTTGCCCGCCGCGATGGCCTCGCCCGCGATGCCGACCACGAAGGTCTTGCCCCGGTGCGTGTGGATGTAGGGCGCCACCGACCGGAACCAGGGCACGAAGGTGAAGTTGAAGACGGCGGACATGCGCGGAGCAGGACTGTGGAAGGTGGAAGCGAAGGGGTGGACGCGAGCCGCCCGTTCAGGCGGCAGCGCGGAAGGGGTCGACCAGCGTCAGGTCGCCGAATCGTCGGCCATGCTGCAGATCTTCGGTGTAGAGCGTGACGGCGCCGCTGCGTTGCGCGGCCTCGATCACCATGGCGTCGAAGATCGAGAGGCCGTGCGCCTGGGCGGTATCGAGCGCCGACTGCACCAGGCGCAGGTCGGTGTCGACCACCTGCCAGGCGCTATAGCCGTCGAGCAGGGCGCGCACCGTGTCGGCTGCAATGCGGTGCTTGCGGGTGAGCACGCTGTAGAGCTCGATGAGCACCTGCGTGCTCAGCACGCCCTCGGCTGCGGTCGCGTGGCGGGCGACGAGCTCGCGCGCCGCGGCCTGCTTGGCCGGCGAGCGCGGATCGACGCAGTACACCAGCACGTTGGTGTCGAAGAAGGCGAGGGGCACGGGCGAAGCGTCAGTCGGCGGAGCGGGCCCGTGCCCGGAAGTCGCCGTCGTACAGCTCGTCCCGCAGGCTGCCGCTGCGTGGCTGCGCTGCCGGCTGCGCCTCGCTGGCAGCGGCGTCGATGGCCGCCATCAGCCGGGCTGTGGCGGCGTCGCGCAGCATCTGGCGGCTGGCCTCGGCCTCGTTGACGTACTGCTGCAGGAACTCCCGCACCTTGGCGCTCAGCGACGTGCCCTGCTGGATGGCGCGCACGCGGGCAGCCTTGATGAGCTGGTCGTCGACGTTGATGGTCAGGTTGGCCATGGGAGCTTCCTCGCAAACTGCTGGGCGCGGCGTTTGGCGCGGCGGCGGGTGTCGGACGAGTCTACACGGAAACATGTGAACCCGTGGGCTGCGATACTCGCCGGGTGCCGCTCCAGATCGACTTTCCCGATTCCCTTCCCGTATCCGCCAAGCGCGACGAGATCGCCGCCGCCATCCAGGCCCATCAGGTGGTCATCGTCTGCGGCGAGACCGGCTCGGGCAAGACCACCCAGCTGCCCAAGATCGCCCTGGCGCTGGGCCGCGGCAAGCTCAACGCGCCCGAGGGCCGCGGCCGGCTGATCGGCCATACGCAGCCGCGGCGGATCGCCGCCAGCTCGGTCGCCAAGCGCATCGCCGAGGAACTGAAGACGCCGCTGGGCGAGGTGGTGGGCTACAAGGTCCGCTTCCAGGACCGACTGAGCCGTGACGCCTCGGTCAAGCTGATGACCGACGGCATCCTGCTGGCCGAGACGCAGACCGACCCGCTGCTCAAGGCCTACGACACGCTGATCATCGACGAGGCCCACGAGCGCTCGCTGAACATCGACTTCCTGCTGGGCTACCTGCGCGAGATCCTGCCGCGGCGGCCGGACCTGAAGGTCATCGTCACCTCGGCCACCATCGATGCGGAGCGCTTTGCGAAGCATTTCGAGAGCCGCAACGGGCCGGCGCCGGTCATCTATGTGTCGGGCCGCACCTTCCCGGTGGAGATGCGCTGGCGGCCCTTCGAGGAATCGCGCGAGTACGACCTCAACGACGCCATCGCCGATGGTGTCGACGAACTCTGGCAGGGCAACGCGGGCGGCGACATCCTGGTCTTCCTGCCCGGCGAGCGCGAGATCCGCGAGGCCGCCGACCACCTGCGCAAGCACCTGGCGCACCAGCCGGTGATGCGCGCGGCCGAGGTGCTGCCGCTGTTCTCGCGCCTGTCGCAGGCCGAGCAGGACCGCATCTTCGAGGGCCACACCGGCCGGCGCATCGTGCTGGCCACCAACGTGGCCGAGACCTCGCTCACGGTGCCCGGCATCCGCTATGTGATCGACGCGGGCACGGCGCGGGTCAAGCGCTATTCCTTCCGCAGCAAGGTGGAGCAGCTGCTGGTCGAGCCCGTCAGCCAGGCCGCCGCCAACCAGCGCGCCGGCCGCTGCGGCCGCGTGGCCAACGGCATCTGCATCCGGCTCTACGACGAGAAGGACTTTGCCAGCCGGCCGCGCTTCACCGACCCGGAAATCCTGCGCTCGTCGCTGGCGGGCGTGATCCTGCGGATGAAGTCGCTGCACCTGGGCGACGTGACGCAGTTTCCTTTCCTGGAGGCCCCGAGCGGCCGGGCCGTGGCCGATGGCTACCAGCTGCTGGGCGAGCTGGGCGCGGTGGACGATGCCAATGAGCTGACCGAGATCGGCCGCGAGTTGGCCCGGCTGCCGCTGGACCCGCGCGTGGGCCGCATGATTTTGGAAGGCCGCACGCGCGGTGCGCTGCAGGAGGTGCTGGTCATCGCCTCTGCCATGAGCGTGCAGGACGTGCGCGACCGGCCGCTCGAAGCGCAGCAGCAGGCCGACCAGGCCCATGCCAAGTTCGACGACGAGAAGAGCGAGTTCAGCGGCTACCTGACGTTGTGGAAGTGGTTGCACGATGCCCGCGGCGGCGCGCCCGTGGCGCAGAATCGGCGCGAGATGGTGGCGGCCACGCAGGGGCCGAAGAAGGCCAGCGCGGCGGTGCTGCCGGTGAGCCAGCGGTTGGCGGTGGCGGAGGGCGGCGGGCCCCCACCCCAACCCTCCCCCAGTGGGGGAGGGAGCAAGAACGCAGGCAGCGCTCGACCCCTTCCCCCTCTGGGGGAAGGCAGGGATGGGGGCTCTCCCGCCCCCCGTCATGGGAGCATCCCCGCCACCCACAAGCTCAGCAACCGCCAGTACGAACAGCTGCTGCGCCAGAACTTCGTCAGCGTGCGCCGCGTGCGCGAATGGCGCGACATCCATTCGCAGCTGCTGACCGTGGTCACCGAGCACAAGTGGAAGCTCAACCCCACGCCCGCCGGCTACGAACAGATCCACAAGTCCATGCTGGCCGGCCTGCTGGGCAACATCGGCTGGAAGATGGACGAGGAGGCCGGCTCCTCCTCGGGCGAATACCTGGGCGCGCGCGGCGTCAAGTTCCACCGCCATCCTGGCGCGCACCTGCGCAAGCGGCCGGGTCGCTGGATCGTCTGCGCCGAACTGGTGGAGACCACGCGCCTCTTCGGCCGCGGCATCGCCAACATCGAGCCGCAGTGGATCGAGGAAGTCGCCGGCCACCTGCTCAAGAAGCAACTGCTCGACCCGCACTGGGAGAAGAAGGACGCCCGCGTCACTGCCTTCGAGCGGGCAACGCTCTACGGCCTGGTGGTCTACAGCGGCCGGCGCGTGGACTTCGCCAAGGCCGACCCGGCCGGCGCACGCGAGATCTTCATCCGCGAGGCCCTGGCCGGCGGCGAATGGGAAAGCAAGCTGCCCTTCCTGGCTGCCAACCGCAAGCTGGTGCGCGAGGTGGAGGCGCTGGAGCACAAGTCGCGCCGGCAGGACGTGCTGGTCGACGACGCGCTGATCTACGCCTTCTACGAGGCCCAGGTGCCCGCCGATGTGGCGAACGGCCATGCCTTCGAGCAGTGGTACCGGCAAGCGAGCGCGACCAATCCCAGGCTGCTGTTCCTCACGCGCGAGGAACTGATGCGCCACCAGGCGGCGGGCATCACGACGCAGGCCTTTCCGCCCCTCGTCAAGCTCGGCGGCGTGGACTGCGCCGCCACCTACCTGCACCAGCCGGGCGATGCGCGCGATGGCGTCACCGTCAGCGTGCCGCTCTTCGTGCTGAACCAGGTGAGCGAAGAGCGCTGCGAATGGCTGGTGCCGGGCATGCTCAAGGACAAGATCCAGGCCCTGCTCAAGAGCCTGCCGCAGAAGCCGCGTTCGCGCTTCGTGCCCCTGCCCGAATCGGCGGCCAGGCTGGCCGAAGCGCTGGGCACCCCCGAGGCCTTCGGCGCCGGCTCGCTCACCGATGCGCTGCTCAAGCGGGTGCGCGACATCACCAGCCTCGACGTCAAACGCGCCGACTTCAAGCTCGACATGCTGCCGCCGCACCTGTTCATGAACCTTCAGGTGGTGGACGAGCACGGCCGGCAGCTGGGCATGGGCCGCAACCTGGGCGCGCTCAAGGGCGAGCTGGGCACCAAGGCGCGGGGCGCCTTCCAGGCGCTGGCGGGGCTCAAGGCCAGGGCGGGGCCTGCGCCCGCGCCGGCTGCGCCGTCGGCGGGCGGCGGCAAGACGGCCGCACCTGCGCCCAAGGCCGCGCCCGGCCCCGCCGCGCCGCCGGCCGGCCAGCGCTACACCGCCTGGACCTTCGGCGAACTGCCCGAGCTGATGGAGGTGCGCCGGGGCGCGCAGACGCTGATCGGCTTCCCGGCGCTGGTGGATGGCGGCGACGCCGTCACCATCGAGGTCTTCGATGAGCCCGAGGTCGCCGCCGCCAAGCACCGCGCCGGCTTGCGCCGGCTGGTGGCGCTGCAGATCCGCGACGCGCTCAAGTACCTGGAAAAGAACATTCCCGACCTGCAGAAGATGGCCGTGGCCTACATGCCGCTGGGCACGCTGGAGGAACTGCGCGCCCAGATCCTGGACGTGGCGCTGGACCGCGCCTTCCTGCAGGAGCCGCTGCCCACCGACGAAGCCAGCTTCAAGCGCCGCCTGGACGAGGGCCGTGGCCGGCTGACGCTGATCGCCAGCGAGGTGGCGCGCCTGGCATCGACCATCCTCACCGACTACGCCGCAGCCCAGCGCAAGATCAAAGACACCAAGATCCAGCCCGAGGCCGTGAAGGATGCGGCCGAGCAGCTGCAGCGCCTGGTCGGCAAGCGCTTCATCGCCGATGCACCGTGGACACAGCTGCAGCATTTCGCGCGCTACCTCAAGGCCATCGTGCTGCGCTTGGACAAGCTGCGGGCCGACCCGGCGCGTGACGCGCAGAAGCTGGCCGAACTCAAGCCGCAGGAACAGCGCTACTGGCGCCTGGTGGCCGAGCGCAAGGGCGCCACGGATGAGCGCATGCGCGAATTCCGCTGGCTGCTCGAGGAACTGCGGGTGAGCTTCTTCGCGCAGGAGCTGCGCACGCCGCAGCCGGTGAGCATCAAGCGGCTGGACAAGGCCTGGCAGCAGATCGTGTAGATCACGAACACCCCCAGGCTGCGCGCTTCGCGCTACGCCTCCCCCCTCGAGGGGGCACATCCAGCGGCCCGGCAAAGCCGGTTCCGCGGATGTTCCCGCTTGGCCTGCGCTGCGGCAATTCGAAGCGGGAGCGTGCGGCGGGCATCTGGCGACTTGCGCGGCTTGCGCGAGTGACGGGTTCAGCCCGCCGGCAGCCACTACACCTGACCGGCAGTCGTCGTGGCGTCGCACCTGCGCGGGCGGGCGTGAGGTCCCAGCCGTGCGATGGCCGATGCGCCGGCGCGCCTAGGTTTCTTCCGGCTGCTCCAGCAGCAGGCGCACCACCCGGCTGATCGCCCGGCCGGTGGCGGCGCGGTTGAGCGTGGGGTCCAGCAGCGTGCGCGCAGCCAGACCTTCGAAGAGGGTGCACATCACGGCCACGCGTGCCTTGAGCTCTGCCGCAGACAGCCCGCGCAGCGCTGGCAAGGGCCGCAGCAGCGCCAGCAGCTCGTCGCGCTTGAGGCGGTCCGCCTGCTGAAGCAGGGCCGCGATGTCCGGTGTGCGGTTGGCCTCGGCCAGGATCTCCAGCTGCAGCCGCGCCGGATCGCCCGCGCAGCGCGCCACGCCGGTATCCACCTCGCCCAGACAGGCCGCGAGCACGCCCTCTGCCTGGCCGCGCTCGCGCATGAGCTGGATGCGCGCCAGCGTGTCCTGCAGGTCCTGCGCCACGATGCCCGCCACGATGGCTTCCTTGTTGCGGAAGTAGTGGTAGACGTGGCCCGGGCTCATGCCAGCCACCTCGCAGATGCGCTGGATGCTCGCCCCACGGAAGCCGTGTTCGCTGAAGCAGCGGGCCGCCGCGTCCAGTACCTGCCGACGGCGCACCCCGCCTTTGTCCTGCGGAGGCGGCTCGGTGTTCATGGCAGAAATCCGTGCTTTCGAGGGCATGCGTCGCAACAAGCTGGAGAGGGAGATGGGGCCATTGTCCCTTCGCCCTCCGGGCGCAAGCCTCGGATTCCTAGAATGAAAATTCTAGAAAATTCATTCCAACTCCTGGAGCCACCATGGACAACCGCTCTCGCCAGGGCGCCGGCCGTCACTTGAAACGGCGCATCGCGCCTCTGGCCTTTGCGGCAGCGGCTGTGCTTGCATCCGCACACGCAGCAGCGCAGGAACAGGTCGACGAAGGCCGCCGCTTCTATGTGGAGGGCGGGTCCAGCGTGCTGCACACGCAATCGACCGACTCGCTGACGGCGGGCGTGATGCTCCCGTCGCAGTTGTTCCCGTCGGTGCCGCGCCAGGCCGGCCCGTTGACCCTGTATTGGGACCTGTGGGCCAGCCATTGGCAGGCGCCGCGGCCGGACGGCTCGAGCGCCGGCTATTCGCAGATCGGCGCCACCGCCATGTGGCGCCACCTGCTGGGCGAGCCGGGCACGCCGTGGTTCGTGGAGCTTGGGCTGGGTGGGACGGTAATGGACCGGCTGTACGAGACGCCGAGAGACCGTTTCAGCACCGCTTTCCAGTTCACCGAGGTGCTGGGCGTCGGCTACCGTTTCGGTGAGCGCCAGGCCTATGAGTTGTCGCTACGCCTGCAGCATTTCTCCAACGCGGGCATCAAGGAACCGAACCCCGGCGCCAACTTCGTCAAGCTGCGTTTCAGCATGGCCTGGTGAAGCGGCGCCGGGGCGGGGCGATCACTGGGACTGGCCGGGCGCGCCCGGGGCGCCGGTGGCCGGCGTACCGCTCCCATTGGCCGGATCGTTGGTGCCTGTGCTGCCCGTAGCGCCCGTGCCGGCGGCACCTGTACCCGAGCCGCTGCTCCCGCCAGGCGTGTTGGTCGTGCCGGTGCCGGGGGTCGAAGGCAGGCCGTTGGCGGCGGCTGGGTTGGGGTCTGCGGCGTCGGGTGCAGCGCCGCTGGTGCCCGCGGCGTTGCCGCCGATGCCGGTCGAGCCACTGCCGCCGGTTCCGGGCGCCATGCCCGTGGCGCCATCGCTGGCGGGCGGGGGCGCGGACTGGCCCATGGGCGGGGCGGGCTGGCCCGGCGCTTCACCGCCGGTTCGGAAGAACGCGAAGATCGCGCCGATCACCAGCACGATGACGACAAGGATGCTCCATCGCATCGCCCGGTTGTTGTCGCGGTCGCCGGTCAGTTCGGGTCGGGTGGCCATCGGTGTTGCTCCTGGAAGGTTGTCGATGGCCCCCAGGCTGGCGCCGACTCCGCCCCCATGGCGTGGGACGTCTTCCGGGCATCGGTAGTCCAACGCACCCCGACGGTGCACCGCCTCAGCCGGCCAGCAGCTTCTGCACCAACTCTGCCGTGGTCCCGGCGGCGTACTTGCGCATCAACCGGGCGCGATGAATCTCCACCGTGCGATGACTGATGCCGAGCACGCGGCCGATTTCCTTGCTGGTCAGCCCCTGCATCAGGTGGGCGGCCACCTCCCGCTCGCGGGGCGTCAACTCGGCCTTGTCGGCACGGCGCGCGCCCAGGTCCTCGAAGGTCCAGATGCCGGCCTCATGCGGCACTTCCCGGTTGAGGGCACGGCCGGTGACATGGCACCAGAAGGTCTCCCCGGCGCGCATGCCGTGCAGGCCGTCCACGCGCCGCATCATGCGGTTGTCGGCATAGCGGCCGCTGGCGTTGAGCGCCGGCAGCATGCGGCGGCCGATGCGTTCGTACTCGGCCACGCTGGGATACAGCAGCCGGAAGGACTGGCCGACGAGGGCTTCGCGCGTGGCACCGAACATCTCGCACAGCCGCGCGTTGCAGTCCACCATCATGCGCTGGCGAGACAGCACCATGCCCACCGGGGCATGCTCGAAGGCCAGCCGGTAGTCGATGGCCGGGGCGGCCAGGGCAGGGGCCTCGGGTGCGTCCATTACGAAATCCTACGTATGTCCGTACGTAGTATCGTTGCGGGGTTTTCCCTCCTGCATCCCCTCATTTCTTCTTCAAAGCGAGGACCCATGGCGAACAAGATCTATGCCTCCGCCAAGGAGGCGCTGGCCGGCGTCGTTGCCGACGGCCAGACGCTGGCAGTCGGTGGCTTCGGCCTGTGCGGCATTCCCGAGGCGCTGATCGATGCGCTCAAGGAAAGCGGCGTCAAGGACCTGACCTGCATCTCCAACAACGCCGGCGTCGACGGCTTCGGCCTGGGCAAGCTGCTGGAGACGCGGCAGGTCAAGAAGATGGTCGCCAGCTACGTCGGCGAGAACAAGGAGTTCGAGCGCCAGTACCTGGCCGGCGAGCTGGAGCTGGAATTCACGCCCCAGGGCACGCTGGCCGAGAAGCTGCGTGCGGGCGGCGCCGGCATCCCCGCCTTCTTCACCAAGACCGGTGTCGGCACGCTGGTGGCCGAGGGCAAGGAGCTGCGCGAGTTCGATGGCGAGACCTACGTCATGGAGCGCTCGCTGGTGCCCGACGTGGCGCTGGTCAAGGCCGACGTGGCCGACAAGTCCGGCAACCTGCGTTTCCGACTGACGGCCCGCAACTTCAACCCGGCCGCCGCGATGGCCGGCAAGGTCTGCATCGTCGAGGTCGAGAAGATCGTCGAGGTGGGCGAACTGGCACCGGACGACATCCACCTGCCCGGCATCTACGTGCACCGCATCGTGCTCAATGCCACGCCCGAGAAGCGCATCGAGAAGCGCACCGTCAGCGCCGCCGCGCCCGTCGATGCCGCCGCCGCCAAGGTCGAGGCCCAGGCCGTGATCGCGCAGGCGGCCGCCGGCACGGAAGTGCCCGCCACCGTCAAGAACAACGCCAGCAAGTAAAAGAGGAGTTCCCCATGCCCTGGACCCAAGACCAGATGGCCGCTCGCGCGGCCAAGGAGCTGGAAGACGGCTTCTACGTCAATCTCGGCATCGGCATCCCGACGCTGGTGGCCAACTTCGTCGGCGACAAGGAAGTCTGGCTGCAGAGCGAGAACGGCATGCTCGGCATCGGGCCCTTCCCAACGGAAGACCAGGTGGACGCCGACCTCATCAACGCCGGCAAGCAGACCGTGACCACGCTGCCGGGCTCGTCCATCTTCGGCAGCCACGAGAGCTTCGCCATGATCCGCGGCGGCAAGATCAACCTGTCGATCCTGGGCGCCATGCAGGTCAGCGAGAAGGGCGATCTGGCCAACTGGATGATCCCCGGCAAGATGGTCAAGGGCATGGGCGGCGCCATGGACCTGGTGGCCGGTGTCAAGCGCGTGATCGTGTTGATGGAGCACGTGGCCCGCAAGAAGGACGGCACGGAAGATCTGAAGATCCTGCCGCAATGCACACTCCCGCTGACGGGCGTGGGGGTGGTGGACCGTATCATTACCGACCTGGCTGTGCTCGACGTCACTCCCGAAGGGTTGAAGGTGGTCGAGCTGGCCGATGGCGTCAGCTTCGACGCCGTGCAAGCCAAGACGGGAGTCAAGCTCCTGCAGTGAAAGTCAATCGATGAGTGAATGGACCGGCGCCGGTGTGCAGGCGCCCAAGGTGGCCCTGTACTGGGACTTCGAAAACCTGCACGCGGTCCTGACCGACCAGCAGAACGGCCAGGACTACTACCGCGAACACCGGCTCACGGTCCAGATGCCCGTGGCGGAAGTCGATGCCATCGTCGACTACGCCGCCTCGCTGGGCGATGTCATCATCAACCGCGCGTACGCCAACTGGCAGTTCTTCTCGCGCTACCGCGATGCCTTGAACGGCGCCGGCATCGACCTGATCCAGCTCTTCCCGCGCGGCGCCAACATGAAGAACAGCGCCGACATCCGCATGGCGCTGGACGCTTTGTCCGACCTGCACACGCACCCCCACATCACGCACGTCGTGGTGGTCTCGTGCGACAGCGACTTCATCAGCCTGGCCCAGAAGGTCAAGCAGGCCGGCCGTTTCATCGGCGGCGTGGGGGTCGAGGGCAACAGCAACCGCTACTGGGTGGCGAGCTGCAACGAGTTCAAGTTTTATGGCGCGCTGCTCAAGCTGCGTCAGGCCAGCGAGGCGGTGGCGGCCTCGGTACTGGCCATGGAAGGGCAGGGCGAGGGCGGCGAGCCGGGCGAGCCCGCCGATAGCGGCCCCACGGTGCTGACCGTGGAGCTCGCGCGGGAGGCGCTGGTCAAGGCCGTGACCCAGATCATCGCCCGCCAGGGCGAGAACCGCGTGCACTGTGGCGCGCTCAAGTCCTTGATGAAGCGCATGATGCCGGCCTTCGACGAAGGCATGCTGGGCTGCCGCAGCTTCAAGGCCTTTCTGCAACGCTTTCCGGACATCGTCGAGTTCCTGGACGACGAGGGGGGCGGGCACATCGCCCTGACGCCGCAGGCGCTGGCGCACGAGTCGGCGGCCGAGGCCGACCGCGACGTCGACGCCTGAGCGAGTCCTTCCCGGGTTTTCCTGCGCCGTTCCCGGCCTGCTTTCGCAGTTGCCGAGGCCCTCGACCGGCCCGGGTGCTGATAGCATCCGGCGCTGTCTCACGCGTCCGCCGCCATGACGTCTTCCGACGATTTCCAAACCATGTTCGATCTTGCGCCAGTCTCGCTCTGGCTCGAGGACTACAGCGGACTCAAGCAGCTTTTCGATCAGTGGCGCAGCGAGGGCGTGATCGACCTCGTCGAATATCTCCAGGCCGACCCGTCGCGCCGGGCGGCCTGCATGGCCAGCATCCGCGTGCTGCAGGTCAACCAGAAGACGTTGAGCCTGTTCGCTGCCGCCAGCCAGGATGAACTGGTCTCGCGCCTGCCGGAAATCTTCCGGGACGACATGTCCGACCGGGTGATCCACGAACTCGCGCAGTTCTGGGACGGACGCACCGAGATCGAGAACCAGACGGTCAACTATGCCCTCGACGGTCGGCGGCTGGACGTCACGGTACGCATCCGCATCCTGCCTGGCCATGAGGACGACTGGTCGCGTGCCCTGATCTCGCTGGACGACATCACCGCACGCGTGCGGGCCGAGAAGCTGCGCGAGGCCAGCGAACGCTACGCACGCGGCCTGTTCGAGCGCTCGCCCGTGTCGCTGTGGGTGGAGGATTTCAGCGGCGTCAAGCGCCTGCTCGACGGGGTGCGGGCGCAGGGCATCCGCGACTTCGGTACCTTCCTCAAGGTGCACCCCGAGTTCGTCGGCCGCTGCGTGCAGGAGATCCGCGTGCTCGACGTCAACGAGGAGACGCTACGCATGCTGGGCGCGCCCGACAAGGCCACGCTGCTGCGCAACCTGCCCAAGGTGTTCCGCGGAGAGATGCACGACTCCTTCGCCGAGCAGCTGCGCGACCTCTGGGACGGCAAGACGCTGCAGCAGCGCGAGGTGGTCAACTACACGCTGGGCGGCGAGCCGGTCTACATCTACATGCAGTTCTCCATCCTGCCCGACCGGCAGGACAACTGGGACCTGGTGCTGCTCTCGCTGGTCGACATCACCGCGCGCCGCCGCGCCGAGGCCTACCTTGAATACCTGGGCACGCACGATGTGCTCACGCAACTGCGCAACCGCACCTTCTACACCGAGGAACTGTTGCGCCTGACGCGCAAGGGCCCCTGGCCCGTGTCCATCCTTGCGCTCGACATGAACGGCCTCAAGCAGGTCAACGACCAGGTCGGCCATGCCGCCGGCGACGCCCTGCTGCGCCGCGCGGGCGAGGTGCTGGCCAAGCTGGTGGACGCGCCCGCGTGCGTGGCCCGGGTGGGCGGCGACGAATTCATCGTGCTGATGCCCGACACCGACGAGCGCGGCGTGCGCAGCGTGCGCGAGCACCTGACCACCCTGGTGGACCTCAACAACCAGTTCTACGGCGGCCCCTCCGGTCACCTGCTGAGCTTCGCCATGGGCGCCGCCACCTGCCAGGCGGGCGAGTCGCTCGAGAACGCGCTGCAGGCCGCCGACCGCGCCATGTACGAGGACAAGGCCCGCCATTACGAATCGGAGGGCCCGGCGCAGCGCCGGCCCCTCTGAGGCGCCTGCCGGACGCCGTCGCCGCCCTCTGCGCTGAACACCGGCCCTTCTTCCCCCACACCATGCCCCACCGTCTTCCCCGGCCGGCGGTCTGCCACTTTCGCACCGTGGCGGGGGAGCTTCGCTGGGCGGATGCCGCGGCCCAGGCGCTGACCTGCGGCGCGGCCGAACCCGGCATCAAGGCCAAGACCCTGCTGGCCGCCGGCGAGCGCGGCTTCGAGGAGGCCGAGGTGCCTGCCAAGGGGCCCGGCCCGGCCTGCTGGGTGGGCCTTCGCACGCCCAAGGGCCGCGTGCAGGTCGAATTGCGCGGCGAACGCGCGGAGGACGGCAGCGTACTGTGGACAGCCAGCCGCGGCCCGGGCACCGAGGTGCTGCACCGCCTGGATCCGCTGACCCGCCTGCCGGGCCGCCTGCCATCGCTGCCCGAGCTGTCGGCCGAGCGCAGCGTGCCGCTGGCCCGACTGGCCGTCATCTACCTCGACCTGGACCGCTTCCGGGAGATCAATGGGCGCTTCGGCCCCTCTGGCGGCGACGCCGTCCTGCTGGAGGTCGTGCACAGGCTGGAACTGGGGTTGCCCGAAGACGCGGCGCTGGCCCGGGTGGGCGGCGACGAGTTCGCGGCCGTGCTGCCCAACGCGGGCTGGCCGGAATGCCAGGGCATCCTCGAGTACTGCCTCGGCCGGCTGGGCGACGACTTCCAGGTCCACGGCCAGCCGCTGACCGTGGGGGCCAGCGTCGGCGTGGCGCTGCGCGAGCAGGAAGGCCCGTCCATCGAGGTGCTGCTGCGCCAGGCCCGCCAGGCCGCCTTCGGTGCCAAGCGGGCCGGGGGCGGGCAGGTCAACTTCTTCGACGCGCAGGAGCATGCGCACGAGCAGCGTCTGGCCCAGCAGCGCCAGCGCATCGCCGAGGGGCTGGACGCGGGCGAGTTCTTCCTCGTCTTCCAGCCCAAGGTCGACATGCAGCGCGGCACCATCGTGGGCATGGAGGCGCTCAGCCGCTGGAACCACGCGCAGCGCGGCGTGCTGATGCCGGCCGAGTTCGTGCCCACCATCGAGGATCACGAACTGTCGGAGCAGCTGGGCGAATGGGCCATCGGCGCCGCCATCGAGGCGGTGCGGCAGTGGGCCGCGCAGGGTCGCCGGCTGTCGGTCAGCGTCAACATCAGCGCCGGGCTGCTGATGCGGGCGGATGTGGTGCGGCGGCTGTCCGCGCTGCTGGAGCGCTTTCCCGAGCGACATGCCGGCGCCCTGGTGCTGGAGATCCTGGAGACCAGCGCCATCCGCGACATCGACCTGGCCGCCAGCTTCATCGAGTCCTGCCGCCAGCTGGGCGTGGACGTGGTGATGGATGACTTCGGCACCGGCTATTCCTCGCTGACCTACCTGCGGCGGCTGCCGGTCAGCGGTCTCAAGCTGGACCAGTCCTTCGTGCGCAACGTGCTCACCGACCCGCAGGACCGCGCCATCCTGCAGGGCGTGATCTCGCTGGCCCGCGCCCTCGGTCTGGAGGTCACCGCCGAGGGTGTGGAAACCCGCGAGCACGGCGAGGCGCTGCTGGCCCTGGGCTGCCACCTGGCGCAGGGCTTCGGCATTGCTCGGCCCATGCCGGCAGCGGAGGTCTTCGGCTGGATCGACGCCTACGAAAGACAGCCGCTGTGGAAGCCGCCGTCGGACAATGCGCCCGCCATGAACAAAGCGCTCCCGCCGTGACGACCGTCCGCCGCCTGATGCCTCGCCTGGGCAGGAAGACGCCGGCCCGTGGGCAGGCCGCCATGCCGGCCTTCGACGACGTGGCATGGCGCCTGCGCGCCAGCGTGGTTGCCGTGGTAGCCCTGCTGGCCGTGGCGGCCAGCGTGGCCATCTGGCTGGCCGTCTCGCACCTGGCGCAGCGCATCGCGCGCGTGAGCGACGAAGACCATCAGCGCGCCAGCACGCGTGCCACGGCCGAGGCCATGTCCAGCCTGCAGCACCAGCGCGAAGCCGCGCTGGCCGGCACGGCGCGCATGCTCCAGCCCGCGGCCAGCGACGAGGAGCGCGCACAGCGCTTCACCGTGCTCGCGTCGAGCCTGGGCACCGTCTTCTCCGCCTCCTTCCTGATCGATGCGCTCGGCCAGCCGCTGGCACGTGCCGATGAGCATGGCGTCCAGGTCATGCCGGCCATCGGCCCCATGGACGACCGGTCCTACTTCCAGGAGGTGATGCGCACCCACAAGCCTGTGCTGTCGCAGCCCATCGCCGGGCGCAACACGGGCCGCGTGTCCATCGTGATGGCGCTGCCGGTGATGGATGGGCAGCGCGTGGTCGCGGTGGTGGCGGGTGTGCTGCGCCTGGACAGCGGCGACGTCGGCCGCATGGCCGTGGGACGGCTGCCCGGGGCCGTGCGCGTGGTCACGGACGACCAGGGCCAGATCCTGAGCCACGACGGTGGCCTGGCCCTGCAGCGCCTGCCGCTGTCGCGGGAGGCGCGCTTCGCGGAGGCCTTCGAGGCCTGGCGGGCGCAGGGCAGCCCGCGCCTTACCGAAGGCTTCGTCACCGTGGCCGGTGGACAGGTGGTGGCGGCCGTGCCCGTGTCGGAGACGCCGTGGCTCATCTGGCAGGCCCGGCCGGTCTCGGGCCTGCAGGGGGCGCTTGACGACGAACTCGAGCACACGCTGCAATGGACCCTCGGCGCCGTACTGCTGGCCGGCCTGTTGAGTTGCGCGTGGATCGTCTGGCGCCTGCGGCCGCTGGGCCGCCTGGTGCGGCGCGTGCAGCGGCTCACCGCGCCCATGGCCGATGCGCAGCCGGGCATGGGGTGGCCGGGCGGTGCGGGCGAACTGGGCCAGTTGTCCACCCTGCTTCGGCTGTGGGCCACCGAACAGGCCGGGCTGGCCCATGCCCACGCCGAGATCCAGACACGCCTGCGCGCCGTGCTCGCCGCCGCGCCCGTGGGCGTGGCCTTCGTGCGCGAGGGCGTGGTCGAACTGGCCAGCGCCGAATGCTGCCGGTTGTTCGGCAATGACGCGCCGCAGATGCTGGGACGCGCCGCCCACGAGCTGTTCGAGGAAGCCGATGGCTTCCAGCGCTTCCTGCAGGCCGCGCGCGGCGCCGCCGCGCTGGGCGTGCCCTATGGCGGCGACTGGCGCCTGCGGCGCAGCGACGGCCTGGGCTTCTGGGCCAACCTGCGCAGCCGGCCGGTGGACTGGGACGACCTCTCGCTGGGCGAGATCTGGACGGTGGCCGACGTCACCGAGCAGAAGCTGGTGCGCCAGCGCCTGGAGTGGCAGAGCCGGCACGACCCGCTCACCGGTGCGGCCAACCGCATGTTCTTCGACCAGCGCATTGCGCGCGTGATGGGCAACCGGGAGCTGTTCAGCCCCGCGGTGCTGATCTTCATCGACCTCGACCACTTCAAGCCCATCAACGACACGGCCGGCCACCTGGCCGGCGACGAGGTGCTCAAGCAGGTGGTGCAGGCCATTGCGGCGCAGTCGCGTTCGGGCGACCTGGTGGTGCGGCTGGGCGGCGACGAGTTCGCGCTGCTGCTGGAGCAGTGCAGCGGCATGGCGGCTCTGGCGGTGGCCCAGCGCATCCGCGCGGCCGTCCAGGAGATCGTCGTGCCGTGGGAAGAGCAGGAGTTGCGCGTGGGCGCCAGCATCGGCGTGGCCGAGCTGACGCCCGACATCCGCACGGCCCAGGACTGGGTGGCCGCCGCCGACGCCGCCTGCTATGCCGCCAAGACCAGTGGCCGCAACCAGGTGCAGATGTCGCCGCCCCGCGTGGTGCTGCGCTGATCAGGCCGCGGGTGGCAGAAGCCGGGTCTGCTCCCGTTCTGCCACGGTCTTGAGCAGGTTCCACACGGCCAGGATGCGCGGCTGCTGCTTGCCTTCAGCGGGCATCGACATCCAGAAGGTGCGCGTGAAACGCGCCAGCGCCGGCAGCACGGGCGCCAGCCGCGCGTCGCCTTCGGCGACGAAGGCCGGCAGCACGGCAATGCCGGCGCCGGCGGCGGCCGCCTCGTGCTGGGCCAGCACGCTGGTGCTGCGCAGCGAAAAGCCATCGGGCCGGTGCAGCTCGCCCAGGAAGCGCAGCTCCTTGGAGAAGAGCAGGTCGTCCACGTAGCTGACGAAGGCGTGGCCGCGCAGGTCCTCGCGGCGCGAGATGGGTGCATGGCGCGCCAGGTAGTCGTGCGAGGCGTACAGGCGCAGGCTGTAGTCCGTGAGCCGCGTGGCCACCACCGAGCCCCGCGCCGGGCGCTCCAGCGCGATCACGATGTCGGCCTCGCGCCGCGACAGCTGCAGCAGGCGCGGCAAGGCGAGCAGGTCGATGGTCAGGCGCGGATGGCCTGCGGCGAATGCGGCCAGCGCGGGTGCCAGCACCCGCGTGCCGAAGCCTTCCGTGGCGCCCACGCGCACGGTGCCCGACAGGCCTTCCTGCGGTGCCAGGGCCGGGCTGGTGCGCTCGACCGCGTGAAAGGCGGCCTCCATGGCCTCGGCCTGGGGCTGCAGTTGCCGGCCGGCCTCGGTGAGGCGATGTCCGCCGGCCTCGCGCGTGAAGAGGGCGGCGCCCAGGGCTTTTTCCAGCGCCTGGATGCGGCGCGCGACGGTGGTGTGGTCCACCGCCAGCCGGCGCGCCGCGGCCATCAGCGTGCCGGCGCGGGCGAGTTCGAGGAAGTAGCGCAGGTTGTCCCAGTCCATGGTCTGCAATTTTGCAAAGGCGACGCGAATTTTTGTCTATTGCTGGGGCAAAAGTGCAAAGCTATCCTGCGGCGGATCACATCGGCGGCACAAGCGCCGCCCCATCTGGAGACAAGCCATGACTGCCACCCCCACGCCCGCATCGCGGGTGCCCACCGTCAAACTGCTGATCGGCGGCGAGTTCGTCGAATCCCGCAGCACCGCTTGGCGCGACGTGGTCAACCCTGCCACCCAGGAGGTGCTGGCCCGCGTGCCCTTCGCCACGCCCGACGAGGTGGACGCCGCCGTCGCCGCGGCGCAGAAGGCCTTCAAGACCTGGCGCAAGACGGCCATCGGCCAGCGGGCGCGCATCTTCCTGAAGCTGCAGCAGTTGATCCGCGAGCACATGGGCGAGCTGGCCGCCATCCTCACGGCCGAGCAGGGCAAGACGCTGCCGGACGCCGAAGGCGATGTGTTCCGCGGCCTGGAGGTGGTGGAGCATGCGGCCGGCATCGGCAACCTGCAGCTGGGCGAACTGGCCAACAACGTGGCGGGGGGCGTGGACACGTACACGCTGCTGCAGCCGTTGGGCGTGTGCGCCGGCATCACGCCCTTCAACTTCCCGGCCATGATCCCGTTGTGGATGTTCCCGATGGCCATCGCCACGGGCAACACCTTCGTGCTCAAGCCGAGCGAGCAGGACCCGATGGTGACGATGCGCCTGGTCGAGCTGGCGCTGGAGGCGGGCGTGCCGCCCGGCGTGCTGAACGTGGTGCACGGCGGCGAGCAGGTGGTCAACGCCATCTGCGACCACCGCGACATCAAGGCGATCAGCTTCGTGGGCTCGACCAAGGTGGGCACGCATGTCTACAACCGCGCCACGCTGGCCGGCAAGCGGGTGCAATGCATGATGGGCGCGAAGAACCACGCCATCGTGATGCCTGACGCCAACAAGGAGCAGACGCTCAATGCGCTGGCCGGCGCGGCCTTCGGTGCCGCGGGCCAGCGCTGCATGGCGGTGTCGGTGGCGGTGCTGGTGGGCGAGGCGCAAAGCTGGATTCCCGAGCTGGTGGAGAAGGCCAAGACGCTGAAGGTGAGCGCCGGCACGGAGAAGGGCACGGACGTGGGGCCGCTGGTGTCGTGCGCGGCGCGCGACCGGGTGGTGGGGCTGATCGAGCGCGGTGTGGCCGATGGCGCCACGCTGGAGCTGGATGGCCGCAACCCGCAGGTGGCCGGCTACGAGAAGGGCAACTTCGTCGGGCCGACGGTCTTCTCGGGCGTGAAGCCGGGCATGTCGATCTACGACCAGGAGGTGTTCGGGCCGGTGCTGTGCCTGGCCGAAGCGTCGTCGCTGGACGAGGCGATCGAGTTCATCAACGCCAATCCGAACGGCAACGGCACGGCGATCTTCACGCAGTCGGGCGCGGCGGCGCGCAAGTTCCAGGAGGACATCGACGTGGGACAGGTGGGCATCAACGTGCCGATCCCGGTGCCGGTGCCGCTGTTCTCGTTCACGGGATCGCGGGCCTCGAAGCTGGGGGACCTGGGGCCTTACGGCAAGCAGGTGGTGTTGTTCTACACGCAGACCAAGACGGTGACGGCGCGGTGGTTCGACGACTCGACGGTGTCGCAGGGGGTCAATACGACGATTTCGTTGAAGTGAACTTGGTGCTGGGGCCCGGTGCTCGTTGTAAGTCCGACTGTGTGAGTACCGTTGCCATGTCTCCGGTCGTGGTGCGCTCGGTGTTCGAGGCGGGCGCGCCGGCCCGGGCGGCGGTGGGTAACGCGGCGTGCTTCAGTGAGGCGGTCGGCACTGCGTGCCGACTCCCCTGCGATGCTCGCGCACCCGGCCCGCGGCATAACTCGCTGCGCTGCCTGCGGCAGCTCCGCTCAAACAAACGCCGCGAGTCAGATCACGAAGCAGGCCTGTCCTTCGGCAGGCCTGCGGCCGGATGCACTGCGCTTCTCGGCGCCTCACAGGCGCACACCGCGTTACCCACCGCCGCCCGGGCCGGAACCGAAGCTGCGCGCGAATCCCGGTGTCGACACGTCTGTGTCGGTGTGACCGTTCTGGGCATGGCGGGCGTCGCGGCGGCCCCAGGCGATGGCGTCGGCGCGTCACGTCCGTCTCGCGCCATGCCGAAGGTGTTCTGGACATCCAAGGTCGGGCGACGGCGTAGGCTGCAATCCGTGGCGGGCAGGGATTGCGGCCTCGGTGGCACATGCGGCCAACCGGCAGGTGATGTCGGGCGCGGACGCCCGTGCCGGCACGATGATGCGCAGCGTCCCTGCGCGCGAGGACCGGCCCGCCGTGGGCGATGTGTGAGGCGGCGAGAAGCGCAGCGAACCCGGCCGCAGGCCTGCCGAAGGACAGGCCTGCTTCGTGATCTGACTCGCGGCAGTTGTTTGAGCGGAGCGCGCGAGCGCGCAGCGAGTTCTGCCGCGGGCCGGGTTCGGGAGCATCGCAGCGGAGTCGGCACGCAGTGCCGACCGCCTCACTCCGAGCCCGCGGCGGGCCGGTTCTCGCGCGCCGCCCCCACCGTACAAATTGCGCCGACCGAGAACGCACAGCCAGTCAATTGCGCACCTGAGCAGACCAAGCCGAGACAACGCGGCACAAACAAGCCGTCCAAGCGCCAAGAGAGACAAGAAGCACCATGGACTTTGAACTGACCGAAGAACAACGCGCCTTCGCCGACACTGCCCGCGACTTCGCCGCCAGCGAGTTCGCGCCCCATGCCGCGCAGTGGGACCGCGAAGCGATCTTCCCGCGCGAGGCCATTGCCAAGGCCGGCGAACTGGGCTTCTGCGGCCTCTATGCGCCCGAGCGCATCGGCGGGCTGGGCCTGCCGCGGCTGGATGCGGCGCTGGTGTTCGAAGAGATGGCTGCGGTCGACCCCTCGACCACGGCCTTCATCACCATCCACAACATGGCGACCTGGATGCTCGGCACCTGGGGCACCGACGCCGTTTGCGCGCACTGGGGCGAAGACCTGACCGCCGGCCGCAAGCTGGCCTCGTATTGCCTGACCGAACCGGGCGCTGGGTCGGACGCCGGCTCGCTCAAGACCCGTGCCGAGCGCGACGGCGACCACTACGTCATCCACGGCGGCAAGGCCTTCATCTCCGGCGCGGGCTCGACCGACGTGCTGGTGCTCATGGCCCGCACCGGCGGCGCCGGGCCGTCGGGCATCTCTGCCTTCGCCGTGCCGGCCGACGCGCCCGGCATCCGCTACGGCAAGAAGGAACACAAGATGGGCTGGAACAGCCAGCCCACCCGCACCATCGACTTCGACGGCGTGCGCATCCCGGCGGACCACCTGCTGGGCCAGGAGGGCGAGGGCTTCCGCATCGCCATGAAGGGGCTGGACGGCGGC
Source organism: Pseudacidovorax sp. 1753 (assembly GCF_040544975.1). Taxonomy (NCBI): domain Bacteria; kingdom Pseudomonadati; phylum Pseudomonadota; class Betaproteobacteria; order Burkholderiales; family Comamonadaceae; genus Pseudacidovorax; species Pseudacidovorax sp. 1753. The sequence continues at coordinate 98,144 of NZ_JBEPKY010000018.1, read as the reverse complement.
CGCATCAACATCGCGACCTGCTCGGTGGGCGCCGCGCAGGGCGCATTGAATGCGGCGCGGCGCTACCTGCACGAGCGCCAGCAGTTCGGCAAGCCGCTGGCCAGCTTCCAGGCCCTGCAGTTCAAGCTGGCCGACATGGCCACAGAGCTGGTCGCCGCCCGGCAGATGGTGCGCCTGGCCGCCAGCAAGCTCGACGCCGGCCATGCCGATGCCAGCACCTATTGCGCGATGGCCAAGCGCTTTGCGACCGACGCCGGCTTCACCGTCTGCAACGAGGCCCTGCAACTGCACGGCGGCTATGGCTACCTGGGCGACTTTCCGCTGGAGCGCCTGCTGCGCGATGCGCGCGTGCACCAGATCCTGGAAGGCACCAACGAGATCATGCGGCTCATCGTCGCGCGCAAGCTGCTCGATGGCGATGCGGATCTGCGCTGACGTCCAGTCACGCCTCGCCGAGCCGCCAAACGAATCTCACTGCAGTCCCGTCCTTGATATCGCCGCGCGCCCTGCGTCGCTAAGCTCCCCGCCCATGACCGAACCTGTCGTCCTCTTCGATTCCCTGCCCACCGCCAATGGCAGACGCTTCGGCGTCGCCACGCTCAATGCGCCGGCGTCCCTCAACTCGCTGTCCGTCGACATGGTGCGGCTGCTCACGCCCCAACTGCGCGAATGGGCGGCCGACGACCAGGTCGTCGGCGTGCTGCTGCAGGCCGCGGGCGAAAAAGCGTTCTGCGCCGGCGGCGACCTGCGCCAGCTCTACCAGACGCTGCTGGATTGCGGCGAGCGCCGCAACGAATACGCCGAGCGCTTCTTCGCCGAGGAATACGAGCTCGACCACCTGATCCACACCTTCCCCAAGCCCTTCCTGTGCTGGGGCCACGGCATCGTCATGGGCGGCGGCGTCGGCCTGATGGTGGGTGCCTCGCACCGCGTGGTGACCGAAGGCAGCCGCATCGCCATGCCCGAGATCAACATCGGTCTGTACCCCGACGTGGGTGGCAGCTGGTTCCTGCGCCGCGCGCCGGGGCGCACGGGCCTCTTCCTGGCGTTGACGGCCGCGCAGATCAACGCCGCCGATGCCATCTTTGCAGGCCTGGCCGACGTGCTGGTGCCGCAGGCCCGCAAACCCCAGGTGCTGGAGGCCATCGGCGCCACGGCCTGGCAAGGGCAGGGCGAGGCCGACCGCGCGCTGCTCTCCCGCATCCTCGCCACCGCGGCCGAGGATGCGCCGCGCCTGCCGTCGAAGCTGCGCGAGCACTACGACACCATCGAGTCGCTGATGGCCGGCGACGACCTGCTGGACATCGCCAAGCGGCTGCGTGCCGTGAAGGCCGACGACGCCTGGCTGCAGAACGCTGCCGCCGCCTTCACCAAGGGCGCGCCCAGTTCCATCGCGCTGTCGTGGGAACTCTGGCGCCGTGTGCCCCGCATGTCGCTGGCGGAGGTGTTCCGGCTGGAATATTGGGCCTCGCTGGGCTTCTGCGCGCACAAGGACTTCGCCGAAGGCATCCGCGCCGTGCTGGTCGACAAGGACCGCAACCCCAAGTGGCAGCCGGCCACGCTGGAAGAAATCACCCCTGAGTTCGTGCAGGACCACCTGCGCGAGCGCGGCGACATGGCGCCGGAGCTGGTGCCGCTGCGCTGAGCGGCGGCGGGCGGCTCCTCCGCAGCCGTCGCGCTTGCTCCCAAGGCACCAGCACCGACCACCGCACCCGCAGGCCGGCCTTCTCGTCCGCTGACATCACCCAAGACATCCAAGGAGACACACATGAAGATCGCATTCATCGGCCTCGGCAACATGGGCGGCCCCATGGCCCTGAATCTGCACAAGGCCGGCCATGTCGTCAGCGCCTTCGACCTGTCGGCCGCCGCGTGCGATGCGCTGCGGGCCCAGGGCGTGGCCATCGCCGCGTCGGCCGCCGCCGCAGTGAGCGGGGCCGAGGTGGTGGTCAGCATGCTGCCGGCCAGCGCCCATGTGGCATCGCTCTACCTTGGCGAGGGCGGCCTGCTGGCGCAGATCGCGCCCGGCACGCTGGTCATCGATTCGAGCACCATCGCCGCCGCCACCTCGCGCCAGGTGGCCGAGGCCGGCGCCGCACGCGGCATCGCCGTCATCGACGCGCCGGTGTCCGGCGGCACGGGCGGGGCCATCGCCGGCACGCTGACCTTCATGGTGGGCGGCAGCGAGGCCGACCTGGCCCGGGCCCGGCCGGTGCTGGAAAAGATGGGCGCCAACATCTTCCACGCGGGCGGCCCCGGCGCCGGCCAGACGGCCAAGATCTGCAACAACATGCTCCTGGGCATCCTGATGATCGGCACCTCCGAGGCCATTGCCCTGGGCGTGGCCAACGGGCTGGATCCGAAGGTGCTCTCCGAGATCATGCGCCGCAGCTCCGGCGGCAACTGGGCGCTGGAGAAGTACAACCCGCTGCCCGGCGTGATGGAGACCGCCCCGGCCTCCAAGGGCTACGCCGGTGGCTTCGGCACCGACCTGATGCTCAAGGACCTGGGCCTGGCGCAGGAGAACGCCATGGCCGTCAAAGCCAGCACGCCGCTGGGCGGGCTGGCGCGCAGCCTCTATGCGGCGCACAGCCTGGCGGGGCATGGTGCGCTGGACTTCTCCAGCGTGATACGGATGGTGCAGAAGGGCTGACGCCCGGGTCGGCGCCACAGGCGGCGCGAGGCTGCCGAAGCCCATCCTGCAGCGGCCGCATCCGCGCATCGGTTCGAAGGCATTCCCGCCCGGCACGCCCGGCATTTCCCTGCGGCTCGCGTTGCGTGGCGGGAGCCGCTGCGCAGACTGCTCGCTCCCACGCCTCTTTGTGTCGCTGCCCTTTGCAGGCGCGGCGCGCACTGTTTTGCGCAGTTTCCGCACCGCTCGGTTCGAATCCTCGGCGTAGCGCCGCCCGGCGCTCCATCGCTGCTGCATGCGTGCGCCGCATCAAAGCGCTTGCGCGCGCAACCTCATCCCATCTATTATTAGGTTAGTACCTTATGAAAAAGACCAGATCAAATTTCGCGAGTGAACCGCTGTACCGGCAGGTCAGCGTGACGCTGCTCGAGCAGATCAAGTCTGGCGTGCGCTCCGTCGGCACCGTTTTGCCCAAGGAAATCGATCTTGCACAGGAGCTTGGGGTGAGCCGCGTCACGCTTCGGCAGGCGCTCGACATCCTCGAAAAGGGTGGGGTGGTCCAGCGTGTACGTAAGGTAGGAACCAAAGTCATCGCCGCTGCGATGGCCGATGCCTACGTGCAGCAGATGGACGGCCTCGAACACGCCCTGAGGCTGGCTGGCCAGACTGCCATGCGTATCCATGGCCATGCCACGGTCAAGGGAGAGCCCGACACCGGCCTCGTCGGCGTGCCGAGCAGCACCGGCTACTGGCTCGCGATCGACGGTGTCCGCCACATGCAGGGAGCCAGCACGCCGTGCACCTGGACCCGTGTCTATGTCGACAACAAATACGCGGGCATCACGCCCTTCCTGGCCGAGGAGGTCGACGGCGTCTACACGCTCGTCGAGAAGGTATACGGGCTTGCGGTGCACAGCATCCGGCACTGCGTCTCGGCCTGTGCGCTGAATGCAGACGCCGCCGCTGCGCTGGGCCTGTCCGAAGGCGCGCCTGGGCTCCAGGTGCAGGCATGGCTCTATGCACCGGGGGATGTGCTGATCGAGTACGTGCGCTCCATCCACAACCCGGCACTCATTTCCATCGAACTCAAAAGCCATCGGGCACCCGCCTGAGGCGCTCATCCATCCAAAGGAACACGACGTGCAACTCATCCAGATCCCCGCCGGCGACGGCTTTTCATTGCCTGCCCTCCACGTGCCCACCGCCTCCGGCACCGGGCGTCCCCTGGTGCTGATCCAGGAGATCTTCGGCATCAACGATGCCATGGAGCAGGCCGCACAGGCCTGGGCCCTGGAGGGCTTCGAGGTGCTGTGCCCGGATCTGTTCGCCAGGCAGCAGCCGGGCGTGCGGCTGGATCCGCGCGTGCCCGCGCAGTTCCAGCAGGGCATTGCGCTCATGCAGGGCATGGACTTCGAACGCGCCGTCCACGACCTGGATGCCGCGCGCCAATGGTTCCAGGCCCAGGGCCGCGGCGACAAGGTCGGCGCGCTTGGCTACTGCCTGGGCGGACGGTTGGCCGTGATGATGGCGCTGTCCACGCCGATCGCTGCGGCCGTGAGCTACTACGGCGTCGGTCTGGAGGATCTGCTGCCGGCCCAGCGCGTCGATGCGGCCCCTTGCCTGCTTCACATCGCGGAGCTCGACGGGTTCGTGCCGCCCGCAGCACGCGAGACCATCCTGGCGCGGGCAGCGCTGCAGGACCGGATGCCGGCCCACGTCTACACGGGTTGCGACCACGCCTTCGCCCGCCCGGGCGGCGAGCATTTCGACGCCGAGGCCGCTGCACTCGCGCGCACGCGGACGCTGGCCTTCCTGGCAGCCTGAAGCGGATGTCGGACATGGCCGGGTCTTCCGGATCCCTCGAACGTCGCGTCGTCGTCGTGACCGGCGCCGCGCAGGGCATTGGCCTGGCCGTAGCGCATCGCTTTGCGCGCGAGGGTGCGGCCATCGCCATGGTGGACGTGGATGGCGCTCGGCTGCGCGAGGCGGCGGCGCAGGTCCAGGCGACCGGTGTGCCGGTGCTGGAATGCGTGAGCGACGTCGCCCAGGCCGAGGCCCTGCAGGAGGCAGCCGAGGCGACCCGCGCGCGCCTGGGGCCCTGCGACGTGCTGGTCAGCAACGCTGGCATCCTGCTACGCAGCGCGTTGGACGAGCCCGGCAGCCTTGCCAACTGGCGCCGCACGTTGGCCGTCAACCTCGACGGATGCTTCCACGCCGCCTGGGCCTTCGCGCCCCAACTGCGGCAGACGCGTGGCTGCATCGTCAATGTGGCGTCGATCCACGCATTCGTGGCCGTGCGCAATTCGGCGGCCTACACCGCGTCCAAGGGCGGCGTGAAGCAGCTGACCCAGGCCCTGGCGCTCGAACTCGGCGGCGACGGCGTCCGGGTGAATGCCGTGGCGCCGGGCATCACGGAAACCGACATGACGGAAGGCACCCGCCGCGATCCCAAGGCGCTCTCCGCCTTCCTGGAGCGCGTGCCGCTCCATCGCACGGTCCTGCCGGCCGATGTGGCCCATGCCGTTCATTTCCTCGCCTCGGACCAGGCTGCCTGCATCACGGGTGTGACGCTGCCGGTCGATGGCGGGTACTGCGCCATCTGAACGCGCGGCTGTCCGATTTCCGTCAACCCTGAACCTGGAGTTTCCATGCTCACTCGCCGCCGACTCGTCGCCACCGGATCCGCCGCCCTGGTGCTGCCGCCCCTGGCCATCACTTCAGCACGGGCGCAGCCCGCACCCCTGAAGTCCACCCGGATCGTCGTGGGTTACGCCCCCGGTGGCACCACCGACCTGGTGGCACGCCGGGTGGCCGAGAAATTGGGCGGCAGCTTTGCCGAGACCGCCATCGTGGACAACCGGTCGGGCGCCGGCGGACAGATCGCCTGCATGGCGGTCAAAGGCGCGGCGCCCGATGGCCAGACGCTGCTGTGCACGCCGTACTCGTGCATGGTGATCTTCCCCTTCGTCTACAAGAAGCTGGGCTACGACCCGGTGGCCGACTTCGTGCCCGTGGGCATCGCCGCCACCACCACACAGGCCATGGCCGTCGGCCCGATGGTTCCGGCGTCGGTCAAGACGCTGCCGGACTACGTGGCCTGGGTCCGGGCCAATCCGCAGTTCGCCAGCTACGGCTCGCCGGCCGCGGGCTCGACCTCGCACTTCCTGGGCGCGCTGCTGGGGCTCGAATCCAAGCTGCCGCTGGTCCAGGTTCCTTACCGGGGCGCCGTGCCCGGTATTGCCGATGTGGTGGCAGGCCAGATCCCGGTGATGTTCACCACGACGGGCGATCTGCTGCCGCATTACAAGGCCGGCAAGTTGCGCCTGCTGGGCACTTCGGGGCCGCGGCGGACGGTCTTCACGCCCGAGGTGCCGACCTTTGCGGAGCAGGGCTTCCCGATGCTCAGCAGCGAGGAATGGTTCGGCTTCTATGCACCGGCGGGAACGCCGGCCAGTGTGGTGAAGAACGCCAACGAGGCCCTGCGCCTTGCCATGGCGAACCGTGCCGTCGTCGACTCGCTGGCGGGCGTGGGTCTCGTGGCCTCCGTGTCGTCGCCGGAGGAGATGGCCGAATCGCAGCGGGCGCAGACCGAGCGCTGGGGTCCGCTGGTGCGCAAGATCGGCTTCACCGCGGAGTCGTGAGCCGCTGCCGTCGGCCGGGGGAGGACGCTGAGTCGCGGGCGGTCCAAGGCGCCGACTTCCGCCGCAACAGAGGCTACCGTGGCAAACCGTCGGCGCCCTCGATGCCGGCCCAGCCCGCATCCGGATACCGCGCGCCGGCGGCCGACCCGGGCGAGAAAAGCCGGTCCAGCGCCGCCATCTGCGCGCTGTCGAGCGCCACGCCTGCGGCGCCGACGTTCTGCGTCAGATGCGTCTGCCGCCGCGCTCCCGGGATCGGCAGCACGTGGGGGCCGCGGTGCAGCGCCCAGGCCAGGGCCAGTTGTGTGGCGGGCAGATCCCATTGCGCCGCCAGCGCCTTCAGGGCCTTCACCTGCCGCCGGTTGGCCTCGGCCGCTTCGCCGTTGAAGCGGGGCAGGGCCCGGCGGAAGTCGCCTTCCTCCAGTTCCGACGCTGCCGGCAGGGCGCCCGTCAGCATGCCGCGGCCCAGCGGGCTGTAGGCGACGAGAGCGACGCCCAACTGCTGGGTGAGCGGCAGCAGCTCGGTCTCCAGCCCGCGTTCCCAGAGGGAAAACTCGCTCTGCAGCGCAGCCACCGGATGGACCGCATGGGCGCGGCGCAGGCTCTCCGGTCCAATCTCCGAGAAGCCGATGGCCCGCACCTTGCCCTCGGCCACCAGTTGCGCCATCGCGCCGGCCACGTCCTCGATGGGCACCGCGGTGTCGCGCCGGTGGCAGTAGTAGAGGTCGATGCGGTCCGTGCCCAGCCGCCGCAGCGAGGCCTCGCAGGCCGCACGGATGTAGGCCGGCGTGTTGTCGATGCGCCGCTCGTAACGGCCCGGCTCGCGCACGATGCCGAACTTGGTGGCCACGGTCAGCCGCTGGCGGTCGGCGGCGGCGAGGCCGGCGAGCAAGCGGCCCACCAGTTGCTCGTTGTGGCCGAAGCCGTAGGTGTCGGCGGTGTCGAAATGCTGGACGCCGAGGTCGACTGCGGCGCGCAGCGTGGCGAGCGATTCGGCGTCGTCGGTGGCGCCGTAGAACTCGCTCATGCCCATGCAGCCGAGGCCGACGGGGAAGACCGGGCGGCCGGCGAGCGGGCGCGGTGCGGCAGAAACGGGATCGGAAGGGGCGGGGCGGATGCTCATGAAAGCCTGATGGAAGAAAGACGGCGGGCCCCCTGGCTGGCGGGCCAGGCACCGGCCCGGATGGAACTGACGCCAGCGCGGCGCGTACACCAGTACGCTGGACAGGTCTGCATCGTCGTCCGCAGGCGCCAGCGTGGCAATCCAGCGCAGGCTGCATGGCCCATGCAGCGCCGCTTCACAATCCGGCCCCATGACGCCGTCGCCACCCGACCTTCGCCAGCTGCGCGCCTTCGCCGCGGTGGCCGAACTGCAGAGCTATCGCCGCGCCGCCGCCCGCCTGGGCGTCACGCCCTCGGCGGTGAGCCAGTCGGTGCGGGCGCTGGAAGAAGCGCTGGGACAGCCGCTGGTGCAGCGCACCACGCGCAGCGTCGCGCCCAGTGCCGTCGGCCTGCAACTGCTGGCACGTCTGCGACCCCATCTCGACGGGCTGGAGGCCGCCTGGCAGTCCGCGCACGAGGCCGCGGGCGAGCCCGCCGGGCTGCTGCGCCTGAACATGCCCCGCAGCGCCGCACAACTGATCATGGCGCCGGTCATGTCCGCCTTCCTCGCCGCTCACCCGCGCATCGCGCTGGAGTTGCAGACGCAGGATGGCTTCCTGGACATCGTGGGCGCCGGCTGCGACGCCGGCATCCGTTTCGAGGAGGCGGTGCCGCGCGACATGGTGGCCCTGCCGATGGGCGGTCCGTAGCGCTTCGTGGTGGTCGGCACGCTGGCGCTGGCGGCCGCGGACGGCGCGCCTGAGGACCCCTGGGCGCTGCTGGCCCGGCCCTGCATCCGCCAGCGCTTTCCGCACGGCGAGCTCTATCACTGGGAGTTCGCCCGCGGCACCGAGCGCGTGGCGCTGGACGTGCCGGGTCGGCTGACGGTCGACGACCAGCCGCTCGCGCTGCAGGCCGCGCTCGACGGCGCCGGCTGGGCCTATGTCTACGAGGCGATGGCCGCGCCGCACGTGCGCAGCGGCCGGCTGGTGGCCGTGCTGGACGACTGGTGCCCGCCGGGCACCGGCTTCCAGCTCTACTACCCGGGCCGGCGCCAGACCTCGCCGGCCCTGCGGGCCTTCATCGACTGGTGGCGCGCGGAGGGCGAGCGGCTGCTCCGCACGGACCGGGCGGGGCCGGCCTGAGCAGCCGCGTCCGGCTCGGTCGCGTCGAAGAAGAGGCCTCCGGCGACCATCTGCGGCCCATCAGTCGAAGGAGACGCCGAAGCCCACCCGGGCGATGGCCTTGCTGCCGCCCGTGCCCCAGCCGACGCCGGCATGCAGCGTCGTGCGGCCGTCGTCCGAGCGACGCAGGAGGTTCATGCCCACCCCCGCCTGGCCGTTGTAGCTCGCCACCGACCCGGTCAGGTGATAGCGCCGCTGGTCCATCGGCGTGACGACGGCCATCGCCGCAGCCGCCGCGATGCCGCCCGACAGGGCGGAGCCCTGGCGGCTGAGCTGATCCTGCAGCCGGTCGACCCGGCTCTGCAGGACCCCGGTGGACGCATTCAAGGCCTCCACGGCACGGTTGGTGGCGTAGAGCTGGCTGCCATTGACGGCGTCCGTGCTGGCGGGGCTCAACTGGCCTGCCGCCACGTTCTGGACCTGGCGCTCGCTGCCGTTGCTCCCGACCGAGACCGCCCCGGCCGGGCTGCCGCCCGCGAAGGCGTAGTCGCTGCCGGCGATCCGCGTGCCCGGCGTGGCCACGGTCGGGCGGGTCCGGCTGCCGGCGCCCAGGGCCACACTGTTGGGGGTGTCGGCCGTGGCGGATTCGCCGAGGGCCACCGACCCGGCACCGGAGGCCGACGCGTTGTGCCCGACGGCGACGGCGCCCGCGCCGGCTGCGCTGGTGTTCTGGCCGACGGCCAGCGCCTGGCCCCCGGCGGCGCTGGCGTCGGGCCCCACCGCCATGCTGCCCGTGCCGGTGGCGCCCGATGTGGCGGCCGAGGCATTGCCGGCAGTGCCGGCGTTGACGTTGAGGTACGACGTGTCGTTCACATTCACCCATCGGCCGCTGGTCCACACCATGAGCCCGGGTGCCAGGCCATTGCCCGAGGTGGTGTTGTAGACCACCATGCCATCGACGGGCTGGCTGCCCGCCAGGCCCCAGGTGCTGCTGTCGGTCAGGGGAATACGGGTGAACAGAAGACCGCGGCTGTTGCTGTCCATTTCGAGCAATGCGCCGGGATTGGCCGGCGCCACGCCGCTGTCGCTGATCACGATCTGTGCGCCGGCGGCCCCGCAAATCAATGCGCCCCCCAGAAGAATTGCCAGCGGTTTGCGCGCTGCGCCGACCGCCAATAAGACGTCTATTTTCTTTTTGTCAAAAAGCCTAAAAGCACATGGCTTCATGAGTGCACTCCCGGAAAGCCGGGAATGGTAGTGCGCCGCATTGCTCACTCGGAGTGGGCTTTCCATGCCAAGGAAGCTTACGTGAACAATTCTTTAAGCTTCACTGTTGCATTGACAGTTGGTTATCAGTCGTTTGGGCTTGCCGTCTTTTTTGAGCGTCAGTCGATCCATGGATATTCAGGGCCCGGCGGCGGAATAGGGACGCTGAATCGGCGACCGGTTCAAAGCTGCAAGACCACCTTCTGCCCGCAGGCCCGCGAGCAGCAGCTCATCATCTTGCGGTTCTCCTCGCGCTCGGCGCGGGTCAGCACGCGGTCGCGGTGGTCGATGTCCCCCTCGATGACCGTCACCTCGCAGGAGCCGCACAGGCCTTCCTCGCAATCGCTCTGCACGTCGATGTTGGCAGCGCGCAGGGCCTGAAGCAGCGTCTGGTCGGCCCGCACGGCGATGGTCAGGCCCGAATCCTTCAGTTCGGCGTCGAAGCCATGCTCCTGGCTCGGGTCCAGCGTGCCGAGCGTGGAGGCGAAATGCTCCACGCGCAGGCTGTCCTCGGGCCAGTGGGCGGTGTGGGCAGCCAGCGCATCGAGCAGGCGCGTGGGGCCGCAGGCATAGACCTGCGTGCCGGGCATCGGCACGCGCAGCAGTTCGGCCAGGTCCAGCCGCCGGCCTTCGTCGCCCGCGTGCAGGTGCAGCCGCTCGCCGTGCAGTGCCTGCAACTCGTCCACCATCGCCATCGTGGCGCGCCGACGGCCGCAGTAGTGGAGGTCGTAGGGAATGCCCAGCGCCTGCGCCCGCCGCGCCATGGCGCTGATCGGCGTGATGCCGATGCCGCCAGCAATCAGCACCAGGCGCTTCGCCCCTTCGTCGAGCCGGAAGTGGTTGCGCGGGCCGCGGATGCGCAGGCGGGCGCCTTCGTGGGCATGGGCATGCATCCAAGCCGAGCCGCCCCGGCTCTCTGCCTCCAGTAGCACGGCGATCTCGAAGGCACGGGCATCGTCCGGGTCACCGCACAGCGAATACTGGCGCGACAGCCCGGTGTCGCCGCACTCCACGTCGATGTGCGCGCCGGGCGACCAGCGGGGCAGGGTGCCCCCATCGGCGGCCACCAGGCGCAGGCGGACGATGCCTTCGGCCGCCGGCTCGGCACGCTCGACGACCACGGGCCGCGTCAGCGCATGGCCCGTGGGCTCGCCGATGCGCACCGGCGCGCGCTCGCCATCGCGGGCGGCCGGATCGCGGCGCTCCGGGTTGGCCATCGGGTCCCATTCCACCCACAGGTGCTCGGGGCCGCGGAAAGAGGTGTTGGGCACGTAGCTGAACTGCTGCTCGGCCAGGCGCATGTGGGGCAGACGGCGGGTGAATTCCTCCAGGAAGACCTGCATCTCCATGCGCGCGAGGTTCTTGCCCATGCACTGATGCGAGCCGTAGCCGAAGGTCAGGTGGTCGCTGGCGTTGTCGCGGCGGATGTCGAACAGGTCGGCATCGGCGAAGTGGCGCTCGTCATGGTTGGCCGACGAGGTGACGATCAGCAGCTTGCTGCCCGCCGGAATGGCGATGCCGCCGACGGTCACGTCCTTGGTCGCAAGCCGGCGCCAGGCGGCGACCGAGCCGTTGTGGCGCAGGCATTCCTCGACGGCATTGGGGATCAGGCCCGGGTCTTCGCAGATCTCGCGCCAGGCGGTGGGGTGCTGCAGCAGCAGCTTCATCGCGTTGGCGGTGGCGTTGGCCGTGGTCTCGTGGGCGGCGACGATGCCGGCCATCATCATGGAATGCAGGTAGGAGTCGGTCACGACCTCCGGCAGTTGCTTCTGCATGCGGATGCCGTACTGCATCCAGCCCGGTGCGTCGGGGTCGGCGCGCATCTTGTCGAGCACCTGGCCCGCGTACTGCCAGAAGTTGCCCACGGCATGGGCCACGGCCACCTGTTCCTCCGGCTTCGGCCGGCCCCAGGTGTTGACCGTGTGGGCGATGGAGTACTGGCGCAGCGTGTCCATGTCCTCCTCGGGCACGCCCAGGAAGTGCAGGGCGACGGTGAGCGGCACTTCCCAGAGCATCTGGTCCACCAGGTCGGCGCGGCCGTCGTCGATGAAGCGGTCCACATACTCGCGCGCCAGCTGGCGCACCAGCGGCTCATGGTGCTTGAGGTGCTCGGGCGTGAAGGGCTCCATCAGCGCACGGCGGCGCGGCATGTGGGCCGGCTCGTCCTCGTTGACCAGCGTGCGGTTGAGGGCGAAGCCGTAGCTGGCCAGCACCGCGTTGGCCTCGGGCCCGGTGGGCGTGATCTTCTCCAGCGCGATGGAGGGGCTGAAGGTGAGGTTGTCCCGGAAGATCGCCTTGATGTCCTCGTAGCGCGTCACCACCCAGTAGCCCAGCAGCGGGCTGTAGAAGACGGGCTCCTGCTCCCGGGCCCAGCGGACGTACTCGGGCGGGTCCTGCTGGTAGCCGTCGCTGAAGGGATCGAAGGCGGCGGCGCCATGGCTGACCGGGCAGCCATTGGGCGCGGCCGGTGCGGGCGCGGCGACATGGGCGAAGGGGCAGCCGCCGGCAGGAGCGGAAGCAGGGGCGTCGGCGGTCGAGGCAGTCATTCGGCAACTCCGGAAAGCGAAACGCCCGCGCTATCCCGGAAGACAGCGCGGGCGCCGGTGAAGAATCAATCGAGCGTGATGTTCAGGTCACGGATCAGCTTGTGCCAGCGCGCGTTCTCGCCCTTGAGCAGTTCGGCGAACTGCGCGGGCGTGTTGCCGACCGGCTCGACACCGAAATCGATCAGCTTCTTGTGCACATCGGGCGCGTTGATGGCGGCCACCACCTGCTTGTTGAGGGCGTTCACCGTCTCGGCTGGCGTGGCGGCCGGCACGACCAGGCCCACCAGCGCGGCGGCCTCGACGTTCTTGAAGCCCAGCTCGGCGAAGGTCGGCACATCGGGCAGCTGCGGCAGGCGCGTGGCATTGGCCACGGCCAGGGGCCGCACCTTGCCGCCCTTGATGAAGCCCGCACCGGCCGCCAGGTCGACCATCATGGCCGGCACCTGGCCGCCCGCCACGTCGGCCAGGGCCGGGGCGGCGCCGCGGTAGGGCGCATGGGTCATCTTGAGGCCGGCCTCGGTCTTGAGCAGCTCCATCGCCAGGTGGTGCGGGCTGCCCGCGCCGGCCGAGGCGTAGTTGATGCCCTGCGGATTGGCCTTGACCTGGGCGATGAATTCCTTGGCGTCCTTGGCCGTGACGCTGGGGCTGACCACCAGGATCATCGGGAAGCGGCCCATCAGCGTGACGGGCGCCAGGTCCTTGCCGGGGTTGTAGCTCAGGCTCTTGTAGAGCACCGGATTGAACACCAGCGTGCCGTTGTCGGCCGAAAGCAGGGTGTAGCCGTCGGGCTGCGAGCGCACCACGTCGGCGGCGGCGATGGCGGTGTTGCCACCCGGCTTGTTCTCGACCAGCACGGGCTGGCCCGTCTGCGTGGACAGCTGCTGGCCGATGGTGCGGGCCAGGAAGTCCGAGCCACCGCCGGCCGGATAGGGCACCAGCCAGCGCATCTGCTTGGACGGGTAGGCGGCCTGTTGTGCCTGGGCCGAGGCGACGGGCGCCAGCAACGGCAGCGCCATCAGGCAGGAAGCCAGAAGCTTCTTCATTGGAAAAGTCTCCAGATCTTGACGCCCGACAAGGCGTCTTCGGGTTTTTGATAGGCGTAATTTTGATACGCATTGCGTAATCTCACGGATCGGGTTAACCCGATTCCCTTGCGCACCATGCCCCGCCGACCTCCACCCTTGCCCGATTCCTCTGTTTCCGAAGCCGATGGCGCCACCGCCGGATCGGCCGAGCCTGGAGCCCCCGCGCGTGCCCGCGAACGCCGTCAGCGCGTGCAGTCCGCCGAAACCGGCATGGCCGTGCTCAAGGGCCTCGCGCGCCTGGGCGGGCGGGCCAGCCTGACGGCCCTGGCCGCCCACGTGGGCGAAAGCCCCGCCAAGGTCCACCGCTACCTGGCCAGCCTGGTCGAAGAGGAACTGGTGACGCAGGACAGCGGCTCGCAGCACTACTTCCTGGGGGCGGCGGCCATCCAGATCGGCGTGGCCGCCATGCGCCAGGCCGACCCGCTCCGGCTGGCCGAGCCCGCACTGGTGCACCTGCGCGAGTCGCTCGAAGTGACCTGCTTCCTGGCGGTGATGGGCAACAAAGGGCCGACCATCGTCCGCTTCGAGGAGCCCGGCCTGCCGATCACGGTGAACGTGCGCGTCGGCTCGGTGCTGCCGATGCTGTGGTCGGCCACGGGCCGCACCTTCCTGGGGTGGCTGGGCGACGAGGCGCGCGTGCGTGCGTTGGCCGAGGCGGAACTGGCGCAGGCCGATGGGCGGCATCGGGCCTCGCTCGCGGACGAACGGCCCATCGCGCAGCTGTGCGAGTCCGTGCGGGCCGCCGGCTGCGCCTGGGTGCGCGACACCAACCTGCCGGGCATCAGCGCCATCGCGGCGCCCCTGTTCGACCATGCCGGTCGGGTGCGGGCGGTGATCACGGCGCTGGGCGCCACGGGCGGGTTCGATCCCGACCCCGAGGGGCCGGTGGGCCTGGCCTTGCGCGAGGCCGCTTCTGCCGCCAGCCGGCATCTGGGCCATGGGGTCCATGGCGGCGGCGCCTGAGTGCCGCCCGGCATGCAGCCCTTGCGCCGCATGTCGATGTCACGCCTGTCCTTGGGTGACCCTTACGCGGACTTGGCGAAGAACACCACGTCCGGCAGGTTCTTGAAGTGGGCATCGCAGGTCAGCAACTCCGCGCCCACGCGCCGGGCTGTGGCGTACACGATCGCGTCGGCCGTGGCCAGCCGGTATTCGCGGTGCAGGTCCGCCGCAAGCAGGGCAATGGCGGTGTCCAGGGGGACGACCACGCATTTCTGGGTGTAGGCCATCACCTGGTTGGCCTCTTCCTCGCCGACTTCCCGCATCATCCATTTCGACAGTTCGAGCTGGACGATGGTGGGGACGATGCACTGCGCCTTCTGCGGAAATTGCTGGCCGACTCTCTTGCCCAATGCGCTGCCATCGAGCCATTCGATCCAGGCCGACGTATCGACCACGCGCTGCGCCGCCATCAGTAGCGGTCCTCGCGGTCACGGTAATCGTCTTTGCGCGCGCCCTTGGCAATGCCGGCCAATTGCTCCAACTCCGGCACGGGCATCACGAGCACGCCCTTGCCCTTGGGGATGAACACGAACTCCTGCCCGGGTTTCCACTGCTGTTCGTCCCGCACGGCCTTGGGAATGGAAATCTGGAACTTGCTGGACAACGTGGCGGTGGCGGCCATTTTCCTACTCTCCTGGTATCGATAATGAAAAGGTAAGAATATACTGCCCTGGCTCAATGGCGCCAGACCCGGCCGGCGGGGCCGCCCCATCGGCTCCGGTGACAGAGGGGATCGGCACAAACTGTCTGGATCGGACGCCGGGCGGCAGCGCGGCCGGCATGGCTGTCCAAGGCTCGGGCGGTGGCGCGACGGCGCCGCCGCCGCTGCGGCGATGCGGTCCGGAGCCCGCAGCGCCTACCTCATGCCGTGCTGGTCGTGCGGCTGCGCGCGCCGAGGTCGCGGCGAGGGTCGAATCCGGCCGTCGCCCTGGCGAGCTGCTCGTAGGCCGCGCGCGCCGCCGCGCTGTCGGCCGGCGCGACGGCGATCGAAAGCACCAGGTACAGGTCGCCACCCAGCCCGCGGCCCTTCAGCCGCAGCTTCATGCCCGCACGCGCCGCAGCCGGCACCTTCACCTGCCCGGTGCCGCCGCCCGGCAGCGGCACCTCCACCTCGGCACCCAGCGCGGCCTCGGCGGGCGTCACGGGCAGATCCATGACCAGGTCGCGCCTCTCGACGCGGTAGAGCGGGTGCGGCGCGATCCGCACCTCGAGGTACAGGTCACCGGCCGGCTCGCCGCCGATGCCCGGCATGCCCTGGCCCGCCAGGCGGATCTGCTGCCCGGGCCGCACACCGCGCGGCACGCGCACCTGCAGCGTCCGGGTCACCGGCCGGGGCCGCCCGCCGGCGTCGAGCTCCACCGCCTGCAACTGGATCTCGCGCTCGCCGCCGGCCAGGGCGAATTCCAGCGGGACCTCGATGGCGGCATGGCGGTCCTCGCCCGTTGCGGCGCGGGTGCGCCGCGCGGCACCGCCACCCGTGGGCCCGGCAGCGCCGGCGCCGAACAGGTCGGAAAAGAAGGCGCCGAGGTCCGGCGCCTCGGCACCGGCGCCCGGGCCGCCGCTGCGGAAGAAGCTGAAGCCGTCTTCCCAGCCCGGCGGCGGCGCAAAGCCGTCGCCGTGCCCCATGGTCGCGCCGCGGCGCAGGCGCTCGGCCATCGCGTCGTATTCGGCGCGCCTGGCGGGGTCGCCGAGCACCTCGTGGGCCTCGTTGATCTCGCGCATGCGCGTCTGCGCGTCGGCTTCCTTGCTGACGTCGGGGTGGTACTTGCGCGCAAGGCGGCGGTAGGCCTTGCGGATCTCGTCGGCGGTGGCGTCGGGCGCCACGCCCAGTGTGTCGTAGTGGTTCTTCGAAGCGTCCATGGCGTTGCGTGTCCCAGGTTGGTGGATGCGCAAGGCCCTGGCCGTGCCGGGCCTTGCGTCGCCGGACGCCCAAGGCGTGCCGCCCGGACGGCGCGGCGCTGTGGGGGCGCGCCACGTCGCGGGTCCTGCACGCGTTGCGCGCCAGGCGATGCTGACCCACAGGTGCAGTCCTGGCCCGATATTTGCAAGGGCGCGGCGACGCTCAGTCGAAGACGACCCGGTTGCGCCCCCGCGCCTTGGCGGCATACAGGCGTTCGTCGGCCGTCCTCAGCACCGCCTCCAGGTCGTCGTCCGGACCCCGCCACTGGGCAACGCCGAGCGACAGGGTGGCGGCCTGCCCCCCGGGCGCAGCCGACTCGGCCGCGCGGCGCCGCAGCGACTCGGCGATGGCCACCGCCTCGGGCAGGGCGGTGTGGGGCAGCAGCAGGGCGAACTCCTCCCCTCCGATGCGGCAGGCCAGGTCCTCGGGCCGCAGGCCTTCCGCCATGAGAGCCGCCAGCTGGCGCAGATGGGCGTCGCCCACGTTGTGGCCGAAGCGGTCGTTGACCTGTTTGAAGAAATCGATGTCGAGCAGCACCACGCAGAACGGGGTCTCGCCCTCGGCCAGCACGGCCAGGCTGAAATCGAACTGCCGGCGGTTGCCCAGGCCGGTCAGCGGATCGGTGGCCGCGTCCTTCTGCAGCCGGCGCAGGTTGCCGTCGAACACGCCCAGGCCGCGCAGCATGGCCTTCTTGAGCTGTGCCGCCTCGAAGTACCACGACGAGATCGAGCGCAGCCGCGCGTCGGACTCGCCGGGCTGGTGACTGGCAGCGGTGGCCGCCAGGGCGTGGAGCGGGCTGGCGATCTTCAAGGCAAAGGCCCAGACCAGCAGGAGCGCCACCGCGGCCAGCGGCAGTGTCCACTCCATCACCTGCCGCATCAGCGCACCGATGGGGGCGAGCGTAGCCGACAGGGGCCGTTGCACGACGATGCCCCAGCCCGTGGTGGGCACGATGGAATAGCCCGCCACCATCTCGATGCCCCGCGAGTTGACGAGCACCTCGCTGCCCGAGACGCCCTGGGCGATGCGGTCGGCCGCCACGTTCACGCCCATGAATGCGCCGACGCGCTGCGCCTCGGGGTGGTACAGGATGCGGCGCTGGCGGTCGACCACGTAGAGGTAGGAACCATCGTGGTAGTAGTGCGTGCCCAGCAGCTTGTTCAGCGCGCTCTCCTGCCGCAGGTAGATCGCGCCCAGGATCACGCCCTTGCGCGCGCCGTCGGTGGCCACGATGGGCTGCGAGACCAGCACGAGCATGTTGCCGCTGGGCGCGAGGTAGGGCGCGCTGACCCGCGGCCCCTCCGCCGCAAGGGCCTGGGTGGCCTGCGGCGTATGCAGCATCGAGCCACGCAGGTTGAGCTGTGAGGGCGAATCTGCCAGCACCCGGCCCGCGCTGTCGGCGATGGCGACCGAATTGAGGCTGTCCGTCTGCAGGTGCAGGCGCCGGGCTTCGGCATCCACGCGCTCGGCGTCATGCAACGCCGGGGCCACCTGGCTGGCGGCGTAGGCCATCTGCTGCAGCACGCCCTTGAAGTAGTCGTCGGTGCTGCTGGCAAGCTTGTTCGCATAGGCCAGGTTGGACTCGAGCGACTGCGCGATCAATTGCTGGCGCTGCACCTTGTAGCTGGCGTAGAAGGTGGCCAGCAGCGACACCACGGCGCTGGACGTGGTCAGCGCAATGATCAAGTGCCTCAGGTTGACCACCAGGGGCCAACGGCGGCGGACGGATTTCATGAAGGCTGGTATCAACCGCCTGTGGCGTCAGAAAAAGTCAACTCATCGTTAATGTAGGCGCAATGACCAGTGCGCCGCCCCACAACAGGCGCCGCTGCCGTGTGTCAGGCGACAGCGGCGATGCTGCCGTCAGCGGCCCGCAACGCGCGCACGCCCCAGCGGCCATCTGCGGCGCGCTCGAAACGCAGGGGCTGCGCGTTGCCCAGCACCGCCGCATCCACGGGCACGTTCAGCAGCGCCGCCAGCACGTACAGGGTGCCGCCGTGGGCCACGACGAGCACGGGCGCCGGCTCCTGCAGGGCGGCGTCCAGGGCGGCACGCTTGCGGTCGACGAACTGCGCCAGCGTCTCGCCGCCTTCGGGGGCGCATGCCCAGTCGATGTCCACCGACGAGGTGCCCACGAGGCAGCCGAAGTGACGCTCGCGCAGCACCTCGCGCGCCACCGGGGTGAGCTTGAGCGGCGCCGCCACGGTGTGGGCCGTATCGAAGGCCCGCCGCGCGTCGCTGCAGACGATGCTGCGGATGGGCTCGTTCGCCAGCACGGCGGCGGCCAGCGCGGCCTGCTGCAGGCCCAGATCCGACAGCGGCTCGTCGTAGGACTGGAAGATCCGCAGCGCATTGCGCGGCGTCTGGCCGTGGCGAAGGAAATAGAAGTGGTCGACGGCCGGGTCCAGGGGCACGGCCGAGGCCAGCTGGATCAATTGCGCCAGGCCCTTGGCATGCTGGGTGAGTTGGGGTGCGGGATGGGTCATGGAACAGATCGGAGGTAGCGGCGCGAGTGCAGACGCTCGGTCGGGCGCGTTCAGAACTTGGGGATGCGCAGCGTCTTGCTGATCATCAATGTGCCCGACAAGGCGTACAGCAATGTGAAGGCATGCAGCGTCCACGGCCCGATCTCCCAGCTGCCGCCCCACAGCGCCCCGCCCAGGCGGTCCTGCGCTGCGGCCCAGGCCAGCAGCCCCACCAGCACCACGCTGGTGGGAATGGGCGTGCCTTCGAAGTAGCGCACCTTGTCGCCGCCTTCGGACAGCGTTTCGGCCGTGACGTTGTAGCGGGCCAGTCGGCTCACGCCGCAGCACACGAAGTACAGCAGCACCGCCGCGTCCCAGCCGCCGCGCAGGCCGGCCGCGAAGCCCAGGGCAGCGGGCGCCACGCCGAAGGAGATCACGTCCGCCAACGAATCCAGCTCGCGCCCCAGCGCGGAATGGGTCTGCCGCCAGCGCGCGATGCGGCCGTCGAAGATGTCGAGCACGAACGCCGCCGGGGCTAGCACGGCGGCCGCATAGAAATGCCGCACATCGCCGCTGGCGACATAGGCCATGGCCAGCAGCACCAGGCCCATGCCGCAGGCGGCGTTGCCCAGGGTGAAGAAGTCGGCCAGATGGAAGCCGCGGATCATCGAGAAATGCCGACGACGCGCGGCAGCGTCGACGGGAGAGGCGTGGGTGGACATGGCGCGTTCACTCCTGGAAAGGGCTGAAAGACCGCATCACCCTAGCCGGCGACGGCGGCGGCCGATGTAGTCTGCCGTCCGGTTCCGGCCGCGGCGAGCCGCGCAAAGCGGCCCAGCAGGCTGGCGGCCTCCGGCGTGGGCCGGACCTGTGACGCCACCGCAGCGGGGTCGTCAAGATGGGGCGCCTGCGCCTGGACGTAGCCCTGCATCGCCTCGGCATCGAACTCCGGGTGGAACTGCACGCCCCAGGCACAGCGGCCGATGCGGAAGGCCTGGTGCGGCTCGTGCGCGTTGGACGCCAGCGGCACGGCGCCGGGCGGAAGCTGCAAGGCACTCTGGCGATGGATGACCTGGACGGGGAACTGCTCCGGCAGGCCGTTGAACAGGGCATCGTCCTGCGCAGCGGACGCCAGCCGCAGCGGCACGGTGCCGATCTCCAGCCCGCCCGGGTGGAAGTCCACCTCGCCGCCCATCGCATGCGCCAGCAGTTGGTGGCCGTAGCAGATGCCCAGCACGGGCACCTCGGCCTTCACGCAGCGCGCCAGCCAGGCGGCCGTGCGCTCGCTCCAAGGCGCGCGGTGCGAGACCATTTCATGAGAACCGGTGATGACGACGCCGCGCAGCGTGCCCGGCTCCGGCAGGAGGCCGCCATCACGCGGGTCGCAGACCTGGATCTCGCCCTCATCGACGCCGAGGCCACGGGCGATCCAGTCGTCGAAATCGCCCCGCTTGGCGCGCAGCGCGTCGAGCGTGCTGCCGGTCTTGACGATGAGCAGCGGCCGGGAATCGGCCGAGAGCGGGGAGGGGGAGGATGCAGGGGAGGAGAGGGCGGCACCAGCGGAAGTCATCCGCCGATCATGCCGCAGTGCGGCGGCATCCGGTGCCGGATGGCCCGGCGTCGCGCCGAGCCATGGGTGGGCCACTCAGCGCAGGCCGAAGAAGGAGAGCACGGCAGCGATGACGACGACCAGACCGACGATGTAGATGATGGTGTTCACGGAGGAGCTCCTCGAATTGCGATGGAATGCAGTGTGGGCCGGTCGGACGGCCGTCCGCCGTCGGACGGCCCAGGGGCCCGGTGTAGGAAGCCCGTCCGCGTTGTGAGGGAATTCGGCCCATCGGCCGGCCGCAATCGAGGCGTCAAAAGGGGGCAGCGCGGCTTTCGGCCGCGGGGCCCGCAGCCTGCACCAGGTGCGCCGCCACGCGCTCGACGGCCTCGTCGCGCGCGGACGAGACCACGGCCCGGCGTGCACCGGTCGGCCGCCACTCCGGATGCGCCCGCGCCACGCGCGTGGCCTGGACGGCGGCGCGCAGGGCATCGGACCGCTCGGGTGACACGGCGGCGGTTGCGGTGTCGACGGCCGCCGTGCCCACCGCGCCATGCCCGCGCGCCTCGAGCGCCCGCACCAGGGCCAACTGGCGCTCTGCCAGCACGTACAGCACGGTGTCCTCCACGGTCAGTGCCTGCTGTCCGCGCAGGCGTCCGGCCAGGCGGCGGCCCAGCGGGCCGAGCCCCTGGGCCAGCGCGCCGCCCAGGGTGCCGCCCAGCAGGGCGCCGGCCCCCAGCGACAGCCCGCCCACCGCCAGATCGGCCGCAGCGCCCAGCACCGCGCCCACCGCCGCGCCCTGGCCCAGGCGCAGCCCCGCCTGACGCAGCAGCTCGGGGTTGAACAGGTCCATCCCTTCGAGGCCTTCCAGCTGCGGCAGCGGCGGCTCCGCCGCGTCGCCGGACCGGAAGCCATACAGCCTGAGCAACGCCGCGGTGTTGCCGCGCACCTCGTCCTGCAAGGTGGCGCGCAGGGCCTCCACCTCGGAGGCGCGGCGCTGCGGATCGGCCAACTGCGCCGTCGGCACCACCCGCTGCAATGTCGCGCAGGACACCAGGGTGCCTGCAATCGCATGGCAGGCGCCGGCATGCCGGGCGGCGGCTTCGGCCAGGAGGTGCGTGGCCACGGCACGCAGCGCCTCGCGGCGTGCAGGCAGCAAGGTGCCCAGGTCGTGGTACAGGTCACGCTCGGCACCGGTGAAGGGCGCGGCGGCGTCGAATCGCACCACGGCATGCAGGCCGGCGTCGGACAGCATGGCGCGCCACTGCGGCTCCCGGCTGGCGCCATGGGCGATGAAGTTGAGGATCGGCAGCACGGGCCGGGCACAGGCGCCCAGCAGTTCGACCTCGTCGCGGTACTTGGGCAGCACCGGCTCACGCGTGTCGATCACCAGGAAGGCGGCATCGGCATCGAGCAGCAGGCGCAGCACCTTGGCCTCCTGCTCGAAGGCGGCCTGCGCCTCGGGGCCCTGCAGGAAGGCCCGGATGCGGGCGGGCCGGCTATCGCCGGGCAACTGCGACACGTGGGCCAGCAGAGTGACGGCGTCCTCCAGGCCCGGCGTGTCGTGGAAGCGCACGACCGGCGTGCCGTCGATGCGCAGGTCCACCTGCTCCACGTGGCGGGTGGTGCCGGGCCGGTCGGAGACCTCGCCGAAGTCGACCCGCCGCGTCAGGGTGCGCAGCAGCGAGGTCTTGCCGACATTGGTGTGGCCCACCACGGCGATGCGCAGCGTCGGCGCGTCAGGGCCAGCGCCTGCGGCGCGGTCCAGGGTGGTCGACGGGGGTGTGGACGGGGTCATCGGGGCGCCTCCGGCGTCGCCGCTCCGGGGGCCAAGTCCGCCAGGGCGGACTGCCAGCGCGGATGGCAGGCGACGAGTGCATCCAGGCCGGTGTCATGCAGCCACCGCGGCCAACGGGCGCGCTGCGCCTCGTCGGCCTGGTCGGCATCGACCAGCCACAGGTGCAGCGAAGCGGCCAGGGGCAGCAGCTCGCGCAGCAGGCGCTCGGTGCCGCGGTCGGGGCTCGCCGTGGCCTGGCAGGCCACCACCAGCCGCCGCGGTCGCCAGGCCGCCACCTGTTGCACGGCGGCGGCGCGGGCCGCGGCGCTGCCGTCGCAGGCCCATGCCCGGACGTCGTGCGGCAGGTCGGCCGGCGGCCACGGCTGCTCGGGTGGGAGTTCGAAGGCCAGCAGCACCGGGGCGCCCGGCGCATCGTGGGCGCGCCGGGGAAGGGCCGCGCCATGTCCGGCCACCGGCTCGGCGTCGACCACCCGGGCGGGTGCCAGGGCATCCAGCCGCGCCTGCAACTGCCGGTAGTAGGGCAGGGTGAAGTCGGGCTGCAACCGACGGCGCCGTGCCTGCCACAGGGCGGTGCACCACAGGGCGCACAGCAGCCGCGGCACCAGGCCATAGACGAGCACGCAGCCGACCAGCCACCAGGCCAGCACCGCCTGGCCCGCCGCATCGGGCGGGGCGGCGGGATCGCCCGCGGCACGAATCAGCGTGGCATCCGGCACCGGAAAACCCAGGAGGCCGGGCAGCCATGCCATTGCATCGATGGCCCGGGCAAAGCCGGCGGGATCGAGCAGCGTCGTCTCCCAGCCCAGCGTGTAGCGGCGGAAGGCCAGGGCGGACAGCAGCGCCGCGATGGCGACGCCGAAGCCGATGGCCCACAGCAGGTGGCTGGCCAGGCCCAGCAGCCAGGGCAGCAACCGCGCCCGCTCCAGCAACTGGACGCCGGCCTGCAGCAGCGCAGCGCCCTCGCGTCCGCGGCCCAGGGCCGTGCGCGCGGTGAGGGCCAGCCACAGCCGGCCAGCCAGGGCGCCGCCCCGGCCCTGGCCCGGCACCAGCAGCGCCACGAGCCAGGCCAGCAGCGACAGGCCGTGCAGGCCCAGCAGGCCCGCCAGCGAGGCGATGACGTTGATGCGGCGCTCCTGCGCATCCACCACCGCGCCCGCCAGCCCCAGGCCGGCCGCCACCATGAGGGCGGCGACGCCTAGCAGCACCAGGGGTGCCAGGTCGCGGGCGCGGGCCAGCCGGCCGGGCAGGCCCAGGCGCTCGGCCAGCAGGCGAGCCCGCTGCACCAGTGGCCAGGGCGCGGGTTCGGGCGCATGGGCAAGCTGGCGCAGCACCGACTGGTCTTCCAGCGGACCATCGGACTCGATGCGCCGGATCGCCTCGGTCGTCAGCGCATCGGCGAAGGACAGGGGGACAGGCGGGAGGCTCAAGAGGGAAAGCGCGGCAGCAGCCGGCAGCTCGGCGAGGGGCGGGACATGGGCCGCATTGTCCCCGGCGACGGGCGTCTGACGGTCGGCTGACCGTTCATTTGCCTGCCCCCCGGCCCGCTGATAGCCTCGCCCGCCATGCGAATCCTGCTGGTCGAAGACGATGCCGTGCTCAGTGGCGTGATGTGCCGCAGCCTGGGCGACACGGGCCACGCGGTGGCCCTGGCCGCCACGGTCGAGGAGGCCGATGCGCAGTGGTCCAACGGCGGCTTCGACGCCGTGCTGCTCGACCTGAACCTGCCCGAGAACACCCGCCCCGACAGCGGCCTGGGCAGTGGCCTGCTGGCCCTGCGCCGCGCCCGGGCCCGCGGCGACCGCACGCCCGTCATGGTGCTCACGGCCCGCAACCGCACCGACGAGCGCGTCATCGGCCTGGATTCCGGGGCCGATGACTACCTGGGCAAGCCCTTCGATCCTGGCGAGCTCGAAGCGCGGCTGCGCGCGCTGGTGCGCCGTGCCGAAGGCGCGAAGGATGTGGTGGCCGTGGGGCGCCTGCAACTGGACCGCCGTGCCCGGCGCTTTCGCATCGATGGCGAGCCGCTCGACCTGCCGGCGCGCGAATTCGGCCTGCTCTGGGCCCTGATGAGCCCACCCGGCCAGGTGTTGGCCAAGCGCGAACTGGCCCGCAAGCTGGCCGAGGAGGCGGACGGCCCGCTCAGCGACAACGCGCTGGAGGCCTTCGTCTCCCGCCTGCGCAAGCGGCTGGTGGACAGTGGCGTCGGCGTGCGCACCCTGCGCGGCATCGGCTACCGGCTGGAAGCCGACACCGCCTGAGCGGCACCGGCGCCTGTGGCGCATCCATGAAAAAAGCGGCCCCACGAGGCCGCTTTCGTCTTGATGGGGCCGAGGAAGCCCCGTCCGCCGATCAGCGCTTGCTGTCGTCCTTGATCTGCGGCAGCTCCGTGCCCTCGGGCTTGGCCAGCAGGCCGGCCTGCACGTAGGTGGCCAGCTTGGCGCGGGTGTCGACGATGTCGAGGTTGCGCATGGTCAGCTGGCCGATGCGGTCGGCGGGGGAGAAGGGCGCGTCTTCCACCTTCTCCATCGACAGGCGCTCGGGCGCGTAGGTCAGGTTGGGCGACTCGGTGTTCAGGATCGAATAGTCGTTGCCGCGGCGCAGCTCCAGCGTCACCTCCCCGGTGATGGCGCGGGCCACCCAGCGCTGGGCGGTCTCGCGCAGCATGATGGCCTGGGGGTCGAACCAGCGGCCCTGGTAGAGCAGGCGGCCCAGTTTGAGGCCGTTGACGCGGTACTGCTCGATGGTGTCCTCGTTATGGATGCCGGTCACCAGCCGCTCGTAGGCGATGTGCAGCAGCGCCATGCCGGGGGCCTCGTAGATGCCGCGGCTCTTGGCCTCGATGATGCGGTTCTCGATCTGGTCGCTCATGCCCAGGCCGTGGCGGCCGCCGATGCGGTTGGCCTCTTCCATCAGGGCGACCAGGTCGTCGTAGGTCTTGCCGTTGAGGGCGACCGGGCGGCCTTCCTCGAAGCGCACGCGCACCTCTTCGGCCTTGACCTCGACCTCCGGCTTCCAGAAGGCCACGCCCATGATCGGGTTGACGATGCGGATGCCGCTGGAGAGCAGTTCCAGGTCCTTGGCCTCATGCGTGGCGCCGAGCATGTTCGAGTCGGTGCTGTAGGCCTTCTCGACCGACATCTTGTAGTCGAAGCCGTTGGCGATGAGGAACTCGCTCATCTCCTTGCGGCCGCCCAGCTCGTCGATGAAGGTCTGGTCCAGCCAGGGCTTGTAGATCTTCAGGCCGGGGTTGGTCAGCAGGCCGTAGCGGTAGAAGCGCTCGATGTCGTTGCCCTTGAAGGTCGAGCCGTCGCCCCAGATGTTGACGTCGTCTTCCTTCATCGCGGCCACCAGCATGGTGCCGGTCACGGCGCGGCCCAGCGGCGTGGTGTTGAAGTAGGTGACGCCGCCGGTGGAGATGTGGAAGGCGTTGGCCTGCAGCGCCGCGATGCCCTCGGCCACCAGCTGCTGGCGGCAGTCCACCAGGCGGGCCTTCTCGGCGCCGTAGGCCAGGGCCTTGCGTGGAATCTCGTCGTAGTCGGGCTCGTCGGGCTGGCCCAGGTTGGCGGTGTACGCATAGGGCTGGGCGCCCTTCTTCTTCATCCACAGCAGGGCGGCGCTGGTGTCCAGGCCGCCGGAGAAGGCGATGCCGACCTTCTGGCCGGTGGGGAGGGATTGCAGGATGGTGCTCATGTGCGTCGGAAGGAAGCGTCGTCGTATCGGTTGCGGCGCGGGCCGCGAACCCGCGATTGGACCATAGGGCGGCGCCCGCGGCGTCAGCGCGGCAGCACGAGCCGGCAGCTGTCGCCGCCGGCCTCGCGCCACACGCGCACGGCCGACACGGGCAGCTGGCGCTCGCGCAGCGCGGTGGCAATGTAGGCGCAGAGGTTCTCCAGCGTGGGCGTGCCCAGGCCGGGGACTTCGTCGAGGAGATGGTGGTCCAGCGTCTGGCGCACCGTCTCGATCTCGGCACGCAGCACGGCCAGGTCGATCACCATGCCGGTGGCGGCCTCGCGCAGGCCCTGCACGCTCACCTCCGCGTGGTAGGTGTGGCCATGCACGCGCAGGCTGCTGGCGGTGTCGTGCACCCGCCGCAGCGTGTGGGCGGCGTCGAAGAAGAAGCGCTGCGACAGCTCGAATTCGAACTCCATGGCCGTGCTCACCGGATGCCGATCACTTTGTGCGTCTGCGTGCTTAGGCGCCATTGCGGGCGCTGCAGGCAGACGTCGATGCACGCGCGGGTGTGGGCGGCGCGCTGCGGATCGTCCAGCGGCTGCAGGTAGCGCCGGCCGAAGTCCAGCGCCTCCATATCGGCCAGGTCGATGCCGGCCTGCGGCCACACCAGCTTGAGTTCGTCCCCATGGCGCTGCACCAGCGGGTTGCCGGCCTTGGGGCTGACGCAGATCCAGTCGATGCCCTCAGGCGCGGGCAGGGTGCCGTTGGTTTCGATGGCGATGGCGAAGCCGCGCGCATGCAGGGCGGCGACGAGGGCGGCGTCCACCTGCAGCAGCGGCTCGCCGCCGGTCAGCACGACGAAGCGGTGGTCGTGGGCCGGCGCGGGCCAGCAGGCGGCGACCTGATCGGCCAGAAGCTCGGCTGTCGCGAACTTGCCGCCGAGCGTGCGGTCGGTGCCGACGAAGTCGGTGTCGCAGAAACGGCATTGGGCGCTGGCACGGTCGTCCTCGCGGCCGGACCACAGGTTGCAGCCCGCGAAGCGGCAGAAGACGGCCGGGCGCCCGGCCTGGGCGCCCTCGCCCTGGAGGGTGTAGAAGATTTCCTTGACGGCGTAGGCCATGGCGCGGCGCGGCGAAAAAACCCGCGATTGTCGCAGGCGAGCCGCGCTGGGCGGTCGGCCCCGGCCGGCCGCACCTCAGCGCGCCGCGGCTTCTGCCGTCGCTTCGGCCTCGTCGCCGAAGTCCTCGCCCAGGAAGCCGCCGCTCTGGTGCGCCCACAGGCGGGCATACAGCCCGCCGCGCGCCAGCAGCTCGCGGTGCGAGCCTTCTTCCACCACACGGCCGGCATCGAGCACGATCAGCCGGTCCATGGCCGCGATGGTCGACAGGCGGTGGGCGATGGCGATCACCGTCTTGCCTTCCATCAGCCGGTTCAGGCTCTGCTGGATGGCCGCCTCCACCTCGGAATCGAGGGCGCTGGTGGCCTCGTCCAGCAGCAGGATGGGCGCGTTCTTGAGCATCACCCGCGCGATGGCGATGCGCTGGCGCTGCCCGCCGCTGAGCTTGACGCCGCGCTCGCCCACATGCGCCGCCAGGCCGTGGCGGCCCTGTGGGTCGGTGAGCGTGTCGACGAAATTGGAGGCCTCGGCCCGCTCGGCGGCGGCGCGCACCTCGGCTTCGGTGGCGTCGGGCCGGCCGTAGGCGATGTTGTCGAACAGCGAGCGGTGCAGCAGGCTGGTGTCCTGCGTGACCATGCCGATGTGCGCACGCAGCGAATCCTGCGTCACGTGGGCGATGTCCTGACCGTCGATCAGCACGCGGCCGCCTTCCAGGTCATGGAAGCGCAGCAGCAGGTTCACCAGCGTGGACTTGCCCGCGCCGGAGCGGCCGACCAGGCCGATCTTCTCGCCCGGCCGCACGCTGAGGTTCAGCCCGTCGATCACCGTGCGGCCCTGCACGGCGGGCGCCGTGGCACCGGGCAGCAGGGGCGGGCGATAGCTGAACTTCACGTCCTCGAAGCGCACCTCGCCGCGCTCGACCACCAGGGGCCTCGCATCGGCCGCATCCACCACGGTGCGCTGCCGGCTCAGGGTGTTGATGCCGTCCTGCACGGTGCCGACGGCCTCGAACAGGCTGGTGGTCTCCCACATGATCCAGTGCGACATGCCCTGCAGCCGCAGGGCCATGGCGGTGGCGGCGGCCACCGCGCCCACGCCCACTTCACCACGGCTCCACATCCACAGGCCCACGCCGGCCATGCCGCCCACCAGCAGCATCGACAGGGCGTGGTTGACGATCTCGAAGGCGCTCACCAGCCGCATCTGCGTGTAGCCGGTCTTGACGAAGTCCTGCATGGCGGCGCGGGCGAACTGCGCCTCCCGCCGGGTGTGGGAGAAGAGCTTGACGGTC
The DNA here is from genome assembly GCF_040544975.1 of Pseudacidovorax sp. 1753. Taxonomy (NCBI): domain Bacteria; kingdom Pseudomonadati; phylum Pseudomonadota; class Betaproteobacteria; order Burkholderiales; family Comamonadaceae; genus Pseudacidovorax; species Pseudacidovorax sp. 1753. The sequence goes on along the minus strand of NZ_JBEPKY010000018.1, from coordinate 69,958 downwards.
GCGATGTTGGTGTAGGCGTCGGTGATGCGCCCGACCATGGCCGAGCGCGCATCCGCCTGTGCCTTGCCGATGCGGCCCAGCCGCGGGACGAAGTACGCCATGGCCAGCAGGTACAGCACCAGCCAGACGACGAAGGGCCAGATCAGCCCGCCCGCGAACACCCCGGCCAGCACCACGATGGTGGCGACGTAGGTGGCCATGGTCACCAGCACGTCGGCCATCACGAACAGCGTGTCGCGCACGGCCAGCGCGGTCTGCATCACCTTGGTGGTGATGCGGCCGGCGAACTCGTCCTGGTAGAAGGACATGCTCTGGCCCAGCATCAGCCGGTGGAAGTTCCAGCGCAGCCGCATCGGCAGGTTGATGGCCAGCACCTGGTGCTTGACGATGGTCTGCAGCGCCACCACCAGCACGCTGGCTGCGAGGGCGACCGCCAGCCAGGTGAGCGCGCCGCCGCGCTCGGCCCATAGCTGCCCGGGCTGGATGCCCGACAGCCAGTCCACCAGCCGGCCGAGCATGCCGAAGAGCAGCGCCTCGAAGGCCGACATGATGGCCGTGAGGAAGGCCAGCGCCGCCACCTTGCCGCGCACGCCGTCGGTGGTGAACCAGAGGAAGGCGAAGAAGCCCTTGGGCGGCAGCGAAGGCTCGTTGGGCGGATAGGGCTGGAGCAGTTTTTCGAAGAAGCGGAAGAGCAAGCGCGGTGTCTCCTGAACGAGGCCCGGCACTGTACCGGCGGTGCAGCGACGGCACGACGAGCAGGGCTTTGCGGAAGAGGGCAGCGGTGCGTCGGCTGGCGATGACCGGCCGCGGCCAAAAAGAAGGGGCGCCCCTGCAGGGCGCCCCTTGTGTGCCGGCGATCGTCCGCGGGGAATGGCGTCAGGATCGGCAGGCCTGCTGGCTTCGCGGCGGGCATCCCCTTCGCAACGCACGGAAGACTGCGCCTGTGTCGCCGATCCCGTTTTCCCGCGGGGTGCTCGACCTGGCACGACTGCAAGTTGCGCCGGGCGCCGGGGCAGGCCTGTAGGACGTGTGCGCTTCAGCGGCGGCGCTGTCGGCGGTCCGCGTGTCGGCCATGGCGGCGGCGCGGAACCCGCATCGCCCGAGATCGTTCAGCCAGCCGGCCCGAGCGCGACGGCCAGGAAGTCGATGAAGCTGCGCAGCGCCGGCGCCATGTACTGCCGGCTCGCATACACGGCGAACAGCGTCGTGGCCGGCGTGCGCCATTCGGGCAGCAGCTCCACCAGCCGTCCCTCGGCCAGGTCCTCATCCACCAACCACACCGGCAGGTAGGCGACGCCCAGGCCGGCATGCACCGCATGGCGGGTGAGGTGGGTGTCGTCCGAGCGCATCACGGGCGTGAGCCGAAGCATGGCCTGACGCCCGTCCGCCGCACGCAGCACCCGGCCTTCGAGTTGCACGTAGCTGGGCACGATGGCGCCCAGGCCTGCCAGGTCCTCGGGCTTTGCAGGCGTGCCGCGGGCCGCCAGGTAGGCGGGTGCGGCCACGATGTGGAAGTCCACCGTGCACAAGGGCCGCGCGATCAGGGCGGCGGCCGGCTCCTGCGTGGCCCGCAGCGCCAGGTCGAAGCCGTCCGCGACCAGGTCCACCCGCCGGTTGGCCAGGTGCAGGTCCACCAGCACCTCGGGGCACTGCACGTGGTAGTCCGCCAGCAGCCGGGCCATGCGCGGGGTGGCGAACCACACCGGCGCGCTCACCTTCAGGCGACCACGCGGCGTGGCGTCGGCATCGGCCACCAACGCGGCCTCGGCGCTGTCGAGCAGGTCGAGGGCGCGGCTGCTCTGCTCGTACCAGCTGCGGCCCGCGTCGGTCAGGCTCAGGTGCCGGCTGGAGCGGTGCAGCAGCCGCGCGCCCAGGCTGCGTTCCAGCTGGGCGATGTGCCGGCTGGCCATGGGCGCGGAGAGGCCCATGGCCTCGGCCGCGCGGGCGAAGCTGCCCGATTCCACGACCTCCCGGAACAGGCGCAGGCTGGTGAGGCGGTCCATGTCTTGATTGCGTGGAATGAAACTGAACCTTGATTGTGCGGCCATCGATTGCGGCCCGCGAAAGATCTAAAGTCCATCCCAACACGATTCAGGAGCCCTTCGCCATGAGCACGATCAACAGCCCGCGCCTGCCCACTTACTTCATCTCCCACGGGGGCGGCCCCTGGCCCTGGATGAAGGCGGAGATGGGCGACACCTATGCCCGCCTGGAGGCTGCACTGGCCGACATGCCGCGGCAGATCGGCCGCAAGCCGCGCGCGATCCTGATGGTCTCCGCCCACTGGGAGCGCCCGCGCTTCACGGTGCAGGCCAATCCGCATCCGTCCATGGTCTACGACTACGGCGGCTTTCCGGCCCACACCTACCAGGTGCGCTACGACGCCCCCGGCGACCCGGCGCTGGCCCAGCGCGTACAGGCGCTGATCGAGGCGGCCGGCCTGCCGTCGGGCATCGATGCCGAACGCGGCTACGACCACGGCATGTTCTCGCCGATGAAGGCCATCTACCCGGACGCGGACGTGCCGGTGATCCAGCTCTCGCTGCGCCAGGGCCTGGACCCGGCCGAGCACCTGGCGCTGGGCCGCGCGCTGGCGCCGCTGCGCGACGAGGACGTGGTCATCGTCGGCAGCGGGCTGAGCTACCACAATCTGCGCGCCTTCGGCCCCCAGGCGCAGGCCCCGTCGCGCGCCTTCGACGACTGGCTGGGCCAGACGCTGGCCCAGGACCCGGCCGCCCGCGCCCAGGGCTTGATCGGCTGGGAAACGGCGCCCGCCGCCCGCATCGCGCATCCGCGCGAGGAACACCTGATCCCGCTGATGGTGGCCGTCGGCGCCGCCGAGCAGGAGGCGGCGCACCGCGTGTACTACGAGAACGGCTTCATGGGCGGCCTGACCGTCTCCAGCTACCGCTTCGGCGACGCCCCCGGCGCGCATTGAGCAAGAGCTCCTCTCCCCGACCCTCTCCCACGAGGGGAGAGGGAGCAACGCGCCGGCGCGACATCGGCACCGCCGCTATGCTCCCGCGCCGATGACCACCGACACCGACCTCCTGGCCTTCGCCGAGCGCCATCCGCGCCTGTTCGTGCTGACCGGCGCAGGCGTCAGCACCGAGTCCGGCATCCCGGACTACCGGGATGCGCAGGGCAACTGGAAGCGGCCGCCGCCGGTCACCTTCCAGGCCTTCATGGGCGAGGAGGCCACGCGCAAGCGCTATTGGGCGCGCAGCATGATCGGCTGGCGAACCATGGGTCATGCGCAGCCGGGGCCGGCGCACCATGCCCTGGCCGCGCTGGAGTCGCAGGGCCGTGTCGCCAAGCTGTTGACCCAGAACGTCGACGGCTTGCATCAGGCGGCCGGCAGCCGCAACGTCATCGACCTGCATGGCCGCATCGACACCGTGCGCTGCATGGCCTGCGAGCACCGCCTGCCGCGCGCCGACTTCCAGGCCGAGTTGCTGCGCCTCAACCCCGGCTGGGCCGCGCTGGACGCCCGGGCCGCGCCGGACGGCGATGCCGACCTGGAGCTGCGCGACTTCTCGGGCTTCGACATCCCGACCTGTCCCGTCTGCGGCGGGCTGCTCAAGCCCGACGTGGTGTTCTTCGGCGAAAGCGTGCCGCGCCCCCGCGTCGATGCGGCGTACTCGGCGCTGGAGGCGGCCGACGGCGTGCTGGTCGTCGGCTCCTCGCTGATGGTGTATTCGGGCTTTCGCTTCGTGCAGCGTGCGGCGGAGCACGCCTTGCCGGTGGCGGCGCTCAACCTCGGCCTGACGCGGGCGGACGGCCTGCTGTCGCTGAAGGTCGAGGCGCCAATCGGGCCAACGCTGGAGCGCCTGGCCGGGCTGCTGGTGCCGCCGGACGTTCGCGCGGCCTGAGGGCGCGGATTCGCGGGCGCTCCGTACAGGGCGTGCGCCCGGGCGACGTCCGTCCAGACCTGCAGCGACGCATGGTCGGCAACGACCGGCGCGCTTCCATGCGCCGGCGCAAGCTTCGCAACAGCCAAGGGTGCTAAAAGACGCCCCAACCGCGCGGCCACGCCAGCCGCCCGGGCAGGAGACAACACGCCATGCCCAACGCCATGTTTCGCCCCAAGCCGGCGGCCGGTGCCGGATTGCCGCTGGCCGCGCCCGACGCCATCCTGGCCTCGCACGCCCGCAGCGCCGACTTCGGCCTGCGCAGCCACGAACGCGCCGACCTGCCGCCGCTGGCCGCCGCCGATCTGGCCGAGGCCATGGGCCGCAACGCGCTGCTCTTCGACCACGCCCGGCCGGTGATGGAGACGCTCTACGCCCAGATCGCCGGCACCCAGAGCCTGGTGCTGCTCACCGACGCCGACGGCGTGATCCTGCATGCGCTGGGCGACGACGACTTCCTGGGCCGGGCCGACCGCGTGGCGCTCAAACCGGGCGCGGCCTGGTCCGAGCGCTGCCGCGGCACCAATGCCATCGGCACGGCGCTGGCCCTGCAGCAGGCGGTGCAGATCAACGGCAGCCAGCATTACCTGCAGGCGAACCACTTCCTCACCTGCTCCTGCGCGCCCATCCTCGATCCCCGCGGGCAGGTGCTGGGCGCGCTGGACGTCAGCGGCGACGAGCGCACCCGCAGCGCCCACACGCTGGCGCTGGTGCGCATGTCCTCGCAAATGGTCGAGAACCACCTGTTCGACCAGGTCTACGAAGACGCGCTGCGCCTGCGCTTCCATGCCCGGCCGGAGTTCCTGGGCACGCTCATGGAAGGCCTGGCCGCGTTCACGCCGGATGGCCGCTTCCTGGCGGCCAACCGCAGCGCGCAGTTCCAGCTGGGTCTGTCGACGGCGGCGCTGGAGGCCCACACCTTCGGCTCGCTCTTCGGCCAGCCCGTGTCCCAGGCGCTGGCGCAGGCCCGGCAGGGCCCGGCCGCGCTGATGCGCCTGCACCTGCCCGGGGGCGTGGTGGTGTCGGCGCGGGTGGAATGGCAGCCCCGGACCGCCAGCCTGGCCATGCCGCGCGAAACGGCCCCGGCCACGCCGGTGGCCGAGCGGGCCCGCGAATCCGGCGGCCCGCGCTTCTCGGGCCTGCGCTACCTGGACACGGGCGATGCCCAGCTGGCGCAGGTGCTGGCCCGCGTGGGCAAGGTGCTCGGGCAGGACGTGCCGGTGCTCATACTGGGCGAGACCGGCACCGGCAAGGAATGGCTGGCCCGCGCCATCCACCACGATTCGCCAAGGCGCAACGGGCCCTTCGTGGCCGTCAACTGCGCCGCCATCCCCGAGACGCTGATCGAGTCCGAGCTGTTCGGCTACGAAGAAGGCGCCTTCACCGGCGCGCGGCGCAAGGGCAATCCGGGCCGCATCCTCCAGGCGAACGGCGGAACGCTCTTCCTCGACGAGATCGGCGACATGCCGCTGGCGATGCAGGCCCGGCTGCTGCGCGTGCTGCAGGAGCGCAGCGTGGCGCCCCTGGGCAGCGGCCGGCAGGTGGCGGTGGACGTGGCCGTGGTCTGCGCCACCCACCGCAACCTGCGCACCATGATGGCCGAGGGGCGCTTTCGCGACGACCTCTACTGGCGGCTCAATGGCCTCGTCACCCGCCTGCCGCCGCTGCGCGAGCGCAGCGACCTGGCCGTGGTGGTGCAGCGGCTTCTGCAGACCCAGCAGTCCGAGGCCGGCCTGGCCGACGCGCCGCCGCTGGCGCCGCAGACCCTGGCGTTGCTGCGGCGCCATGCCTGGCCAGGCAACCTGCGCCAACTGGCGAGCGTGTTGCGCACGGCGTCGCTGATGGCACGCGGCGAGGCGCAGATCCTGCCGGAGCATCTGCCCGAGGACTTCATGGACGACCTGCAGGCCCATGCGGCCGATGCAGCGGGTGGTTCCGTTGCGTCGCCCCACCATCCCGCGCCGTCCACGGCCACGCTGGAGGCGCTCGAACGGGCGGCGCTGGAGCAGGCCATGGCCACCCACGGTGGCAACGTGTCGGCCGTGGCCCGGGCGCTGGGCCTGTCGCGCAACGCCGTCTACCGGCGGCTGCGGCGGCAGGGCTGAGCGATCACCGGCGCGCCGGGAAGGGCTCGCTTAGGCCGGCCTTAAGCCAGCCCGTCGGCCGGGAACGCGCTGTGGCGCGTTGGAGTCCCATCCACGCAAGGCCCATGCTGGGCCGAGTAAGGACGACCGAACCATGACACCCCAAGAACTGTCCATGCTCGAAGACCTGCTGCAGCGGCTGGCCGCAGTGCACGGCGTGCAGAAGGACCCCCAGGCCGATGCGCTGATCCGCGAACGCCTGGCCGGCCAGCCCGATGCGCTGTACCTGCTGACCCAGCGCACGCTGCTGCTGGAACATGCGCTGCAGGACGCCCAGCGCCAACTGGCGCAACGCGCCGCCGCGCCGGCCGACCCGGGCGGCGCCGCCTTCCTGCAGCGCGGTCTGGAGCCCGGCTTCGGGCGCGAGACGGCCGATCCGGATGCCTACAACCCGGGCCGGCCTGCCTACCGCGGCGCCCCGTCCGGTTATGCCCCCGGTGCGCCTGCCCCCGCGATGGCGCCGGCGGCTGCACCCGGATGGCGCGAACGCCTCTTCGGCGCCGCGCCCGCGCCAGCGCCGGCCCCAAGCAGCGGCCCGAGCTTCCTGGGCCAGGCCGCCAGCGCCGCGGCCGGGGTGGCGGGCGGCATGTTCCTGTTCAATGGCATCGAGCACCTGCTCGGTGGCCGCAGCGGCGCAGGCGGCGGTGGCTTCCTGGGCCTGGGCGGCGGCAATGTCGGTACGCCCGAGGTGGTCGAGAACGTCACCCAGAACTTCTACGAGGATGGCAGCGGCGGCGGTGGAGATACGCGGCAGCTGGCCGATGACGCCGGCGGCGACTGGTCGGGCTTCGACGGCGGTTCCTTCGACGACGACCAGATCGTCTGAGCGATGCTGTCGACCGCGCGTTGATCGCGGCGGCACTATCGGTGCCCAGGCCGCGGCGAAGCGGACGCGAGAAGCGCTCCAGGTTCAGGCCTGGGGTGCTTCTCGCATCGCGGCCATCAGCAGGCGGGCTGCGCCCTCGGGGTCGTCCGCGCCCACGAAGGCCCGCACCACCGCGATGCTGCCCACGCCGCTGGCCAGCGCCTGCGGCAGCCGCTCGGCGTCGATGCCGCCGATGGCGACCAGCGGATAGCCGCGCACCAGCCGCGCGTAGTCATGCAGGCGCGCCAGGCCCTGTGGTGCGGTCGCCATCTTCTTGAGCGTCGTCGGGAACACCGCGCCGAGAGCCAGGTAGCTGGGGCTGACGGCATCGGCCCGCACCATCTCGGCATAGCCGTGGGTGCTGACGCCCAGGCGCAGACCGGAGGCGCGCAGTTCCTGGACCTCGTCCGCCGTCAGCGCGTCCAGATCTTCCTGGCCCAGGTGCACGCCGTAGGCGCCGGCCGCGATGGCCTGCCGCCAGTGGTCGTTGATGAAGAGCAGGGCGTCGGTGCCCTGGATGGCGGCGATGGCGGCGTCGATCTCGCGGGCGACGGCCGCTGCGTCGTCGGACTTGAAGCGCAGCTGCACCGTCGGGATGCCGGCCCGCGCCGCGCGGCCGACCCATTCGGCGTCGGGCAGCACGGCGTACAGGCCCAGCGCCACAGGGCAGGGCGCGAAGGCATCGCCGCGGGACTGGGGCGGAAAGTCGCGCAGCCCGAAGTCGGCAGGATTGTCCGGCCAGGCATTGGCGTCGAAGCGGCCCTGGCGCTTGGTCATCGCCTGCCAGGCGCGGCCCAGGCATTCGGCATCCACCTCGATGAAGCCCAGCGCCGCGCAGGCCGCCTTGGCACCGCGGTAGACCGGGTCTTCGTCATGGAAGGGACCGGCTTGCACCGGCGGATGCCCGTCGAAGCGTTTGCGGTGGGCGGCCAGGATGGCGGTCTCGATCTGGTGGGCGTTCATGGATGGCTCCGTGTTCTTGTGGGCGGCGGCGCCCAGCAGTGCACCGCCGAGCAAGGCTCAGCCACCGTTCTGGGCGTGGTGCCAGAAGGGCGTGCCCAGGACGGGCGTGCTGGGCTGGGCCGCGTCCTGCGCGCTCATGGCGCCAGCCCGGAAGGCGGCACGCCCCGCGGCCACCGCGTCGGCAAAGGCGCCGGCCATGGCCACCGGGTCCTGCGCCAGGGCGACGGCGGTGTTCAGCAGCACGCCGTCGTAGCCCCACTCCAGCACCTGGCAGGCATGCGAGGGCAGGCCCAGGCCGGCGTCGACCAGCATGGGCACCGTCAGCCGCTCGCGCAGCACCTGCATGGCGTAGGGGTTGACCGGCCCGCGGCCGGTGCCGATGGGCGCGGCCCAGGGCATCACGGCCTGGCAGCCGACATCGACCAGGCGCTGGCACAGCACCAGGTCCTCGGTGCAGTAGGGCAGCACCTGGAAGCCGTCCTTGATCAGCCGATCCGCCGCGCCCACCAGTTGCAGCGTGTCGGGCTGCAGGGTGTAGTCGTCGCCGATCAGCTCCAGCTTGATCCAGGGCGTGTCGAACAGCTCGCGCGCCATGTGGGCGGTGGCGATGGCCTCCTGCACGCTGTGGCAGCCGGCGGTGTTGGGCAGCACCGGCACGTCCAGGCGGCGCAGCAGTTCCCAGAAGCCGTTGTCGGCCTTGGCACCGCCGGGCGCCGCGCTCTGGCGGCGCAGCGAGGCGGTGAGCATGGCCGGCCGGGCGCGCTGCACGGCGGCCTCGAGCACGTCGGGCGAGGGATAGCGGGCGGTGCCCAGCAACAGCCGGCTCTGGAAGCGCTGGCCGTAGAGCACCAGCGCGTCGGCGGGTTCGGAGATGGTCATGAGCGTGTCCTTTCGTCGATGGCCGCAGCGCCGTCGAGCCAGTCGCTCAGCGAAGCGGCATTCCTCCCTCTCCCCTCGCGGGAGAGGGTTAGGGAGAGGGGGCAGGGCGCAGGCGTGGTCAGCATCTCAACCCCCGGTGACGGGGCGGATCACCTCGACCTCGTCGCCCGGCTGCAGGGCGCGGCCGGCATAGGCCGAGCGGGGCACGAAGTCGCGGTTGACGGCGGCGGCGAAGGGCGGGGCGGGGTCGAGCAGGGCGATGGCGTCGGCCAGCGTGGCGCCGGAAGGCAGCTCGCGCGGCTCGCCGTTGAGCAGGATGTTCATCATCGGGCGGGAAGGTGTTCGATGCCGATCTGCAGGCGCTCGGCCAGGGGCGATTCGCGGTGCTGCAGGCTCTGCATCGCGGCGTCGAGCATGGCCGGCGCGATCATGAAGCCGTGGCGGTAGAGCCCGTTGATCTGCAGCACCCGCTCGCCCAGCCAGCGCAGCGCGGGCAGGTTGTCGGGCAGGGTGGGCCGGCACTGGGCGGCGATCTCGACGATGCGCGCCTCGGCAAAGCCGCTGTGCACGGTGTAGGCGGCCGACAGCAGCTCCAGCACCGAGCGCACGCTGGGCGGAGACATGTCGTCCGATTCGATCTCGGTCGCGCCGATCACGAACAGGTGGTCCTGCTTGGGCGCGATGTAGATGGGGTAGCGCGGATGCACCAGGCGCGTGGGCCGCTGCAGCGTGACCTCGGGCGCATGGATGCGGGCCACTTCGCCGCGCACACCGCGCACGGCCGGCCACTGGGCATGCGCGCCCAGGCCGCGGCAGTCGATGACGCGCTCGCGCAGGCCGGGGGACAGGTCCTGCGGGCTGCGGGTGCTATGCCAGTGCAGGCGCACCTGGGGATGCGCCTCCAGCGCCTGCTGCAGCGCGGCGAGCAGCTGGCGGTTGTCGAGCTGGCCTTCGCCCGGCAGGAGCAGGCCCTGCATGAAGCGGCCGGCCAGGGCGGGTTCGGCCTCGGCGAGGGCCGTCGCGTCCAGCGATTGCGGTGCTGTCAGCGAGGGTTGCTGCGCCTGGTTGTGGGCCAGCGTGCGACCCAGGCGGCCGGCATCGGCGGCATCCTGCCGGTGCCAGACGACCAGTGTGCCGGCCTGCTGGAAGAACACCGGCGCCGGCAGTCCGGCCAGCAGCTGCGGCCAGCGGCCAAGGGCGTATTCGCCCATGCGCACCACCGACAGCGGCGCCACGGCCGACTCGGCCAGCGGCGCCAGCATGGCCGCCGCCACGCGTGCGGCGGCGCCCTGGGCGTCGGGGCCCTGCGCCTCGTGCAGTTCCACCGCGCAACCGGCGCGGGCGAGGCTGAGTGCCATCAGCCGGCCCATCAGGCCGCCGCCCAGTACCCAGGCCTTGTCGAAGTCCATCGTGGTGTCCGTCATCGAACGGCCCCCTTCACTGCTGCACGCATAATTTCCGCCCCATGACCCTTCCCACCCAGCGCTATGCGCGCGTGCTCACCATCGCCGGCTCCGACAGCGGCGGTGGCGCCGGCATCCAGGCCGATCTCAAGACCTTCGCCGCACTGGGCTGCTACGGCATGAGCGCCATCACGGCCCTCACCGCCCAGAACACCCGCGGCGTGAGCGGCATCCATGCCGTGCCGCCCGCCTTCCTCAAGGCCCAGCTGCAGGCCGTGATCGAGGACATCGGCGTCGATGCCGTCAAGCTGGGCATGCTGCATGCGCCCGAGGTGGTCGAGGTCGTCGCCTGGGCCATCGACCATTACCGCCTGCCCAACGTGGTGCTCGATCCGGTGATGGTCGCCACCAGCGGCGACCGGCTGATCGCCGCCGAGACGGTGGAGCGGCTGGTGGCCGAACTCTTCCCGCGTGCGGTGCTGATCACGCCCAACCTGGACGAGGCGGCGCTGTTGGTGGGCCATGCGATTGCGGACGCCGATGCGCTGGATGGCGCCGCGGCCGAGCTGCTGGCGCAGGGCGCCCAGGGCGTTCTGCTCAAGGGCGGACACCTGCCGGGCGCCGAGGTCGTGGACCTGCTGGCCCTGGCTGGCGGCGAGCGGCACCGCTACGCCGCACCGCGGATCCAGAGCCGCAACCTGCATGGCACGGGCTGCACGCTGTCCTCGGCCATCGCCTGTGGCCTGGCACTGGGCAAGCCGCTGCCCGAGGCCGTGGCTCAGGCCCGCGACTACGTGCGCGGCGCCATGCAGGCCGGGGTGACCGTCAAGGTGGGCGAAGGCCACGGCCCGCTCAACCATGGGTTCGCACCGCAGCCGACGGTGCGCCTGCCGCTGTAGGCCGCGTCAGCCGGGCCAGCACGAAGGTCAGCAGCAGCGCCGGCAGGGCCGAGCCCCACTGCGGCGCCCAGGCCGCGCAGCCGTGGTAGACGGCGATGCCGGCGATCCACAATGCGGCGGCGCTCAGGTCCACGTTGCGGCCGGCCGGCAAGGGCACGCCGCCACCGCCGAGGCGACCCAGGATCACGCCGTACAGCGGCACGAACACCGAGCTGAGCATGAGCAGAAAGGGCTCCAGCGCATGCATGGGCAGCACCAGCGCCAGCGCCACGCAGACCAGCGCGATCAGCAGGCCCCAGCGGCGCACGCTCCAGCGCGGGCGCAGACTGTGCATGGACACCGAGCCTGAGTACACGTCGCCATAGGCGTTGTCCAGCTCATCGATGAGGATCAGGCCCAGCGCGACTAGGCCACCCTGGGCCAGCAGCAGTGCCATCACGAGCGTGGTACCGGGCGCCGCCGTGCTGGCCACCATCACGCCCAGCGCGTAGCACCAGAGGTTGGCCACCGCATAGCCGATCCAGGTGCCGGTGAAGGCGCCGCCCGGCTTGCCTGGCTGGGCGCGCTGGCCATGGCGCGCATAGTCGGCCACCAGCGGCAGCCAGGAGACGGGCATGGCGATCACCAGGTCCATGGCGCTGAACAGGCCCATGCTGCCGTCGCCCTGGCGCTGCCAGAAGGCCTCGAAGCCCTGAGCCTGCAGCTTGCCGGCGAACTGCCAGGTCAGCCAGATCAGCGACAGCACCACCAGCGGCAGGCCGAAGCGGCTGACGAAACGGCGCACAAGCGTCACCATCGAGCCCGACAGCAGCGCCAGCAGTACGGCGCCCCACAACAGCGTGGCAGCGAGCGCACCGCCCACGGAATCCAGCGACAGGCCGAAGGCCTGCTTGGCGATGGCCTGGGTGCCCTCGCGCATGATCACCAGCTCGAAGGTGGTCCAGCCGACCAGCTGCACGATGTTGAGCACCACGGGCAGCCGAGCGAACACGCTGCCGTAGGCCGAATGCATCAGGCCCGCGCTGGCCAGGCCGGTCTGGCAGCCCAGCCGCGCCGTCCACGCCAGCAGCCCGGCGCCGATCAGCGACCCGACCACGATGGCAACCACGGCATCGCGCGTGCCCACCGCCGGCACCAGGAAGGCGCCCACCTGCATCACCAGCAGGCCGACGCCCAGGCTGAACCACAGCGACAGGTGGTCGTGCCAGCGGAAGGCGCGGCGGGCGTCGGGCAGTGGGGTCAGCGCCTCGTTGGCGGGCGGGGTGGATGCGTCGTTCAAGGCCATGCGTCGTTGCTCCAGAGCGGTCGGGCACAAGAAGCACTGCCGACGGCACCGGCCCCTTCTGGCCCGGCGCAGGCCCATGCGGGCCACCGGAGCTGCTTCCCTGCGCGAGGATTACCTCAGGCCTGAAGCGCCTGAGGCGCTCCGCGGCTCCGGCTGGCCTTTGCACCTTGGACGATGCGTCGGGCCGGCCGAACAGGTTCAAAGGGTGTCTTCTCAGCCCGGCTTCCAGCGAAGCCCGGCACCCCTAGCGAAGAGCGGATTGTAAGAGTGGGAGGGCGGCGCGGCTTGCCACCCGTCAAGGCTGCGGCGCGGCGCGCAACAGTTCGCGAAGGCGGGTGCTGGTGGTGGTGTATTGCAGCGGCGGCACCTTGCCGTCGAACACCCGTTCGGCCACCGCCCAGGCGGCCAGGGTGGCCTCGTGGAAGGCGCTCACGATCAGCTTGCGCTTGCCCGGGTAGGTGTTGATGTCGCCGACGGCGTAGAGGCCGGCTTCGCGGGTCTGGAAGCGCTGGGTGTCGACGGGAATCTGCTTGCGTTCCAGTTCCAGCCCCCAGTCGGCGATGGGGCCGAGGCGGGGCGAGATGCCCTGGCAGACGACCAGCGCATCGAGCGTCAGGGCGCGGGATGTGCCTTCCGGCGTGTCGATGGTCAGCACGCTGCCGTCGAAGGCGCTGGGCTGACCGATGGCGATGTGGATGTCGGCCGCGTCGATGCGCTCGCGCAAGGCGGCGAGCAGCGCCTCATCGGCGCGGAAGACGTCGCGGCGGTGCAGCAGTGTCACCTCGCGTGCCACGCCAACGAGGCCCAGCGCCGCCTCCACGGCCGCTTCCTCACCGCCATGCACGACCACCGACTGGCCGGCGAAGCGTGACAGGTCCGACGGGTGGTAGAAGAGGCGGTGGCCCTCATGGGCTTCGGCGCCTTCGACGCCCAGCCTCTTGGGCACGAAGGCACCGACGCCCGCCGCGATCACGACGGCCTGCGCGCGGAAGACGGTGCCGGCCGAGGTGGTGGCCAGCCAATGGGAATCCGCATTGCCCGGTTGCTCGCGCTGTAGCGTCGCCACCTGCTCGCCGAGGTACATCGGCACGTCGAACGGCGCGATCTGCACCAGCAATGACTCGGCAAGCCCAGCCCCCGTAGTGACGGGCGTGCCGGGAATGTCGTAGATGGGTTTGTGGCCGTAGAGCTCGACACACTGGCCGCCCGCATGGGGCAGGGCGTCGACGATGCGGCAGGGAATTTCGAGCAGGCCCAGCTGGAAGGCCTGGAACAGGCCCGCCGGGCCGGCGCCGATGATGAGGGCGCCGGTGTCCAGGTGCGGGGAAGGGGCCTGGCCGGTCACGCGCTCAATCGGATCGGCTTACTTGACCAGTTCGGCCAGCTTGTTGGGCTTGTCTTTCCACTCGTCGGCATCGGGCAGCGCGGCCTTGCGCTTGGTGATGCTCTTCCAGCCGTCGGCGCGGGCCAACTCGGCATTGAGCTTGATGAAGGCGAGTTGCTCGGCCGGCAGGTCTTCCTCGGCGTAGATCGCATTGGCCGGGCATTCGGGAATGCACACGGCGCAGTCGATGCACTCGTCCGGGTCGATCACCAGCATGTTCGGCCCCTCGCGGAAGCAGTCCACGGGACACACGTCGACGCAATCGGTGTACTTACAGCGGATGCAGTTCTCGGAAACGACGTGGGTCATGGCTGGATGGCTGGTGAAGGAGTCGGGAAAAACCCGAGATTGTAAAGGGCGGCCCATGCCTTCGCGGACATGGGCAGCACTGGCAACGGCGCCAGAAAGGATTTGAAGGTGGTCGGCGCGCCCGGCACGACGGCCGGGCGTGGCCGTTCGCACCTTCTCAGCGCACCAGGACGGCGGCGCAGGTGCGGTGCGATGCCGTGTCGACCAGCACCAGCGAGCCCAGAGTGCGCGAGGCGGTGAAGGGCTGCACGGCCAGCGGTTGCTGCAGGGCCAGCACGACCTGGCCGATCGCATTGGCGTCGAGTTGGGTGGCGGCCTCGGCATCCAGCGTGGCGATGTTGAGCCGGTCCACGATGCGCTGCACCTTGGCCTTGACCCAGCGGTGCCCCTGCAGCGCCCAGTAGACGCGGCCGGGCACCAGCGGTTCGTCGTCCAGCCAGGCGACGGTGGCGGTGATCTCGCGGGTCGGCTCGAAGGCGCCAGGTTCCAGCAGCCAGTCGCCGCGCGAGACGTCGACCTCGCGGTCCAGCACGATGCCGGCGCTGTGGCCGGCGGCCACGCCGTGCTCCCGGCGCACATGGTCGAGCACGCGGGCCACGGTGGCGGTCTGGCCGCTGGGCAGCACGGTCACGCGCTGGCCGGGCACCACCTGGCCGCCGCCGACGCGGCCCCAGAAGATGCGGCGGCCCTGGCTGGTGTCGGCCGACGACGAGAACTTCTCCACCCACTGCACCGGGAAGGTGAAGGGCTGCTGCGTCTCGGCAGCCGTCACGGGCAGCGCTTCCAGCAGTTCGAGCAGGCTCGGCCCTTCATAGCCGGCCCAGCCGGCGGCGCCTTCGCGGTGCGGCTCGGTCACGTTCCAACCCTTGAGGGCGGAGATCGGCACGATGGCTTCCACGCGCACGCCGGCGGCGGCCGCGAAGTCGTTCAGCGCGCCCGAGATGCGCTCGAAGGCCAGCGCCGCATCGTCGATCGCGTCCAGCTTGTTGATGGCGACGACGATGGACTGCACGCGCAGCAGGTGGGCCAGCAGCATGTGGCGGCGGGTCTGCGGCAGGAGCTCGCGCACCACCACCTCGCCGTCGCCCACCTCGGCCGCCCAGGGCAGCTTGGTGGCATCGACCAGCACCACGGCGGCATCGGCGCTGGAGGCCGCCGTCACCATGTTGCGGGTGTACTGCTCATGCCCCGGCGCGTCGCCGATGATGAACTTGCGCTTGGCGGTGGAGAAATAGCGGTAGGCGACGTCGATGGTGATGCCCTGCTCGCGCTCGGCCGAGAGGCCATCGGTCAGGAGCGCCAGGTCGGTCTCGCCGCCGCGCTGCACGCCGGCCAGCTGGTCGGCCAGCACGGCGCGGCTGTCCACCAGCAGGCGTCCGATGAGGGTGCTCTTGCCGTCATCCACCGAGCCGCAGGTGATGAAGCGCAGGGCGGTGCCGGTGTCGGCGCTGTCGGTGTGAAGAGCGTCTGTGGAAGTCATGACAGTCATTAAGAGGTTCAAGCGGGCGGCGCGGTTCAGGTCGGGAACACCCGCGGAACTGGCTTTGCCAGGCCGCAGGGTGTGCCCCCTTGAGGGGGGAGGCGGTTACACGAAGTGAGCAAGCAACGGGGGTGGGTTAGAAGTACCCGTCCTTCTTGCGCTTCTCCATGGAAGCGTCGGAGGTCTTGTCGTCCATGCGGGTGGCGCCGCGCTCGCTGACCTCGGCCGACAGCGTCTCGATCACCACGTCGGCCGGGCCGGCGGCCAGGCTGGCCACGGGGCAGGTGCAGGTGATGTCGCCCACGGTGCGGAAGCGCACGTCCCGCAGCTCGACCGTTTCGCCATCCCGGGCGGGGGTCAGCTCGGTCACGGGCACCAGCAGGCCACGGCGCTCGACGATCTCGCGCTTGTGGGTGTAGTAGAGCGACGGCAGCGCGATCTGCTCGCGCTCGATGTACTGCCACACGTCCAGCTCGGTCCAGTTGCTGATCGGGAAGACGCGGAAGTGCTCGCCCGGGGCCAGGCGGGTGTTGAACAGCGTCCACAGCTCGGGGCGCTGGTCCTTGGGTTGCCACTGGCCGAAGGCGTCGCGGTGCGAAAAGATGCGTTCCTTCGCACGGGCCTTCTCTTCATCGCGGCGGGCGCCGCCGATCAGCGCGTCGAAGCGGAACTCCTCGATGGCCTCCAGCAGCGTGACCGACTGGTGCACGTTGCGCGACTCGCCGGGATGGGCCAGGCGCACCGTGCCGCGGGCCATCGAATCCTCGACGCTGCGCACGATCAGCTCGGCGCCCAGCTCCTTGGCGCGCTCGTCGCGGAAGTCCGTGACTTCGGGGAAGTTGTGCCCGGTGTCGATCATCAGCAGCGGATAGGGCAGGTGGCCGGCGCCAAAGGCCTTCTCGGCGCACTTGAGCAGCACCAGCGAATCCTTGCCGCCGGAGAACAGCAGCGCTGGCCGCTCGAAGGCCGCGGCCACTTCGCGCAGGATGAAGATGGCTTCTTCCTCCAGCGCGTCGAGGTGGGCATTGGACAGGCGCGCGGTGGCGGAGGCAGCCAGGGCGTCGGGCAGCAGCAGGTCGGCGTCGGTGCGGGCGTTCATGGGTCTGTGGGGCAAGAGGGATTCGGGAGGTGGACGGGGTGGATCAGTGCGCGATGTGAAGACCGCACTCGCGGTTGTCCTCGCCCTTCGTCGGGTCCACGTAGTCGAAGTTGTTGGGCAGGCCGTGCTGCACGCAGTAGTCGTGCAGGTCCTTGGACGACCAGTGCAGCAGCGGCGCCACCTTGATCAGGCCGTCGGGATTCACGCTGACGGGCTCCATCTGCGCGCGCACGGCCGTGTCGGTGGCGCGCAGCGCGGTGAACCAGACCTGGGGTGCCGTCTCGCGCAGGGCGCGGGCGAAGGGCTCCAGCTTGACCTCTTCGGTGAAGGCCGCGTGGCGCGGGTCGTCCAGCGCCGGCGTGGGGCCTTCGACGGCCTCGCGATGCGCGCGCGAGCGCAGCGGCAGGTAGATCTTCAGGTTCAGCTTGAGCTGCCGGGTCACCTCGTCGGCGAAGCGGTAGGTGGCCTCGGTGTTGTAGCCGTTGTCCATCCACACCACCGGCACGTCGGGCTGGGCGCGCGTCACCATGTGCAGGATCACGGCCTCGAAGGGTCGGAAGTTGGTGGTGACGATGGCCGGGCGGTGCAGGCCGATGGCCCAGTCCACCAGGCCCTGCGCATTGCGGCCCAGGCGGGCATTGACCTCGGCCAGGTCGAAGGCGGTGGAGTTCTGGACTTGGGAAGGAATGGCGTTCATGGCTCGGGCTCTTTCGATCGGCACTGCGACGACGACGACAGCAATGCCCTGGGACCGAACTTTAGGGAGAGCCCTTATGAAACCAAACGATCTTTTTGTTCGCGCTTTATGCGGATAAGCATATTCACCGCTGTGGATGCGGGTTCTCGCGCGATGGGCGGCGAGACCTGGATAAGGCGCTGCCGGCTCGCTGGACGCCTGCATCGACCGACGCAGCCAAGAAAAAGCCGACCAGCGCCTGCAGGCGGTGGTCGGCTGTTCGGCGCGGTGAGGCTGAGGGGATCAGGCCTCGGCGCGCACGAAATGCGGCGCCGGCTGCACCGCGTCGCCCTGGTAGAAGTCGACGAAGCGCTCGAACTGGCGCTGCGCCTCGGCCACGTCCTTGCCTTCCTTGAGAACGGCGCTGGTGAAGCCGGTGCGCTGCATCTGCACCAGCTGGTCGATCAGCACGTCGCCGGTGGCGCGGATGTCGCCGGTGAAACCCAGGCGGCGGCGCAGCAGGAAGGCCTGGCTGTAGGCCCGGCCGTCGGTGAACTTGGGAAAGTGCAGCTCGATGCGGGTCACACCGGTCAGATCGGCTTCCCGCGGATCGGCGTCATTGGGCAACTGCAGCACACGGCCGGTGGCGGCGTCGGCCTCGTGCTGGCCGGCCGAGAGGATGTTCAGGGTCTTGTTCATGCGTCTGTTCTCCCTCGGACTCAGGCGACTTCCTCGACCTTGAAGCGGGCGCCGTTGGCCGCCGCCTTGAAAGGCTCGTGGCCGACGCGGCGCAGCGTGTCGATGAAGGTTTCGCCCGCGTTGCGGGTGTCGCGGTAGGTGCCGAGCACGGCCTCGATCACGCCCGGCACTTCGGCCGCCGAGAAGGAGGGGCCGACCACCTTGCCGGCCTGGGCCGGGCCGCTCAGGTCCGAGCCGTCCGAGCCGGCCAGCGTCACTTGGTACCACTCCTTGCCGTCCTTGTCGACGCCGAGGATGCCGATGTGGCCGCTGTGGTGGTGGCCGCAGCTGTTGATGCAGCCGCTGATGTGCAGATCGATCTCGCCCAGGTCGTCCAGCTCGTCCAGGTCCTGGTAGCGCTCGGTGATGGCCTCGGCGATGGGGATGGAGCGCGCATTGGCCAGCGCGCAGAAGTCGCCGCCGGGGCAGGCGATCATGTCCGTCAGCAGGTGCACGTTGGCGCTGGCGAAGCCGGCGGCGCGGGCGGCCTGCCAGAGTTCGAACAGGTCTTCGGCATGCACCCAGGGCAGCAGCACGTTCTGGTCGTGCGTCACGCGCAGTTCGCCGGCCGAGAAGCGATCGGCCAGTTCGGCCACGGTGTCGAGCTGGTCGGCCGAGGCATCGCCCGGCGCCTGGCCACGGCGCTTGAAGGAGAGGGTGACTGCGCGCAGCTGTGGGTTCTGGTGCGCGGCCACGTTGCGCTGCAGCCAGCGCGCGAACATCGGCTCGCGGTCCGCGGCCTGGCGCAGGGCGGCGTCGGCCTGCTCTGCCGGGACACCGGCACGGGCGGCCAGCGCGGGCGGCACGAAGGAGGCGGCCACGCGGTCGAACTCGGCCTGGCTGATGGTGTGGGGGGCGCCGTCGCGCTCCAGCACGTCGCGGTACTCGGCCTCCACGTCGTCGATGTAGGCCTGGCCCTCGGACTTGACCAGGATCTTGATGCGCGCCTTGTACAGGTTGTCGCGGCGGCCGTAGCGGTTGTAGACCCGGATCACCGCTTCGAGGTAATTCATGATCTGGTTCCAGGGCAGGAACTCGCGCAGCACCGTGCCCACGATGGGCGTGCGGCCCATGCCGCCGCCCACGCGCACCTGGAAGCCGATTTCGCCGGCCTCGTTCTTCACCAGCTTGAGGCCCACGTCATGCCAGCCGGTGGCGGCGCGGTCTTCGGCAGCGCCGGTGATGGCGATCTTGAACTTGCGCGGCAGGAAGGCGAACTCGGGGTGCAGCGTGCTCCACTGCCGCATGATCTCGGCGTAGGGCCGCGGGTCGGCCACCTCGTCTACGGCCACGCCGGCGCGCTCGTCGGTCGTGATGTTGCGGATGCAGTTGCCGCTGGTCTGGATGCCGTGCATGTCCACGGTGGCCAGCAGCTCCATCACCTCGGCGCTCTTCGCCAGCGGAATCCAGTTGTACTGGACGTTCTGGCGCGTGGTGAAGTGGGCGTAGTGCGTGGGCAGCGACGTGGTGCCCAGGGCGCCCTGCGTTTCCAGGGCATGCCGATAGACCTCGGCCTCGGGCTCGTCGTATTCGCGGGCGATGCGGGCCAGGACGCGCACCTGGCGGCTGGAGAGTTCGCCATAGGGCACGGCGACGCGCAGCATGGGCGCATAACGCTGCACGTACCAGCCGTTCTGCAGGCGCAGCGGACGGAACTCGTCCTCGCTGAGGCTGCCCGCCTGCCAGCGCTCGAGCTGGTCGCGGTACTGTGCGGCGCGCTGGCGCACGAACTGGCGGTCGAAGTCTGTGTATTGGTACATCGTGTGTGGGAGGCAGTCGGCCACGCGGCACGGAGACACCGCGCGCGAAGGCGGCACTTTAGGGGCCGTCCTTATGAATGCAAACGATTTTCTGGTTCGCGCCTTATGCGCATAAGCTTATGCAGCCGCTCTGGTGCGGCCTGCAGCGTGGAAAACCGCCATGGCCGGATAAGGCGCCTCGGGCGAAACAGCCGCCGATTCTAGGAGGGCCTGCGCAGCCACGCGGGCCGCGTGGCCGGGCCGGCTTAGGCCATCCTGCATATGGTCGGTCCACGCAGCGGGCGGCATCATCCCGCCCCTCATGGGGCTGCGCCGAACGTCGATCACCGTGCCGAAGCTGATGCGGGCGTTTGCCGCGGCCGTTCTTCTGGTTTTTTCTGCGATCCCTGCGCTGGCGGCGGGGCCGGTGGCCATCGCGACGCTGGTCGAGGGCGAGGCCCATCTGCTGCGGGAGAGCGGTCGTTTCGTGCTGACGCCCGGCGTGGCGCTGCAACCCGGCGATCTGGTGGAAACGGCCGCCAATGCCCGCCTGCTGCGGCTCGAATACGCGGACGGCCCGGTGGTCGACCTGGGGCCGGCCAGCCAGGCGATGGTTGAAGCACGGCTCGGCCCCGGCAACCGCGGACCGGCGGCGCGGCTCTATCTCCGGCAAGGCTGGGCCAAGCTGGGCCGGGCGCCAGCCGCCCGCGGTGCGGTCAGCCTGCTGACGCCCGATGCGATCCTGACGGGAGAGGGCGGCAGCCAGGTGGTCCAGGCCATGGACTCCCGCACCCAGGTCTTCGCCGAGTCGGGCAAGGCCAGGGTCGAGACGCGGGGCAAGCGCGATCAGGAGGCCATCGAGCTGGGGTCCGGACGGTTGTTCGACAGTGCGGACTGGACCGAGCGCCCGCGGCCGGCCGCCGCCTTCGTCCGCGCGGTACCGCCCAGCTTCCTCGACCCGCTGCCGTTGCGCGCTGCGCGGTTCAAGGACCGCCCGGTCGACGCCGAGCGCGTGGGCGACCTGCGCTACGAGGACGTGGCCAGCTGGCTGCAGGCCGAGCCGGCGCTGCGAGCACGCCTGGCCGAGCGCTGGCGTGGCCTGGCGAAGAAGCCGGAGTTCCGCGCCGCGCTGGCCGCCAACATCAGGCGCCATCCCGAGTGGGACCGGATCGTGTTTCCAGAGAAATATGTCAAGCCTCGTCCGCCGCCGGGGCCTTCCCCGCCGCCGGCCGCGCCTGCCCGTTCCGCCTACTGACCGGGCCCCTCCGGCCGGTCTCCAACGATGCCATCCCCATGAAACTGCTGCTCAAGTTCAACCTGGTCTTCCTGCTCGTGTTCGCGGTCGGGCTGGGAGCGTCGGCCTACCTGGCGCGCGACCTGCTCCAGCGCGGCGCGCACGACGAGGTGGTGGAACAGGCGCGCCTCATCATGGAGAGCGCGGCGGCCGTCAGCACCTACACGGCCACGCAGGTGCAGCCGCTGCTGCAGAACCAGATGAAGTACACCTTCCTGCCGCAGTCGGTGCCCGCCTATTCGGCCACCGAGATGGTCAACGCGCTGCGGGAGATGCATCCCGAGTACGGCTACAAGCCCGCCATGCTCAATCCCACCAATCCGCGCGACCGGGCGCAGGACTGGGAAGAGGACGTCATCGCCCGCTTTGCCAAGGACAAGCAGCTGACCGAGTTCATCGGCCAACGTGAGACGGCCTCTGGCCGGGCGCTTTTCGTGGCGCGGCCCATCCGCATCAGCAACCCGGCCTGCCTGAGCTGCCACAGCACGCCGGCAGCGGCGCCCGCCACCATGATCGAGAAGTACGGGCCGGCCAACGGCTTTGGCTGGACACTGGGCGAGACGCTGGGCGCGCAGGTGGTCTCGGTGCCGATGTCGGTGCCCTTCGAGCGCGCATCGCAGGCCTTTGCGGTCGTGATGGGATCGCTGGCGGCGGTGTTCCTGCTGATCGGCGGCGCGCTCAACCTGATGCTGTGGAAGCTGGTCATCCAGCCCGTGACCCGTCTGTCGGCCCTGGCCGACCGCGTGAGCATGGGCGAGCTGGAAGCGCCCGAGTTCGCCGTGCGCAGCCGCGACGAGATCGGCACGCTGGCCGAATCCTTCGCCCGCATGCGGGCGAGCCTGGTGCAGGCCATGAAGATGCTGGACGTCTAGTGGCGGTGGGTTGGCTTTCGCCGTTGTGCGCGTCCGCTTGCCGCGGACCGCTGCGTCTGCATCGAGGCTGAGCCATGCAGCATCCACGCCGCCTCGGCAAGTACGACATCGTGGGCGTCCTGGGGGAGGGCGCCATGGGCGTCGTCTACAAGGCCCACGACCCGTTCATCGACCGGCAGGTCGCCATCAAGACGGTGCGCAAGGCACTGCTCGACTCCAGCGTCGCCGAGGACATGGCCGCGCGCTTCCGCAATGAAGCGCGCGCGGCGGGCCGGCTGTCGCACCCGGGCATCGTGCCCATCTACGAATACGGCGAGGACGACACCACCGCCTTCATCGCGATGGAGTTCGTCGAGGGCCGCGACCTGGCGCAGATCCTCGGCGCCACGCCGACGCTGCCCGAGGGCATGGCGATCCGCTTCATGCAGCAGCTGCTCGATGCACTCGGCAGCGCGCACCGCGCCGGCGTCTGGCACCGAGACATCAAGCCGGCCAACCTGATCGTGACCACCGACGGGCTGCTGAAGGTGATGGACTTCGGCGTGGCCCGCATCGCCAGCGCCGCGCTCACCCAGGCGGCGTCCACCATCGGCACGCCCGGCTACATGGCGCCCGAGCAGTACATCGGCGAGACCATCGATCACCGGGTGGACCTGTTCGCTGCCGGCGTGCTGCTGTACCGCATGCTCAGCGGCCGCTCGCCCTTCGCCGCCGAGACGCCCGAGGCGGTCATGTACAAGGTGCTGCACCAGGACCCGGCGCCGCTGTCGACCCTGGAAGGCCTGAGCATCGCGCCCTCGCTGGACGCGGTGATCGCCCGCGCGCTGGCCAAGACGCCGCAGGCGCGCTTCTCCAGCGCGGCCGAGTTCCGTGACGCGCTGGCCGAGCGCAGCGCCGTCGCGGGGGGCACCACGGCCGACGACGCAACCGTCATCGCGGCCATGCCGCTGCGCGTGCGGCCGGCCAGCCCGGGTACCTCGCGGGGTCCCACTGGCTCGGCCATGCCTTCGCAGTGGGACGCGAGCAGCCTCGCGGCCGTGGAGGCAGCGCTGACCCGCTTCATGGGCCCCGTCGCCCGCGTGCTGGTGCGCGAGGCGGCCCGCACCAGCGCCGACCTCCGGCAACTGCAGGACAGCGTCAGCCAGCACCTCCGCGATCCGCGGGAGCGTCAGCGCTTCGAGGCCTTGCTGAGCACAGGCATGGCGGGGGGCACCTCGGCAGGGACGCGCGCCGGGTCGTCCGCATCCGCCACGGGTGCGGTGTCATCGGCGGGCGCGTCCACCGCGGGTACCACCGCCGGCATCTCGGCCGGACTGAGCGACTACGCGAGCCGCGCGCTGGCCCGGCAGCTCGGCCCCATCGCCAAGGTGGTGGTCCGCAAGGCTGCCGCCTCGGCAAGCTCGCGCCAGGTCTTCTTCGACGTGCTGTGCCGGTCGGTCGAAGATCCTGCGCGGCGGGCGCAGCTGCAGACCGAGCTGGGCCGGGCACCGGACGGACTCTGAGGCGCTTCGACGACGCGCCTACCTGACCTGCTGCTTGCCCAGCTTGCGCGCCAGGGTGCGGCGGTGCATGCCCAGGCGGCGCGCGGTCTCGGAGATGTTGAAGCCGGTCTCGGCCAGGGTCTCGTGGATGCGCTCCCATTCGAGCGTCTTGATCGAGCTGGCCCGCTGCGTGAGCTCGACCTCGGTGCTGCCTTCGGCGCGGCCGAAGGCCTCCTCGATGTCGTCGGTGTTCGACGGCTTGGCCAGGTAATGGCAGGCGCCCAGCTTGATCGCCTCCACAGCCGTCGCAATGCTGGCGAAGCCGGTGAGCACGACGATCAGCATTTCCGGATCATGCGCATGCAGGGCCTGCACACAGGCCAAGCCCGAGGCCTCGCCCTGCAGCTTGAGGTCGACCACCGCGTGCGTGGGCGACTCGGCCTCCAGCAGCGCATTCACCTCCTCGAGGCCGCCAGCGCGCAGCACCTCGTAGCCACGTCGCTCGAAGGACCGTGCGAGCGTGCGTGCAAAGGCATCGTCGTCTTCCACGATCAGCAGTTGCCGGGCGTCGGCGTCGGCATCGGACAGCAGCAGGTCGGTCATTCGGTCGGATCTCTGGTGGCAAGCGTGACGGCGGCCAGCGGCAGCGTGATGCGCACCAGCGCACCGCCCTCGGCACGGTTGGCGGCCTCCACCTGTCCGCCCAGGGTGCGCGCGACATTCACGACGAGGAAGAGGCCAAGGCCACTGCCTGGACGCCCCTTGGTCGACTGGTAGGGCGTGCCCAGGCGCGTGAGCATGTCGGCGCGAAAGCCCGGGCCTTCGTCGAAGACTTCGAGCACCAGCGTGTCGTCATCGCGGCCCACATGGAGATGGATACGTTGGGGCGAGGCCTCGCGGGCATTGTCCAGCACGTTGCAGATCATCTGCGCGATGGCGGAGTCCGAGACCATGGGCAGATCGTGCCCAAAGCGGTTGCTGTAGAGCAGCACCGTGCCCGAGCGTGTGGAGCGCCAGTCGGCCACCAGGTCGTCGAGGAAGCGGCAGACGGTGGTCATGGCCGAGGACTCGCCCCGCGTCTCGCCGGCCGACAGCAGGATGCCGCTCACGATGGACTTGCAGCGCAGCACCTGCGTCTGCATCTCCGTCACGTCCTGCAGCAGTTCGGGGTCGGAATTGAAGTGCGGCAGGTGCTGCCAGTCGCCCAGGATCACGGCCAGCGTGGCCAGGGGGGTACCCAGTTCATGCGCCGCGCCCGAGGCCAGCAGGCCCATGCGAACGATGTGTTCCTCTTCGGCCGCGCGCTGGCGCAGGGCGGCCAGGCGGGCGTCGCGCTCGCGCAGGTTCTGGCCGATGCGGGTGATGAACACCACCAGCAGTACGGCGTTGAGGGCGAAGCAGATCAGCAAGCCCGCCAGGTAGGGGCTGGCCAGGCCACGGTGCGCCTCCAGCGCCACCGGCAGCGGCCGGCTGAAGATCGCCAGGCCGGCGACGCAGCCGATGGCCACGGCCACCATGGTCCACACGGCCCAGGCCCGCAGCAGCACGGCACCCAGGGTGACCTGCAGGAGGTAGAGGTAGACGAAAGGGTTGCTGATGCCGCCGCTCAGGTGCAGCTGCGCCGTGAGCGTGCCCACGTCCACCATCAGGCCCAGGAACAGCTCGCCGTTGGTGACGCGGCGCCCGGTGCGCCAGCGCAGCAGGCTCAGCACGTTGAAGGCCAGCAGGCCCGCCAGCACGGCCAGCATGGGCTCCAGCGGAATGGGCAGCCGCAGGCCGTAGTGCGCGACCTCGATGGTCACAATCTGGCCAAAGGCGGCGATCCAGCGCAACTGGATCAGCTGGTGCAGGTTCTTGCGGCCAGTGGCCGAGTCGAGGCCGCGTGCGGCCTGGGCCCGCACCTGCGCGCGCGCGGCAAGCAGGGCAGGGGAGTCGGGAGGGCTGGCGCTCATCGCGCCGGATTGTCGTCGTCCGGCCCCAGGGCACCGCGGCGCCAGGCATAGGCCAGGCCCACCACCAGAAGCAGGGCCATCCCGTACCAGGTGATGGCGTACATCAGGTGGTTGTTGGGAAAGCGGATGACGGTCAGGCCGCCCACGGGCCAGGTGCCCTCCGCCTGCTGCGGGTCGCGGGCGGCATCGACGAAGTAGGGGGCAGTGTCGGCGGCCGGCAGCCCGCGGGCCACCGTGAGCGCGGTGATGTCGCGCGAATACCAGCGGTCGGCCGCGGGATCGTTGTGGCGCAGGAAGGCGCCCTTGGGCTCGGTGATGCGCAGCAGGCCCACCACGTCGACGGTGCCGGTCGGCTCGGCCCGGCCGCGGGCCGAGGGCTCACGCGCCTGTGGGGGCAGGAAGCCGCGGTTGACCCACACGAAGCTGCCGTCCGGCCGCGCGAGGGGCGTCAGCAGCCAGAAGCCTGCGCCCAGATCGGTGGTGGCCTGCACCAGTGCCGCCTTGTCCGTCAGGAAGCGGCCCTGCAGCGTCACGTGCTGGTATTCCGCGCTGTCGGCCGTGACGGACGGCCAAGCGGCGCGCGCCGGTGCGTCGATCGGCGTTGCCGTCACTCGGGCATCGACCCGTGCGATCAGCTCGCGCTTCCACGCCAGGCGCTGGACCTGCCAGGTGCCCAGGGCCAACAGGAGCACAAAAAAAAGTGCCGCGGCAGGCACGAGGACCCGACCGCGGCGCCGCTGCGTCATTGCGCGCGCTGGATGTGCTGCTGCATCTCGTGCGCCGGCATCATGTTCGTGTTCATGTGGAACATGACCCACAGCGTGCCCGCGATGGCAATGGCCACGAACACGACGGTGAAGATGGTGGACAGCAGGGTCCAGCCGCCTTCGACCTTGCCGTTCATGTGCAGGAAGAAGACCATGTGCACGAGGATCTGGACGACCGCGAAGGCGCCCAGCACGATGACGGCCGTGTTGCGGCTGCTGATCACGTCGTTCATCACCAGCCAGAAGGGGATGGCGGTGAGCACGATGGACAGCACGAAACCGATCATGTAGCCCGAGAAGGTGCTGTGCGGCCCCACGTCGCCGTGGTGGTCGTCATGATGGTGATCGTCGTGGGCATGGCCGGCGTGCGCGGCGTGGGTGGCATGGGTACTCATCACAGCACTCCCATCAGGTAGACGAAGGTGAAGACGCCGATCCACACGACGTCCAGAAAGTGCCAGAACATCGACAGGCACATCAGGCGGCGCTTGTTCTCGTGGATCAGGCCGTGCTTGGAGATCTGGATCATCAGCACCACCATCCAGATCGAGCCGAAGGTCACGTGCAGGCCGTGGGTGCCGACCAGCGCAAAGAAGGCCGACAGGAAGGCGCTGCTCTGCGGCGTGGCGCCTTCATGGATCAGGTGGTGGAACTCGTAGAGCTCCACGCCCAGGAAGCACAGGCCGAAGACGCCGGTGATGGCCAGCCAGCCCAGCGTGCCGCCCACCTTGTTCTGCTGCTTCTGCAGCATGGCAAAGCCGAAGGTGATCGACGACAGCAGCAGGAAGGCCGTGTTGATGGCCACCAGCTTCAGGTCGAACAGTTCGGCGCCGCTCGGGCCGCCCGCATAGCTGCGGCCGAGCACGCCATAGGTCGCGAAGAGCGCCGCGAAGATCAGGCAGTCGCTCATCAGGTAGAGCCAGAAGCCCAGCGAGGTGCCGTTCTCCGGATGCGGCTCGTCCGCCAGGTGATAGGCGCGGTCGGTGGTGTCGCCGGCGGTGCCGGTGGCGTAGGCGAGATCAGACATGACGGGCCAGCAGTTGGGTGCGCGCGTTCTCGGCGGCCGAGACTTCCTCGGCCGGGATGTGGTAGTCGCGCTTGTAGTTGAAGGTGTGGATGATCGACGCCAGGATCGTCGCCGCGAACGACGCGGCAGCCAGCGGCCACATGTGCCAGATGAGTGCGAAGCCGCAGATCACCGAGAACACCGAGATCACCACGCCGGCGCCGGTGTTGGCGGGCATGTGGATCGGCTTGAAGCCACCCAGCGGACGCTTGTAGCCATGCTGCTTCATGTCCCACCAGGCGTCGACCTCGTGCACCACGGGCGTGAAGGCGAAGTTGTACTGGGGCGGGGGTGAGGAGGTGGCCCACTCCAGCGTGCGGCCGTTCCACGGGTCGCCCGTGTGGTCACGCAGCTGCTCGCGGCGCAGGTAGCTCACTCCCAGCTGGATCAGGAAGCAGGCGATGCCGCAGGCGATCAGCACGGCGCCCAGAGCCGCGACCTGGAACCAGATCTGCAGCGACGGGTCCTCGAAATGGTTGACGCGTCGTGTCACGCCCATCAGGCCGAGCACGTACAGCGGCATGAACGCCACGTAGAAGCCTACCAGCCAGAACCAGAACGAGCACTTGCCCCAGAAGGCGTCGAGCTTGTAGCCGAAGGCCTTGGGGAACCAGTAGTTGATGCCGGCGAACATGGCGAACACCACGCCGCCGATGATCACGTTGTGGAAGTGGGCGATCAGGAACAGGCTGTTGTGCAGCACGAAGTCGGCCGGGGGCACGGCCAGCAGGACGCCGGTCATGCCACCAATGGCGAAGGTGCACATGAAGCCGACGGTCCACAGCATGGGCGGCTCGAAGCGGATGCGGCCGCGGTACATGGTGAAGAGCCAGTTGAAGATCTTCGCGCCGGTCGGAATCGAGATGATCATCGTCGTGATGCCGAAGAAGGCGTTCACGCTCGCGCCCGAGCCCATCGTGAAGAAGTGGTGCAGCCACACGATGTACGACAGGATGGTGATACAGACCGTGGCATAGACCATGGACGTGTAGCCGAATAGACGCTTGCCCGAGAAGGTGGCCACCACCTCGGAGAACACGCCGAAGGCCGGCAGCACCAGGATGTAGACCTCGGGGTGGCCCCAGATCCAGATCAGGTTAACGTACAGCATCGGGTTGCCGCCCGACACGTTGGTGAAGAAGTTCGTGCCGACATAACGGTCGAGCGACATCAGCACCAGGGCGGCCGTCAGCACCGGGAAGGAGGCCACGATCAGCGCGTTGGTGCACAGCGAGGTCCAGGTGAAGACGGGCATCTTCATCAGGCCCATGCCGGGGGCGCGCATCTTGACGATGGTCACCAGCAGGTTGATGCCCGAGAGCGTGGTGCCCACCCCCGCGATCTGCAGCGCCCAGATGTAGTAGTCCAGGCCCACCCCCGGGTTCTGGTTGCCCAGCGTCGACAGGGCCAGCCAGCCGGCGGTGGAGAACTCGCCCAGGAACAGCGACAGCATCACCAGCACGGCGCCGCCGGTGGTCATCCAGAAGCTGAAGTTGTTCAGGAAGGGGAAGGCCACGTCGCGCGCGCCGATCTGCAGCGGCACGAGGTAGTTCATCAGGCCCGTGACCAGCGGCATCGCCACGAAGAAGATCATGATGACGCCGTGCGCCGTGAAGATCTGGTCGTAATGGTGTGGCGGCAGATAGCCCATGTTGTCGCCGAAGGCCACGGCCTGCTGCAGACGCATCATCAGCGCATCGGCAAAGCCGCGCAGCAGCATCACGATGCCCAGGATCATGTACATGATCCCGATCTTCTTGTGGTCGATGCTGCAGAACCAGTCGCGCCACAGCGGACCCCAAAGCCGGAACTTGGTGAGCAGCGCGAGCACGCCGAGGCCGCCGAGCGCGACGGCGATGAAGGTCCACAGCACGATCGGCTCGTGCGCCATGGGAACGGATTCCCAGGTCAGCCGCCCCAGCAGCCAGTGGGGCGCGGCGGTAGAAGGTTCAGTCATAGGGCTTCGTTTCTTCGAATGGGTGCCGGGAGGCGGGCCGGGGAGGGCGGCGTCCTCAGTTGAGCAGGTCGACCGGTTGGTTGGGCGTGCAGATCTGCTGCGGCATGAGCGCAGCGACCGCGGCCTCGCCAGCCTTGGTGCGGCCACGCAGCGCATCCTGGGCCATCACCTGGTGCATGCAGCGCTGACCATCCACGGTGCACAGGTTGAGCACGCGCGAGTACAGGTCGGGGTCAACGGAAGCGAAGCGCTGCACGGGATTGCGCTCGCTGGGCTTGGCCAGGTCGTTGTAGACGGCGCGCGTCAGGCTCTGGCTGCCGGACTTGGCATCGGCCACCCACTTGGCGAAGTCCTCGTTGGAGACACCGTGGAACTTGAAGGTCATGCCCGAGAAGCCCGCGCCGCTGTAGTGCGAGGACAGGCCGTGGTAAACGCCGGGCTTGTTGATGACGGCATTGAGCTCGGTCTGCATGCCGGGCATGGTGTAGATCATGCCGGCCAGGTCGGGCACGTAGAAGGCGTTCATCGTCGTGCTGGAGGTCAGCTTGAAGAGGATGGGCCGGTCCACCGGCGCCGCCACCTCATTGACCGTGGCGATGCCCTGCTCGGGATAGATGAAGAGCCATTTCCAGTCCAGCGAAACGACCTGGATCTCCAGCGGCTCGACGTCCGCCGGCATCGGCTTGCCCGCCGCGATGCGGTCGAGCGGGCGGTACGGATCCAGCGTATGGGTGCTGATCCACGTCAACGCGCCCAGGGCGATGATGATCAACAGTGGAGCCGACCAGATGACCAGCTCCAGGCGGGTGGAGTGGTGCCAGTCGGGCTGGTAGTCGGCCTCCTTGTTCGCCGCACGGTAACGCCAGGCGAACAGCAGGGTGAGCACGATCACCGGGATGATGATCAGCAGCATCAGCCCGGTCGCGATCATCACGAGGCGGCCCTGCTGCGAGGCGATGTCCCCCGAGGGACTGAGCACCACCGTGTTGCAACCGGCCAGGAGCGCCGTGGCGGCCAGGAGGGCTGGCGCGCGGAAGGTCTTGAGTGAAGGCATACGCTGGAATCTGAAAGGAACGAGCAGGCCGGCACCTCGCGCACCGGCGGCAGGAGTCCGCACTTTAGAGGTGCACGCCCGCGTAGGCGATTGGACAATTTGTCCTATCGACACTGTCCGACGGCTCTGCGAATCTCGCGTGGTAATCTGGGCGCTCCTCGAATACAAGGGAGACTTCGATGAGCAGCCTGAGCCCGGCACACCCCGGAATCCACTCTGGAGATCTCGAGCGCGACGCTCGCCAGGTCAATGCGGACGATCACGATGTGGCCCCGGGCGACATCGCCGTCGGCGTGGTGATCGGGCGATCCTCCGAGTACTTCGACTTCTTCGTCTTCGGCATCGCCTGCGCGCTGGTGTTTCCCCAGCTGTTCTTTCCCTTCGTCGAGCGTCTCGAAGGCACGCTCTACGCGTTCGCCATTTTCTCGCTGGCCTTCATCGCGCGGCCCATTGGCACCGTCGTCTCGATGGGCATCCAGAAGCGCTACGGCCGCGCCACCAAGCTGACCATCGCGCTCTTCCTGCTCGGTACGTCCACGGCGGGCATTGCCTTCCTGCCGGGCTATGACGTCGTCGGCGGCTGGGCGATCCTGCTGCTGGCCTTGTTCCGGATCGGGCAGGGGCTGGGCACCGGCGGCTCCTGGGACGGCCTGCCGTCGCTGCTGTCGATGAACGCGCCGCCGCACCGCCGCGGCTGGTACGCCATGCTGGGACAGCTGGGCGCGCCGCTCGGCTTCGTGGTTGCCAGCGCGCTGTTCATGTACCTGTACGGCAGCCTGTCCCAGGAAGATTTCATGAACTGGGGCTGGCGCTATCCCTTCTATGTGGCCTTTGCCATCAACGTGGTGGCGCTGTTCGCCCGGCTGCGCCTGGTGGTCACGCATGAGTATGAGAGGGCGCTCGAACAGCGGGAACTCGAACCCACGCCCGCCGGCGAACTGCTTCGCACCCAGGGTTACAACATCTTCATCGGCGCCTTCGCCGCGCTGGCCAGCTATGCGCTGTTCCACCTGGTGACGGTGTTTCCGCTGTCGTGGATTCAGCTCTATTCGGACCAGTCCATTGCCGACTTCCTGGGCGTGCAGGTGATCGGCGGCCTGCTGTGTGCTGCGGCCGTTCTGGCTTCTGGCTGGATTGCCGACCGCTTTGGTCGTCGCAACACCCTGGGCACCCTGGCTGCCTTGATCGGCTTGTTCAGCCTCGTGGCACCGGTGCTGCTCAAGTCGAGCGAAGGACAGAACGTCTTCATCCTGATCGGCTTCGTGCTCCTGGGCCTGTCGTATGGCCAAGCCTCCGGGACGGTGACCTCGAACTTCAGTGCACGCTACCGCTACACCGGCGCCGCGCTGACCTCCGATTTCGCCTGGCTGGTGGGGGCCGCATTTGCGCCGCTGGTCGCGCTCGGACTGTCGGCCCATTTTGGGCTGGCGTTCCTGGGCGTCTATTTGGCCTCCGGCGCGATCTGCACGTTGGTGGCGCTGTACATCAACAAGACGCTGGAGTCGTCCCGCGACTGAGGGATCATGGCTGGCGCTTCGGCGCCCGGCTTGAATCGTCAGAGACCCAAAGCGCCTCACAGAGGCGCTTTTTTCTTGCGCCGCTCGGCTGGGCCGAGGGCAGCCGAAGATGAGGGTGAAGGTTGGCTAGGAGGGGAGCGAGGGCCAGCGCGCTGGGGCACGCAATCGCTGCCCATCAGGCATCAACGTTATTTGACATAACGCACATTGCATATCTAATGGACGGATAGACCGCCGAGTTCCCAGCCCTCGACCTGGGCCGGGCCGTCGCTGCGACCGCCTCGGCAACGGCTGGCTCTCGCACACAGATGCTGGGCCGCGCGCCTCATCCTTCCACCGGCGCGGCCCGCTGAAGCCGGTCCGCCAGCACTTCCAGGGCCCTGCGACCGCGCTCGAAATCGAAATTGGCAATGGCGCCGTTGGCATCCTCCAGCATTTCGGCAGGCAGCAAGGCAGAGAGCGCTCCAAATGGAACCTCCGGCCATTCCCCTGCACGCAGCAGCGTGATGGTGCGCGCGATCAGGTCCAGCACGCACGCCAGGTTCAGTTGCACATCGGTGCCGTTCGCGGCGTTGAGCCACACCGCGTCCGGCGATTGCAGGCGCTGGGCGCGCAGCGCCTGTTCCGCATGCAGCAGTTCGCCCGGCAGCGCCACGATGCACTGGCTGCACCCCGTGGGATCCTGGGCCAGGGCCGCAGTCTCCAGTCGACCCGCCAATCCTTGCAGGGTATTGAGACCGAAATGCCCCGCCGCCCCGACCAGCCGGTGCGCCAGCGCGGCCAGGCCCTTCCAGTCCTGGTCGTCCGCCAGCTGCATCAGCCTCCCCGGCGTCGCGCGCTGCTCGGCCAGGAAGCGTTCGAGCGCGTCGTGCAGCAGTCCCGGCCGGTGCCACAGCGACAGTGCGCGATGCCAGTCGATGGCCAGCGACTCGGGATGGCCGGCCTCGGGCAGATCCGGGGCCAGGACGAGTCCCAGCACGCGGGCCATCTCGCGCATGAGCTGCGCCGGCGCCAGGGGCTTGCCTGCAAAGCCCTCCATGCCTGCGGACTCGGCCGCGAGGCGGTCGGCCTCGAGCACGCTCGCAGACATGGCGATGATCGGCGTGTGCCGGTCGGCCGCCGCCTGCTCGGCACGGCGGATGGCACGCGCCGCCTCCAGGCCGTCCATGCCGGGCATCTGCAGGTCCATGAGGATGAGGTCGAAACGCTCGCGCGCGGCGATCTGCACCGCCTGTTCGCCGCCCCCGGCCAGTGCCACCTGGTGGCCCTCGCGGCCCAGCAGGATCTCCAGCAGCTCCAGGTTGCTCGGCGCGTCGTCCACGGCCAGCACGCGCAGCGCGGGCAGTTGCAGCGGCGTGTCTGCGCCTCCAGCCGCATCCGGCGATCCGGCGGGACTGCCCAGCGGCAATGGCAGCCGCACGGTGAACACACTGCCGCGCCCCGGCGTGCTGGCTACCCGGATGGTGCCGCCCATCAGGTGCGCCAGCTGTCGCGAGATGGTGGTGCCCAACCCCGTGCCACCGAAGCGCCGCGACGTCGAGGCGTCGGCCTGGGCAAAGGGTTCGAAGATGCGCTCCAGCATGTCCTGCTCGATGCCGATGCCGGTGTCCTCCACTTCGAGGCTGAGCTGGCCACCGTGATGGCGCACGCGCAGCACCACCCTGCCCTGTTCGGTGAACTTCACGGCATTGCCCAGCAGGTTGAGCAGCACCTGCTGCACCCGCAGCGCGTCGCCGCGGAAGTGCAGCGGAACGCTCGGGTGGTAGTCGAGGACCAGGTCAAGGCCCTTGCGGATCGCGCTGATGCGCATCGATGCGACCACCTGGTCGCACAGCGCGCGCAGGGAGAAGTCCTCCTCCATCAGCGTCATCGCGCCCTTCTCCAGCTTGGCCGTGTCGAGCACCTCGTTGAGCAGCCGCAGCATCGAATGCGAGGCCTGGTGGATGGTGCTCAGGTGGCGGCGCTGGCTGGCGTCGAGCGGCGAATCGAGCAGCACCTCCGAGAAGCCGATGATGGCGTTCATCGGCGTGCGGATCTCGTGGCTCATGTTGGCCAGGAAGCTGCTGCGCGCCGCCGCGGCGGATTCGGCGCGTTCCTTGGCGTCGCGCAGGGCCTGCTCCATCAGGCGCCGCTCGCTCAGGTCCGCCGCCAGCTTGAGGATCTTGAAGGGCCGCCCCTCGGCATCGAGGATCGGGTTGTAGAAGCTGTGCAGCCACACCTCCCGTCCGTCCCGGGTGATGCGGGCATATTCGCCGCTTTGCTGCTCGCCGGCGCGCAGCCGCCGCCAGCGCTCGGCATAGTCGGCGCTCTGGACCTCTTCGGGCCGGCACAGCACCGCATGGGGCTGGCCGCGCAGCTCTTCCATGGTGTAGCCGACCAGGCGCAGGAACAGGTCGTTGGCACGCAGGATGCGTCCATCCAGGTCCAGCTCGACCATGCCCTGGGCGCGCCCGATGGCGTTGACGATGCCCTCGTACTCGGCGTTGCGCGCGCGCAGCGCGGTGTTGTCGACCATCACCCCGTCGATCCACTGGATCTCACCATCATTGCCGCGCACGCCCCGGCCGGTTTCCGACACCCAGCGCAACCGGCCGCTGCGGTGCCGCAGGCGATATTCGACGTGGTAGGAGCGGTCATGGGCGAGCGCCTGGCCGACCTGCTGCCAGATGCGCTCGACATCGTCCGGGTGCATCAGGTCCGCATAGCTGATGCGCCCGGCCAGGAAGTCCTCCGCCGGGAAGCCGCACAGGCCCTCCACGGCGTCGCTGATGAACAGCATGCGCCAGTCGCGGGCAAAGCGGCAGCGGAAGGTCACGCCGGGAATGTTGGCGATGAGCGAGCGGAACTGTTCTTCGCTGCGGCGAAGCGACAGCTCCATGTCCCGCCGCTCGCGGATGTCGGTGAGAAAGCCGACGAACAGCGCCTCGTCCTGGAGCTCTGCCCGGCCCACGGCCAGGCGGACCGGCAGCAGCCGCCCTTGCTTGTCGCGCGCTTCCACCTCGCGGCCCACGCCGATGATGTTGGCCAGGCCCGTCTTCATGTAGCGGTCCAGGTAGCCGTCATGGCCCCCGCGATGCGGTTCGGGCATCAGCATCGCGATGTTGCGGCCGACCACCTCGTCGGCCCGCCAGCCCAGCAGGCGCTCGGCGGCGCCATTGAACGACTGGATGGTGCCGTGTGCATCGATCATCACGATGCCGTCCACCGCCGTGTCCACCAGGGCGCGCAGGCGCGACTCGCTGCGGCGCACCTGCTCCAGCAGATGACGCTGGCGCAACCCCACGTGCAGCGCCACCGCCAGCAGGCCGATCAGGGCCACGAACCCGGCAATGGCCACCACCAGCAGCGTGTGCCGCCCCTCAGGGACGCCGTCGATGGCGACGCCGTCGAAGTGCAGCGCCGCCATCGCCGTGTAATGCATGGCGAGGATGGCCAGGCCCAGCACCGACCCCGCGACGGCCGCCACCCGCCAGGGCCGGTCCTGCGCCTGCATGCGCAGGCGGGCATAGACCCACAGCGCCAGCGTGGCCAGCAGCACAGCCAGCACCAAGGAGAAGGCGGTCAAGCCGGGATCGTGGCGCATGCCCACCATGGCCGCCGAGGCGGCCATGCCGGCATGGTGCATGGCGCCGATGCCCGCGCCCACCGCCACCCCGCCCCAGGCAATGGCCGCCCGGCCCAGATGCGCGCGCGTAAGCAGCAGCATGGCCACCCAGCAGGCGCCCAGCGCCGGCAGCAGCGACAGCGCCGTCATGCCCAGCCCGATCGGGGCCGCGGCGCACAAGGCAAAGGCCAGCATGCCGATGAAATGCATCGCCCAGATGCCGCAGGCCATGGCCAGCGCGCCACCGGCCGCGCTCAGATGGCGGATGCCGGCATGTCGCGCGCGCCAGCCCAGCGATGCCATGTGCACCGCCAGGATGGAAGACAGGATGGCCAGGACCACCGACAGGCCGACCAGCCGCGCATCGTGAAGGCGCCAGAGCAGAGGCTCGGCAGCAAAGCCGGCAGAGGAGAACCACGACATGGCTTTTTCACTATATTGCAGAAAGTAACCCAAGCCTGTCCGCCCTCCTGCGTCTCGGCTATTTGGGGGAGGACGCGGCGCATGCCCTCTTTTCTTGCCAGCGGTCCGACCCCTCGCTACATTGACATTTTTGAGGGCCTGCAATGTCTGTAGACAGCACCACGTCTCCCCCTGCCACCTCACCCTCCTCCCGCCAGCACATCCGCCTGACCTCGCATGCCGGCGGCCTGGGCTCGCTGCCCATCCACTGGGACGCGGCCACCCCGGCCGAACGCGGACCGGTCGTGGGCACTACGACCAAGCGCGCCCACCGCAACGTGATCGGCACCCACAGCGGCAGCTACAGCGTCTACCGCGCGCTGGCCGTGGCCGCGGGGGCGCTCAAGCGCGAGCACCGTGCCGACCTCACCAACACGTCGCCGACCGACGCGATCGGGCCCTATCCGCAATGGAGCGAGCCGGGCAAGATCGTGTCGATGGACCCCTGGGGCGCCGTCGTCTCCGACGTGTTCGCGCAGGAGCTGGCTGCGGGCTACGACATCCGGCCCACCATCGCCGTGACCAAGGCACATGTGATCCTGCCCGAGGTGATCGACGCGCTGCAGAAAGGCCGCCTGAAGGCCGACGGCAAGTTCCTGACTGCCGGTGGCGCGGCCCTCGTCACCAAGGCGGCCATCGAGCCGGTCTGGTGGCTGCCGGGCGTGGCCCGACGATTCGGCTGCTCCGAGACCGACCTGCGGCGCGTGCTCTTCGAGGAGACGGGCGGCATGTATCCCGAGCTCGTCACGCGCTCCGACCTCGAAGTCTTCCTGCCACCCATCGGCGGGCAGACGATCTACATCTTCGGCAACCCGCGCGACCTGGCCAACCCCGAGGTCGAGCTCACCGCCCGCGTGCACGACGAATGCAATGGCTCGGACGTGTTCGGCTCCGACATCTGCACCTGCCGACCCTATCTCACGCACGCCATCGAGGAATGCATCCAAGGCGCGCAACGCGGCGGCGTGGGCCTGATCTCCTATGCGCGCAAGGAAGGCCGGGCGCTGGGCGAGGTCACCAAGTTCCTGGTCTACAACGCCCGCAAGCGCCAGGTGGGCGGCGACACCGCCGACCAGTACTTCGCCCGCACCGAATGCGTGGCCGGCGTGCAGGACATGCGCTTCCAGGAGCTGATGCCCGACGTGCTGCACTGGCTGGGCATCCGCAAGATCCACCGGCTGGTCTCCATGAGCAACATGAAATACGACGCCATCACCGGCTCGGGCATCGAAGTGGGCGAGCGCGTCAACATCCCCGACGACCTCATCCCGGCGGATGCCCGGGTCGAGATCGACGCCAAGATGGCGGCCGGCTATTTCACACCCGGCAAGGTGCCTGGTGCCGATGAACTCAAGGCCACCCGCGGGCGGGGGCTGGGCGAATGACGGACAGCCAACACGTGCTTCCCGCCACCGACCTCAACCAACCCGAGGCCGCCGTCGCCTGGCTGCGCACGACGGTCGCCGTGCGCGAGCGCGCGGCCGAACTGCTGGCCCGCGCGCGCCGCGGCGAATCGGCCTTCTTCACCATCGGCGACGAGACGAGCCTGGACGATGCGGCGCGTGAAGTGGCCCAGGTCACCCAGGCGCGCTACGCGTGGCGGCCGATCCCGTACCACAGCCGCTGGCGGCATTTCGAGGCGGGCGGCGTCGACCGGGCGGCCGAACTCGATCATCTGCTGGGCGAACATGCGACGCCCCGCGAGAAGGCCAAGGCGCGCATCGATCTCGCCGTGGTGAGCGTGCTGCTGGATGCGGGCGCCGGTGCCGACTGGGCCTACCACGAGTCGGCGTCCGACCAGCGCTTCACCCGTTCCGAGGGCCTGGGCGTGGCCAGCTTCCATGCCTTCAAGGCCGGACTGTTTTCTTCTGACCCGGATCGCCCTTTGCAGGCCGATGCCGCCGGCCTGCGTGCCCTGGTGACCGACCGTCTGGCGCAAGCCTTCCAGGTGCGCAGCGACAACCCGCTGGTCGGCCTGGACGGCCGGGTCACGCTGCTGCGCCGCCTGGGTGAGGTGCTGGCCGAGCAGCCGGCCGTCTTCGGCACCGAGGTGCAGCGGCCCGGCGGGTTGTTCGACATGCTCATCGCGCCCGAAGGCGTGGCGGTCCCGCCCACCGCGACGGTGCAGGTGCACGCCATCCTCACGCTGCTGCTGGATTCGCTCTCGGCCATCTGGCCCTCGGCCAACTACCTGCATCGCCACCCCACCGCCCTGCCCGGCCCGGGCGAGCCGGCGCTGGCCCTGGGCGACTGCTGGGCGCACAGCGCGGTCGGCGGCGAGGGCCGCACCCACGGCTGGGTACCCTTCCACAAGCTGTCGCAGTGGCTCACCTATTCGCTGATCGAGCCCTTCGAGTGGGCGGGCGTGAAGGTCGAAGGACTGGACGCCCTCACCGCCCTGCCCGAGTACCGCAATGGCGGCCTGCTGCTGGACACCGGCGTGATCGTGCCGCGCGATGCGGCCCTGCTCGAACGCGCCTGGCAGGTCGGCGACGAATTCATCGTCGAATGGCGCGCCCTGACCGTGGCACTGCTCGATGAGCTGGCACCCATCGTGCGTCGCCACGTCGGCCGCAGCGCCGAGGAGATGCCGCTGGCCTGCATCCTCGAAGGCGGCACCTGGGCGGCCGGCCGGGCCGTGGCCCAGCGCCTGCGCCATGGCCTGCCCCCGCTGCGCATCGAGAGCGACGGCACGGTGTTCTGAGCCCGCCTCCTCTACCATCGCACGCCTTCTGTTTTTGACAAGAACGATTCATGACGACGCCCAACGCTCACCTGATCACCCATCCGCTCGTCCAGCACAAGCTCACGCTCATGCGTCGCAAGGACGCCTCGACCAACAGCTTCCGCCGCCTGCTCAACGAACTGGCCTCGCTGATGGCCTATGAGGTGACGCGGGACATCCCGACGTCGGAGATCGAGATCGAGACGCCGCTCGAAGTGACACGCGGCCAGGTGATCGACGGCAAGAAGCTGGTGTTCGTGTCGATCCTGCGGGCCGGCACGGGCATCCTGGACGGCATGCTCAGCGTGGTGCCCGGGGCGCGCGTCGGCCACATCGGCCTGTACCGCGACCCCAAGACGCTCACGGCCGTCGAGTACTACTTCAAGATGCCCAGCGGCATGGACGAGCGCGACATCGTGGTGGTCGACCCGATGCTGGCCACCGGCAATTCGGCCGTGGCGGCGGTGGAGCGCCTGAAGGAGCTGTTGCCCAAGTCCATCAAGTTCGTCTGCCTGCTGACCTGCCCCGAAGGCCTGAAGACCATGTACGAGGCGCATCCGGATGTGCCGGTGTACACCGCGGCCATCGACCGGCAACTCAATGAGCATGGCTACATCCTGCCGGGTCTGGGCGACGCGGGCGACCGGATCTTCGGTACGAAGTAGAGCTCGCCCCCAGGCTGCGCGGGCTAGGGCCCGCTCCGCCAACCCCCTCCGGGGGCACACGCAGCGGCCCGGCAAAGCCGGTTCCGCGCGTGTTGCTGGCGTGGCCTGCTCCGCGGCCTTCTGTCTAAGTGCGGGGCGGCGTGTCGGGCGAAGCTGGTGTTCCTTGCCGCATGGGCGCCGGGTGGCCCGGTTGTCCTGGTCGTGCGAATCGCCCGCCGTGCCTGGCTGCAGCCCCGGCACCAATCCTGCTTGTCCAACACCCATCAACGAGGAGTGAGAAAGATGATCCAGCGCCGTCCCCTGATCCTGAGTGCCGCCGCCCTGGCGGGGCTTGTCGCGGTCGGGTTGCCGCAGTTCGCGTTCGCCCAGTCCAAGCTCAAGGTGGCCGCGGTCTACACCGTGCCCTTCGAGCAGCAATGGGTGGGCCGCATCCACAAGGCACTCAAGGCGGCCGAGGCCCGCGGCGAGATCGAGTACAAGGCCACCGAGAACGTGGCCAATGCCGACTATGAGCGCGTGATGCGCGAGTACGCCACGGCCGGCAACCAGCTGATCGTGGGCGAGGCCTTCGCGGTCGAGGCTGCGGCCCGCAAGGTGGCCAAGGACTTCCCCAAGACCATGTTCCTGATGGGCTCCTCCGGCAAGCCGCAGGCGCCCAACTTCAGCGTCTTCGACAACTACATCCAGGAGCCCGCCTACCTCACCGGCATGATCGCCGGCGGCATGACCAAGTCGAACAAGATCGGCATGGTCGGCGGCTTTCCGATTCCCGAGGTCAACCGGCTGATGAACGCCTTCATGGCCGGCGCGAAGGAAGTGAATCCCAAGGTGGAGTTCAGCGTGAGCTTCATCAACAGCTGGTTCGATCCGCCCAAGGCCAAGGAGGCCGCCTTCGCCATGATCGACAAGGGCGCGGACATCATGTACGCCGAGCGCTTCGGCGTGAGCGACGCGGCCAAGGAGCGCAAGGTGCTGGCCATCGGCAACGTGATCAACACGCAGCCCCAGTACCCCGACACGGTGGTGGTGTCGGCGCTGTGGAACATGGAGCCCTCCGTCGACCGCGCCATCAAGCTGGTCAAGGACGCCCAGTTCAAGGCCGAGGACTACGGCCCCTACTCGCAGATGCAATACAAGGGTTCCGAGCTCTCCCCGCTGGGCACCTTCGAAAAGAAGGTGCCGGCCGATCTGGTCGCCAAGGTCAAGGCGCGCGAGGCGGAGATCCTGTCGGGCAAGTACAGCGTCAAGATCGACGACCGCCAGCCCAAGTCGTCCAAGTGAGGCCCCTGGCCGCATGAACAGCTTCCGCCGATTCCTGCTGGCCCTGGCGGCCAGCGCCGCCCTCGCCGGCTGTGCCGGCATGGGGCCGCCCCCTGTTGCCGACACCCCGCGCATCGCGGTCATGTCGGCCTTCGAGCCTGAGCTGGTGCTGCTGCGCCAGAAGCTGCAGGACGCGCGCACCACGCGCATCAACGGTGTGGAGTTCCACACCGGCACGCTGCAAGGGCGGCCGGTGGTGCTGTTCCTGTCGGGCATCAGCATGACCAACGCCACCATGAACACCCAGCTGGCGCTGGACCGCTTCAAGGTCAGCCATGTGGTGTTCAGCGGCATCGCCGGGGGCGTCAATCCCAACCTGTCCATCGGGGACGTCACGGTGCCGGCCCAGTGGGGCCAGTACCTTGAAGTGCTGATGGCCAAGGAAGCCGCGCCCGGCCGCTACGAGAAGCCGCCCTTCATCCAGGACGCCACGCTGCCCAACTTCGGCATGATGTTTCCGCGGCCGGTGGAATTCCGCTCCGCGGCGCAGCCGCAGGTCACGCGGCGCTTCTGGTTCGAGGTGGACCCGGGCATGCTGGCCGCGGCGCGCACCATGAAGGTGGACCTGGCGGCCTGTGCGGCCGGCACCTGCCTCCGGCATGCGCCGCGCCTGGTGGTCGGCGGCAACGGCGTGTCGGGCCAGGCCTTCATGGACAACAAGGCCTTCCGCGAATACACCTTCGCCACCTTCCAGGCCAACGTGCTGGACATGGAGACGGCCGCGGTGGGCATGGTGGCCCATGCCAATGGCGTGCCCTACCTCGCCTTCCGCTCGCTCAGCGACCTGGCCGGCGGGGGCGGGGGTGCCAACGAGATGGGCACCTTCATGCGCCTGGCCGCCGACAACTCGGCCCAGGTGCTGCTGGCCTTCCTGGCGCAATGGAAGCCCTGAGCCCGGCGGGCGACGCGGCCGGCGGCGTGCCGGTGCTGCGGCTGGCGGGCATCACCAAGCGCTTCGGCCCGCTGGTGGCCAACGACGCCATTTCGCTCACCCTGCACGCCGGCGAGGTGCTGGCGCTGCTGGGCGAGAACGGTGCCGGCAAGTCCACGCTGATGTCCATCCTGTTCGGCCATTACGTGGCCGACGAGGGGCGGATCGAGGCCTTCGGCCAGCCCCTGCCGCCCGGCCATCCGCAGGCGGCGCTGGCGGCGGGCATCGGCATGGTGCACCAGCACTTCACGCTGGCCGACAACCTCAGCGTGCTCGACAACATCGTGATGGGCAGCGAGCCGCTGTGGCAGCCTTTCACCCGCCGCGTGGCGGCGCGCGAGCGGCTGGAGGCGGTGGCACGGCGATTCGGCCTGCCGGTGTCGCCCGATGCGCGCGTGGCCACGCTGTCGGTCGGCGAACGCCAGCGGGTGGAGATCCTCAAGGCGCTGTACCGCGGCGCCCGCATCCTGATCCTGGACGAGCCCACCGCCGTGCTCACGCCGCAGGAGAGCGAGGCGCTGTTCGACACGCTGGGCCAGATGGTGGCGCAGGGGCTGTCGATCATCTTCATCAGCCACAAGCTGGGCGAGGTGCTGCGCGTCTCGCGCCGCGTCGCCGTGCTGCGCCAGGGCCGCCTGGTGGCCGAGGCCCGCGCAGCCGACACCACGCAGGCGCAGCTCGCGCAATGGATGGTGGGCCATGCGGTGGAAGCGCCGGTGCGGCAGCCCGCCTCCGGCGCTGGCGCCGAGGTGTGCGTGCTCGACGGCGTGAGCACCGAAGGTGGCGCCGGCGCGCTGCACGAGGTGTCTCTGACACTGCGCGCGGGGCAGATCACGGCGATTGCCGGCGTCTCCGGCAACGGACAGGTCGCGCTGGCCGAGTTGCTGTGCGGCACGCGCAAGGCGCGATCCGGATGGCTGAAGCTCCTCGGTGCGCCGCTCTCTGCACAGCCTGCGTGGCTGGTGGCGCAGGGGGTGGCGCGCATCCCCGAAGACCGCCATGCCGTGGGCATGGTGGGCGACCTGCCGGTGTGGGAGAACGCCGTGGCCGAACGCCTGCGCACCCCCGCCTTCTCGCGCCGGCTGCTGCCCGGCCTTCGCTGGGTGCGCCGCGCGGCGGCACGCGCCCATGCGGCGCGCATCCAGCAGGCCTTCGACGTGCGCGGCGGCGGGCTGGACGTGCCGGCCCGCTCGCTCTCGGGCGGCAACATGCAGAAGCTCATCCTCGGCCGGGCGCTGACGGCGCCCGATGCCTCGTCGACCGAAGTCCCGCGCCTGATCGTCGCGCACCAGCCGACCTGGGGCCTGGACATCGGCGCCGTGGCCTATGTGCAGCGGCAGCTGATCGCGGCGCGCGACGCGGGCGCGGCGGTGCTGCTGATCTCGGACGATCTCGACGAGGTGCTGGCCCTGGGTGATCAGGTCGCCGTGATGCACGGCGGCCACCTCACGCCGACGCGACCGGCCGAGGCCTGGACGCGCGAGGCCATCGGCCTGGCGATGGCCGGCGAAACGGAAAGGACGCCCGCATGACGATGCGGCTCGAACGACGCACGCAACCCTCACGCACGGCGCTGGTGCTCGCGCCCGTGGGCGCGGTCGCTTTCACGCTGCTGGTCAGCGCCCTGCTGGTGCTGTGGGCCGGGGCACCGGTGGGCCGCACCTACGGGCTGCTGCTCTCGGGCGGCTTCGGCTCGGTCTTCGCGCTGAGCGAGACGCTGACGCGGGCCATCCCGCTGATCCTCACCGGCCTGTCGGCGGCGGTGGCCTTCCGGGCGCGGCTGTTCAACATCGGCGCCGAAGGCCAACTCTATGCCGGCGCCTTGGCCGCCGTCGCCATCGGTGGGATGCATGACGGCACGGGCCTGGAATGGCCGGTGGCCGTGCTGCTGCCTCTGATGTTCCTGGCGGCCGCGCTGGCGGGCGCGCTGCTGCTCCTGGGCCCGGCGCTGATGAAGAGCCGACTGGGCGTGGACGAGGTGGTGACCACGCTGCTGCTCAACTTCATCGTGCTGCTGGCCGTTGGCGCGCTGCTCGACGGCCCGATGAAGGACCCGACGGCCATGGGCTGGCCGCAGAGCGTGGCGTTGCAGTCGGACCTGGAGCTGTCCAAGCTGATCCCGCAGACGCGGGTGCACAGCGGCCTGCTCGGCGCGCTGGTGCTGGCGGTGGGCGTATGGCTGCTGTTCAAGCACACGGTGCTGGGCTTCGATATCCGCGCCCTGGGCGCCAATCCGCGTGCCGCCGCCTTCGCCGGCGTGCCGGTCACGCGCACCGTGGTGCTCACCGCCCTGCTCTCGGGTGCACTGGCCGGCTTGGCCGGTGCGGTCGAAGTGGCGGGCCGCACCAGCTATGTCACGCTCGACATGTCGCCCGGCTATGGCTACACCGGCATCGTGATCGCCATGCTCGCGGGCCTGCATCCGCTGGGCGTGGTGGCGGCTGCCGTGTTCGTGGCCGGCGTGCTGGTCGGCGCCGATTCGATGAGCCGCGCCGTGGGCGTGCCGACCTACATCGCCGATGTGATCGTGGCCGCCTCGCTGCTGTCGGTGCTGGTGGCGGCGCTGTTCACGCAGTTCCGGCTGAGGTGGTCGCGATGAGCGAGGTGTTCGACATCGTGGCGCAGGCTTCCTTCTGGGTGGCCCTGCTGCGCATCGCGACGCCACTCATCCTGGGCACGCTGGGCGTGCTGCTGTGCGAGCGGGCCGGCGTGCTCAACCTGGGGATCGAAGGGATCATGGTGGCCGGCGCCTTTGGGGGCTGGCTGGCGGTGTA
Organism: Pseudacidovorax sp. 1753; assembly: GCF_040544975.1. NCBI lineage: Bacteria > Pseudomonadati > Pseudomonadota > Betaproteobacteria > Burkholderiales > Comamonadaceae > Pseudacidovorax > Pseudacidovorax sp. 1753. The sequence goes on along the minus strand of NZ_JBEPKY010000018.1, from coordinate 25,743 downwards.
CGCCGGCGCGCCGCTGTGGATGGGCGTCGTGGTCGCCGCTCTGGTGGGCGCTGCCTTCGGCCTGCTGCATGCCTGGCTCACCGTGGGCCTGGCGCTGTCGCAGCATGTGTGCGGGCTGGGCATCACGCTGCTGGCGACCTCGCTGTCCTACTACGGCTACCGGGTGAGTTTTCCCAAGGTGAGCACGCCGCCGACCGTCACGCCCTTCGCGCCCATGGACTGGCTGCCGATCCCGGTGCTGAATGCGCAGACGCCGATGACGCTGCTGGCCCTGCTGCTCGTGCCGCTGGTCGGCTGGCTGCTCTACCGCACGCCGGCAGGCCTCGCGCTGCGCATGGTGGGCGAGAACCCGCAGGCTGCAGAAAGCCAGGGCGTGTCGGTGGCGGCCACGCGCACCGCCGCCATCGTGGCCGGTTCTGCCCTGATGGGTGTGGCGGGCAGCTTCCTCACGCTGTCGGCCTTCAACGCCTTCTTCTTCAACATGGTCAACGGCCGCGGCTGGATCTGCGTGGCGCTGGTGGTCTTCGCCTCGTGGCGGCCGGGCAAGGCGCTGCTGGGTGCGTTGCTCTTCGCCTTCTTCGATGCCCTGCAACTGCGGCTGCAGCAGGCCGGCGATGCCGCCCTGCCCTATCAGGTCTATCTGATGCTGCCCTATGTGCTGTCGATCCTGGCGCTGGTGCTCGTGGCGCGAAAGGCCAGCTACCCGCAGGCCCTGATGAAGCCCTATCGCAAGGGCGAGCGTTGATGAGTCCTTCGCCGCATGGGCGAGCGGCGGCGCGCCGTATGCTCGCTCCATGACCACGGCTGACGCACGGCGCACCGCCATCGACCCTGCCAGGCTCCAGGGCCCCCGCGTGCGCCTGCGGCCCTGGCGGCCCGACGACCTGGCGCCCTTCGCCACGATGAGCGCCGACGCGCAGACGATGGCCTGGTTCCTCTCGGCCATGGACCGCGCCGCGAGCGATGCCATGGCGCAGCGCTGCCAGGCCCTGATCGATGCCCAGGGCTGGGGCTTCTGGGCCGTGGAGCTGGCGAGTGCCGGCGCCGACGGCCCCTTCATCGGCCTGTGCGGCCTGAACCGGCCGGCATGGCCCCTGCCCTTCGCGCCCTGCGTCGAGATCGGCTGGCGGCTCGCACGGCCGTGGTGGGGCCGTGGCCTGGCCGCCGAGGCCGCTGCCCTGGCACTGCAGGTCGGCTTCGACGAACTGGGCCTGGACGAGATCGTCGCCTTCACGGCGGTCGCCAACCAGCGCAGCCGTACGCTGATGGCACGCCTGGGCATGACGCACGACGAGGCGGACGACTTCGACCATCCGGCCGTTCCGGCTGGCCATCCGCTGCAGCGGCACGTGCTCTACCGGCTCGCGCGGGACGACAGGCCAGGGCAGCGGACGTGAGCCGGCTCGCCCAGCCGGAGGTGGTCCTGGAGGCGTGGTCTTCCCAGGGTGCGCTGCCCGGGCGCTTCCTGATCCTGCCCGACGGCTGCCGCGACCTGGTGTTGCACCTGGGCGAAGGGCCCGCGGCCGCGAACTGGCAGGTGTCGCCGCTCGACGACTGCGCACGCCGCGTGGACAGCCCCGGTGGCGGCCGCTGGTTCGGCTGGCGGCTGCGCCCCGGGACGCAGGTGAGGCAGTCCCTGCTGCTGCAGGCGGTGGCCCGTCTGAACGTCGACCCCCACATCGACGCCGAAACGCTGGCCCGGCAGGTCGCGCCGAAACTTGCCGACTTCTGTCTCAACAATCCACGCGTCGACGAGGCCCTGGCCGTGATCGCCGAGGCGACGAGTACGGCCGCCGCCGTCCGGGCACTGGGCGTCGGCGAACGCAGCCTGCAGCGCTTGCTGGCGCATGCCACTGGACGTCCTCCGGCATTCTGGCGTTCGCTGGCGCGCATCCGCCAGGCCATGCGCTCGCTGGAAGGCCCGACCCCTCTGGCGGAAGTGGCCGCCGATCACGGCTTCACCGACCAAGCGCACCTGAGCCGCGAATGCCGGCGATGGATGGGAGTGCCGCCGGCGCAGTTGCGGCACGAGGCCCAGATGCTGCGCACCGCCACCGCGTCCGGCTACGGCTGATCCGGCGACGGCGGCGCCACGGGCGTGCACAACTCCACCAACACACCGTCGGCGTCGTGCACATAGGCGATGGTCTGGCCCCAGGGCATGGTCTGCGGCGCACGCACCAGCGACGCGCCAGCGGCCACGGCGCGCTCGACGGCCGCCGGAACGTCCGTCGTCGTGAAGGCGATTTCTCCACTCGGTGCGGAAGGCTCGGCTGGCCGCGGCGACTTGCCCAGGCTGCGCATCAGCCCGAGCGAGGCGAAGGCCAGGGCCGTGCCGCCGGTGTCGAGCTCGCCGTAGTCGCCCTGGGGGCTGAGGAAGCGGCGGCGCTGAGCGAAAGCCCGCTCGTAGAAGTCGAGCGTGGCGGCCACGTCCTGGACGTAGAAGATGGCGTAGGCAAACTGCATGGTCGAATGCTCCGGGTGAATGAGGGCAGGAAAGCCCGGCCAGAATAGGCAGCCCGCGCCGCGCTGTCTTGCATGAATCCGACAGCCGGGCCCACGCTGGCAAGTCGCTTGCGTCGCTTGTCCCGCCCCGTCTTCCGATCGTCCCATGCTCGACCTGCTCATCACCCACGCCACCCTGCCCGACGGCCGCACCGGCCAGTCCATCGCCGTCCAGGACGGCCGCATCGTCGAGGTGGCAACCGGCCTCGCTTCGCCGGCCCACGAGACGCTGGACGCCGGCGGCCTGCTGGTGGCGCCGCCCTTCTGCGATCCGCACTTCCACATGGACGCCACGCTCAGCTACGGCCTGCCGCGTGTCAACCAGAGCGGCACGCTGCTCGAAGGCATCGCGCTGTGGGGCGAGCTCAAGCCGCTGCTGACGGCCGAGGCGCTGATCGAACGCGCCCTCGCCTACTGCGACTGGGCCGTGGCCCGGGGCCTGCTGGCCATCCGCAGCCATGTGGACACCAGCGACCCCAGCCTGCTCGCCGTCGATGCGCTGCTGGAGGTCAGGCGCCGCGTGGCGCCCTACATCGACCTGCAGCTGGTGGCCTTTCCGCAGGACGGCGTGCTGCGCACCGCCGGCGGCGTCGACAGCCTGCGCCGCGCGCTGCGCAAGGGCGTGGACATCGTGGGCGGCATTCCGCATTTCGAGCGCACCATGGCCGACGGTGCGGAGAGCGTGCGCCTGCTGTGCGAGATCGCCGCCGAAGAAGGCAAGCTGGTCGACATGCACTGCGACGAGTCCGACGACCCGCTGTCGCGCCACATCGAGACGCTGGCCTTCCACGCGCACCGCCTGGGGCTGCAGGGCCGCGTGACGGGCTCGCACTGCACCTCCCTGCACAGCATGGACAACTACTACGTGAGCAAGCTGCTGCCACTGATCGCCGAGGCGGGCGTCAGCGTCATCGCCAACCCGCTGATCAACATCACGCTGCAGGGCCGGCACGACAGCTACCCCAAGCGCCGCGGCATGACCCGCGTGCCCGAGCTGATGGCGGCTGGCGTGAACGTCGCCTTCGGCCACGACTGCGTGATGGACCCGTGGTACGGCATGGGCTCGGGCGACATGCTGGAGGTGGCCCACATGGGCCTGCATGTGGCGCAGATGACCAGTCAAGCCGGCATCCAGCAGTGCTTCGAGGCCGTGACCGCGAATGCGGCGCGCCTCATGCACCTGCCGGGCTACGGCATCGCGGCAGGCTGCGATGCCAGCTTCGTGCTGCTGCAGGCGCGCGATCCGGTGGAGGCGATCCGGCTGCGCGCCACGCGGCTGGCGGTCTACCGCAAGGGCCGGCTGCTGGCGAAGTCGGCAGCGGCGACGTCCCAGCTGTTCGTCGAAGGACGCCCGGACACCACGGCCTTCATGCCCGCGCGAAGCTGAGCCGCGGCGCCGGGCCGGTACCGCGCGCGCGACGCCAGCGCCTCAGCGCTGGCCGTCGTTCACAGCCACGTTCTCCTTGAGCAACCCGCCCAGGCGCGAATGCACGCGCCCGCCGGTGCCCATCACCAGTGCGAACAGGATCTCTCGCGGGCGCGGGGCGTCCTGCATGCCGACCTCGATGCTGTTGAAGTGGCTGCGGACGTAGGAGGCGTGGATGTAGTGCACCGGCACCATCAGGCGGTAGCCCGCCACGGCCACCGCCTTGTTGGCCGGCACCATGGCCTTGGGCTGGCCCAGCACTTCGCGCATCGCCCAGCCGCCGGCCTCGTGCCAGACGGCGCCATGCTCCATCTCGCCGTCGATGCCGACGATGGCGGCCTTGCTGTAGACCTCGACCTTGTCCTTGCCGCCCAGGGCATCCACAAGCTCCGTGGCCAGCTCGGTGCCCAGGGCGCGCAGCTCGGCCATGAAGGGCATCAGGTCGGCTTCGTAGCGGCCGGCATAGGGGTTCTGGATCACCGCGCAGGCGGCCGCCAGCTTCAGCGGCTGCGCGGGCGCCGGGCCGCCCTCGTGGTAGGTGGTCTCGATGGTGAGGCCGCGCTTGCGGATCTGGATGAGGGACATGGGAGTGCGCCCGAAGGCGAGGGAAAGACGTGACGCGGGCGCGGAGACGCCCCGCAGGAAGCTCGCCATGCTGCCACGGCGTGTGCCGCCACGCCACAGCTGTGCCATTGCGGCACACCGGGCGAACAGGGGCACGGCTGCGCGCCGGCGGGCGCCTTGCAGCCAAGTGACTGTCTTTGAAGGGGTTTTTCCAGAAACGCCCGCGCCGTCCGCGCTGGCACATGGCTTGCCCCACAAGCACACCGCCCACCCCGGCGCGGCAACCCAACCGGAGACAAGCACCATGGACATGGCAGACATCGCCCACCTCGGCGTGGCCAACCCCTTCAAGAAGCAGTACGGCAACTACATCGGCGGCCGCTGGGCGGCGCCGGTGGACGGGCAGTACTTCGAGAACGTCTCGCCCATCGACGGCCAGGTGTTCTGCGCCATCCCGCGCTCCAACGACAAGGACATCGAGGCCGCCCTGGACGCCGCCCATGCCGCCAAGAAGGCCTGGGGCCGCACCTCGGCCACCGATCGCGCCAACGTGCTGCTCAGGATCGCCGACCGCATGGAGGCCAACCTGCTGACCCTGGCCGTGGCCGAGACCATCGACAACGGCAAGCCGCTGCGCGAGACGTTGGCGGCCGACCTGCCGCTGGCCGTGGACCATTTCCGCTACTTCGCCAGCTGCGTGCGCGCCCAGGAAGGCAGCATCGCCGAGGTGGACCACGACACGATGGCCTACCACTTCCACGAGCCGCTGGGCGTCGTCGGCCAGATCATTCCGTGGAACTTCCCGCTGCTGATGGCCGCCTGGAAGCTGGCCCCGGCGCTGGCCGCCGGCAACTGCATCGTGCTCAAGCCCGCCGAGCAGACGCCCGCCTCGATCCTGGTGCTGATGGAACTCGTTGGCGACCTGCTGCCGCCGGGCGTGCTGAACGTGGTCAACGGCTTCGGCACCGAGGCCGGCAAGGCCCTGGCCACCAGCAAGCGCATCGCCAAGATCGCCTTCACCGGTTCGACGCCGGTGGGCAAGCTGATCATGCAGTACGCCAGCCAGAACCTGATCCCGGTCACGCTGGAGCTGGGCGGCAAGAGCCCCAACATCTTCTTCGAGGACGTGATGTCGGCCGACGACGGCTACTTCGACAAGGCGCTCGAAGGCTTTGCGATGTTCGCCCTCAACCAGGGCGAGGTCTGCACCTGCCCCAGCCGTGCGCTCATCCAGGAGTCGATCTACGACGCCTTCATGGAGCGAGCCCTCCAACGCGTCAAGGCCATCAAGCAGGGCAACCCGCTGGACAAGGCCACCATGATCGGCGCCCAGGCCTCGCAGGAGCAGCTGGACAAGATCCTGTCGTACATCGAGATCGGCCTGCAGGAAGGCGCGCAATGCCTGACCGGCGGCACGCGCAAGGCCTTCGATGGGGGCCTTGCCGGCGGGTACTACGTAGAGCCCACGGTCTTCAAGGGCCACAACAAGATGCGCATCTTCCAGGAGGAGATCTTCGGCCCGGTGCTGTCGGTCACCACCTTCAAGACCGAGGAAGAGGCGCTGGAGATCGCCAACGACACGCTCTTCGGCCTGGGCGCCGGTGTGTGGACGCGCGATGGCGCACGCGCCTTCCGCATGGGCCGCGGCATCGAGGCCGGCCGCGTGTGGACCAACTGCTACCACGCCTATCCCGCGCACGCGGCCTTCGGCGGCTACAAGCAGTCGGGCATCGGCCGCGAGACGCACAAGATGATGCTGGACCACTACCAGCAGACCAAGAACCTGCTGGTCAGCTACAGCCAGCAGCCCTTGGGCTTCTTTTGACATGGGTCATCCTGCCCCGCCCGGGGCAGGCCTAAGGTGACACCTGTCCACGCGGACGCCCCGTCCGCGTTCCCGGCCGCCCGTCGCCCGTCTACCGGGCCGATGCGGGCGGCTTCTTCTCTTCTTGTTGTGGAAGGAATCGAGCATGTCCCAGAAGACCATGAAAGCCGCGGTGGTCCGCGCCTTCGGCCAGCCGCTGACCATCGAGGAAGTCCCAATCCCCACGCCCGCCGACGATCAGATCCTGGTCAAGATCGAGGCTTCCGGCGTGTGCCACACCGACCTGCATGCCGCCGAGGGCGACTGGCCGGTCAAACCCAATCCGCCCTTCATCCCGGGGCATGAAGGCGTGGGCTTCGTCGCCGCCATCGGCCGCAACGTCAAGCATGTGAAGGAAGGCGACCGCGTGGGCGTGCCCTGGCTGCATTCGGCCTGCGGCTGCTGCACCCACTGCCTGGGTGGCTGGGAGACGCTGTGCGAATCGCAGAGCAACACCGGCTATTCGGTCAACGGCGGCTTTGCCGACTACGCGCTGGCCGATCCCAACTACGTCGGCCACCTGCCGAAGGAGGTCGGCTTCGTGGAGATCGCGCCCGTGCTCTGCGCGGGCGTGACCGTCTACAAGGGCCTGAAGGTGACCGACACGCGCCCGGGCGACTGGGTGGTCATCTCCGGCATCGGCGGCCTGGGCCACATGGCGGTGCAGTACGCCCGCGCGATGGGCCTGAACGTGGCGGCCGTGGACGTGGACGACGACAAGCTGGCCCTGGCCCGCACGCTGGGCGCCACGGTCACCGTCAATGCCTTGACCACCGACCCGGCAGCCTACCTGCAGAAGGAGATCGGCGGCGCACACGGGGCACTGGTGACGGCCGTCTCGCCCAAGGCCTTCGAGCAGGCCCTCGGCATGGTGCGGCGCGGCGGCACCGTTTCGCTAAACGGCCTGCCGCCGGGCGACTTTCCGCTGCCCATCTTCGACATGGTGCTGCGCGGCGTGACGGTGCGCGGCTCCATCGTCGGCACGCGGCTGGACCTGCAGGAGGCGCTGGACTTTGCCGCGCGCGGCCAGGTGCATGCCACCGTGGCCACCGACAAGCTGGAGAACATCAATGACGTGTTCGCGCGCATGCACAAGGGCCAGATCCAGGGTCGCATCGTGCTCGACATGAACGCGTGATCCCCGCAGGCGCGCGGCGCCCCGACGCCGTGCGACTGCGGCCGATTCTTGATCAATCAATATTCGTAAATAAACACAAATTAATTGCTCGCGGAATTTGACCAAATTTCTGGCAGAAAATAATCTCTTATCCATTCGCACCGATGGATGACGAATATCCCGCTGATATCCTGTTGAGCGCCGCTCCAAGAATCAGAAGCGGAATTTCAAAGGGAGTTGATCTGTCATGGATATTCGTCATTCGCGCCCACGCTCGCAGGGCTTCACCCTCATCGAGCTGATGATCGTCATTGCCGTCCTGGGCATCCTCGCGTCGATCGCCATTCCCCAATACACCGACTATTCCTCGCGCGCCCGCGCCGCGGCGGCATTGTCGGAATTGACGCCATTGAAAGGTTCGGTGGTCGCTTGTGCCACCGACCTGGGGACATTCACCGGCTGCAATGCCGGAACCAACGGAATTCCGTCGACTTTCACCGCCACCAAGAATGTCACCAGCAACTTCGGCGTTACCAATGGCGTCATCACCGCCACGACCGGCGCCACCACCAAGGGGGGCGTGGCGCTCACGGTCACGCTGACGCCGAGCCAGGCCGACGGCGCTGCGAACCTGGTCTGGACCACCTCGGGCACCATCTGCAATGACACGCGCGGGCTGCGCGCGGGCCAAGGCGGCTGTGCCGACGCGGCCGCGACGCCTCCGGCATCGGGCGGCTGACGCCGGCGGTACCTCGGACCTTCGGTGGGCGCCTCTGGCGCCCTTTTCTTTTTGACCCGTGCCTACGCCACTGGCGTCGTGGGGGCAGCCGCCTCACCGACCGTGGCCGGCTGGCTCACGCGAGCCCGGAACTCCCGCGGCGAGCAGCCGCAGGTGCGCGCGAAGACGCGGCTGAAATGCGCCGGATCGTCGAAGCCCAAGGCCTCTCCCACGGCGGTCACGCTGGCCGTGGTGTAGGCCAGGTGGCGCCGGGCTTCGCGCATGCGCCGGGCGTCGACCAGACGGGAGATGGGCAGGCCCGTGGCAGCGCGGGCCACGCGGCTCAGATGGGTCGGCGTGACGGCCAGCGCGGCCGCGTAGTCACTCACCCGCCAACCAGAGGCGAAATGCCGTTCGAGCAAGGATTCGAAGCGCCGCAGCAGGCGCGATCCAGCCAAGTCCACCGCCTCGGCCTGCGCCACGCCCAGCGCCTGGGCCGCCAGACCGAGCACGGCGGTACCCAGGCCCCGCAGCACCAGGGCGCGCGCGGGATGCATGGGCGCCACGAAGGCCTCGGTGAGCGCGGCCAGCAGCGTGCCGAGCGTGGCTGTGCTGGCCTCGTCCACGGTCTGGGCCGAGGCGCGCGAGAGCAACGAACGCGCCTCGGGAATCGCAGCCAGTTGGGCGTCCACCAGTTCGTCCGGCAGGCTCACAACCCAGCCCTGCGTGCCTGGAGAGAAGGCAAAGGCGTGGACCTCGCCGGTCGGCACGTTCACCAGCGTGTGGCGGCCCAGCGGCGCCGGGCCGGCTTCCAGCCAGGCCGTGCCCTGCCCTTCCTGCAACCACAGCAGCTGGTGCAGCCGATGGTGGCGATGGCGGGCCAGTTCCCAGTCGTGCAGGACGGAGCGGGCGGCGATGGTCTCGCAGTGCAGCACGTCGGGCAGGTCGCCCGCCTCGCCGAAGAGCGCATAGGAACGGATGGCGGGAGCCTTGGCGCCGGGGGCATGCATGATGTTCGAATCGTACAAGTCCGGACGCGTTCGATCCATTCCGGCGGGGGCGATGCAGCGCCAAGATTCGGACCAGCCGGCGAGGGCTGGCGACCGTTCCAACCAGGAGACTGCATCCATGAAAACCCAGGTCTGCATCATTGGCGGTGGCCCTTCCGGCCTGCTGCTGTCCCAACTGCTCGATCTCAAGGGCATCCGCAACGTGGTGCTCGAAAAGCACAGCCGCGACTACGTGCTGGCGCGCATCCGCGCTGGCGTGCTGGAGCATGGCTTTGCCGAGTTGATGCGCGAAGCCCAGTGCGGCGAACGCATGGACCGCGAGGGCGAGATCCACCACGGCTTCTTCATCTCCCACGACGGCCAGCTGGATCGCATCGACCTGCACAAGTATTCGGGCGGTCAGTCGGTGGTGGTCTATGGCCAGACCGAACTGACACGCGACCTGTACGAAGCGCGCGACCGCGCGAAGGGCCAGGTGGTGCATGACGCGCAGGACGTCCAGCCGCACGATCTGGACACCGACGCCCCCTGGGTCAGCTACCGCAAGGGCGACGAGGTGACCCGCATCGACTGCGACTTCGTCATCGGCGCGGACGGTTTCCACGGCGTCAGCCGCAAGTCGATCCCGGCGGATGTGCTGCGCGAGTACGAGAAGGTCTACCCCTTCGGCTGGCTGGGCGTGCTCTCGCGCACCAAGCCCGTTTCGCCGGAGCTGATCTATGCGCGGCACGAGCGCGGCTTCGCGCTGTGCTCCATGCGCTCGCAGGTGCTGAGCCGCTACTACATCCAGGTGCCGCTGACCGACACGGTCGAGACCTGGAGCGACGAACTCTTCTGGGCGGAGCTGCAGCGCCGCCTGCCGGCCGAGGTGGCGGGGCGCCTGCAGACCGGGCCCTCCATCGAGAAGTCCATCGCCCCGCTGCGCTCCTTCGTGGCCGAGCCGATGCGCTGGGGCCGGCTCTTCCTGGCCGGCGACGCCGCCCACATCGTGCCGCCCACGGGCGCACGCGGCCTGAACACCGCCGCGTCCGACATCCACTACCTCTATCACGCGATGGTGGACCACTACCTCAAGGGCGACTCCAGCGGCCTCGACCAGTATTCGGCCAAGGCCCTGGCGCGCGTGTGGAAGGCGCAGCGCTTCTCGTGGTGGATGACGACGATGCTTCACACCTTCCCGCAGAACAGCGGCTACGACATCGCGCTGCAGCGCACGGAGCTGGACTACCTGCTCTCCTCGGAGCGCGCCAAGGGCGTGCTGGCGGAGAACTACGTCGGCCTGCCTTTCTAGCGCGCAGCTTCGACGTCCGGCTTCACCCAGCTTGGTGCGCCGCGCGACCCACGGCGGGGCATCCAAGCCCGCCGCAAGCGCCAAGCCCCCGTCATCGGGGGCTTTTTCTTTGGCACGGAGCTTGCGTGAACTGAGCCGGAGCCCCGGCAATGCCGCCGTTGCGGCTCCAGCGCCCCCGCCAATGTCGGCGGAACCCCGCGCAAGCGGTGCCACTGTCGGCGCCTGCTGCACGGTTGTTCCCACACGATCTGCACCTCGCTCTGGCGGCGGCGCCTCGTCCGGCACTTCGGTGGCTGGCCAGGGCGATCCTCCCGCCCCCGCAGGGTGCGCGCAGGACCCCCTCATGAAAATCATCGTTGTTGGCCACGGCATGGTCGGCCACAAGTTCCTCGAAGAGCTCGCCAGCTCACCCCTCGCCGAGGCCGAAGTCACCGTGCTGTGCGAAGAGCCGCGACCGGCCTACGACCGCGTGCACCTGTCCGAGTTCTTCAGCGGCAAGACGGCTGAGCAGCTGTCACTGGTCGAAGCCGGCTTCTTCGAGCGCAGCGGCTTCTCGTTGCGCCTGGGCACCCGCGCGGTGGCCATCGAGCGGCGCAACAACACGGTCACCACCGCCGATGGCGAAGTGCTGCCCTACGACAAGCTGGTGCTGGCCACCGGCTCGGTGCCCTTCGTGCCGCCGGTGCCGGGCCGCGAACGGCCACACTGCCATGTCTACCGCACCATCGAGGACCTGGAGGGCATGAAGGCCTCCGGCGCCAAGTCGAAGACCGGCGTGGTGGTGGGCGGCGGCCTGCTGGGCCTGGAATGCGCCAAGGCGCTGCGCGACCTCGGCCTGGAAACCCATGTCGTCGAGTTCGCCCCGCGACTGATGGCGGTGCAGGTGGACGAAGGCGGGGGCCGCGTGCTGCGCAGCAAGATCGAGGCGTTGGGCGTGCAGGTGCACACCGGCCGCAACACGGTGGAGATCACCGACGGCGCTACCGCCCGGCACCGCATGGTCTTTTCGGATGGCACCTGGCTGGAGACCGACATGATCGTGTTCTCTGCCGGCATCCGGCCACAGGACGCCCTCGCCCGCCAAAGCGCGCTGGCCGTCGGGCCGCGCGGCGGCGTCGCCGTGGACGCCCACTGCCGCAGCGCCGACCGAAACATCTACGCCATCGGCGAATGCGCCTCCTGGAACGAGCAGCTCTATGGCCTGGTCGCGCCCGGCTACGAGATGGCCCGCGTCGCCGCGCGCCATCTGGCCGGCGAGGCCGAGGCCGCCTTCGCTGGTGCCGACATGAGCACCAAGCTCAAGCTGATGGGCGTGGACGTGGCCAGCATCGGCGATGCCCACGGTCGCACGCCGGGCGCGCGCAGCTTCCAGTACGTGGACGAGATCAAGCAGGTCTACAAGAAGATCGTGGTGAGCGCCGACGGCACCAAGCTGCTGGGCGCCGTGCTCGTGGGCAATGCCGACGAGTACGGCACGCTGCTGCAGATGGCGCTCAATGGCATCGCCCTGCCCGAATCGCCCGAGTTCCTGATCCTGCCCTCCAGCGACGGCCAGGCCAAGCCGGGGCTGGGCGTAGACGCACTGCCGGACACGGCGCAGATCTGCTCCTGCAACAACGTGAGCAAGGGCCAGATCTGCGCCGCGGTGGGCGAAGGCGCCTGCACCATCGGCCAGCTCAAGGCCTGCACCAAGGCCGGCGCCACCTGCGGCGGCTGCGTGCCGCTGGTCACGCAGGTGATGAAGGCCGAGATGAGCCGCCGCGGCCTGGCCGTCAACAATCACCTGTGCGAGCACTTCCCGCATTCGCGGCAGGAGCTGTACCACCTGGTGCGCGTGGGCGGCATCAAGACCTTCGACGAACTGCTGGCCAAGCACGGCAACGGCCTGGGCTGCGACATCTGCAAGCCGACCGCGGCCAGCATCCTGGCCTCGTGCTGGAACGACTTCGTGCTCAAGCCCGAGCTCGCCAAGCTGCAGGACAGCAACGACTACTTCCTGGGCAACATCCAGAAGGACGGCACCTATTCCGTCGTGCCCCGCATGCCCGGTGGCGAGGTCACGCCCGACGGCCTGATCGCCGTCGGCCAGGTGGCCAAGAAGTACGGGCTGTACACCAAGGTCACGGGCGGCGCGCGCGTCGACATGTTCGGCGCCCGGCTGGAGCAGTTGCCGCTGATCTGGGAAGAGCTGATCGCCGCCGGCTTCGAGAGCGGCCATGCCTACGGCAAGTCCCTGCGCACCGTGAAGAGCTGCGTGGGCAGCACCTGGTGTCGCTACGGCGTGCAGGATTCGGTGGGCCTGGCCGTCGAGTTGGAGAACCGCTACAAGGGCCTGCGCGCGCCACACAAGATCAAGTTCGGCGTCTCCGGCTGCACCCGCGAATGCGCCGAGGCGCAGGGCAAGGACGTGGGCGTGATCGCCACCGACAAGGGCTGGAACCTCTACGTCTGCGGCAACGGCGGCATGAAGCCGCGCCATGCCGAACTGATCGCCAGCGACCTCTCCAAGCCGCAGCTCATCGCGCTCATCGACCGCTTCCTGATGTTCTACGTGCGCACGGCCGACCGGCTGCAGCGCACCAGCACCTGGCGCGACAACCTCGAAGGCGGGCTCGACTACCTGAAGAAGGTGCTGATCGAGGACAGCCTGAGCCTGGCCGCCGAGCTGGAGACGCAGATGCAGGCCGTGGTCGACACCTACCAGTGCGAGTGGAAGACCGCAGTGACCGACCCCGCCGTGCGCAGCCGCTTCCGCAGCTTCGTCAACAGCGAGCTGCCGGACGAGCGCATCGTCTTCGTGAAGGAGCGCGGGCAGATCCGCCCGGCCCGCGCCGAGGAGCGCACGGCCGATGCTGCGCCCGCCGCCCGGGAAGCGGACGCCACCGCCACCGAAGCCACGCCCGCCTGAGGAACCCCGCCATGACCACGACCCTCACGCCCGCATGGACGGCCGTCTGCGCCGTCTCCGACATCCTGCCCGACACGGGCGTCTGCGCCCGCATCGACGACCGGCATGTCGCCATCTTCCGCATCGGCGACGACCGCTTCCATGCCATCGACAACATCGACCCGCAGTCGGGCGCCAGCGTGCTCTCGCGCGGCCTCACCGGCACCCTGGGCGGCCGCACCGTCGTCGCATCGCCGCTCTACAAGAACCACTTCGACCTGGCGACCGGCGAGTGCCTGGAAGCCCCCCAGCACTCGGTGCGCGCCCATGCGGTGCGCGTGGAGGGCGGCCGCGTGCTCGTCGCCCTCGCCTGACTCCCTTTCCCCTTCAAGATCCCCAAAGGAATCCCATGGCCTACCTTGCCCCTGCCGAGTTCGTCACCAAGATGGTCGACGCTGGTGAATCCAAGCTGTTGATGTCCACGCGCGACACGCTGATCCGCTCCTACATGGCCGGCGCCATCCTGGCGCTGGCGGCCGCCTTCGCCGTCACCATCACCGTCAACACCGGCAACGCCCTCGTCGGCGCCATGCTCTTCCCGGTCGGCTTCATCATGCTGTACCTGATGGGCTTCGACCTGCTGACCGGCGTGTTCACGCTGGCACCGCTGGCCGTCTTCGACAAGCGCCCCGGCGCCACCTGGGGCGGCGTGATGCGCAACTGGTCGCTGGTCTTCGTGGGCAACTTCGCCGGGGCGCTCACGGTGGCCGTGTTCATGGCCATCATCTTCACCTTCGGCTGGTCCGAAGCGCCCAACGCCATCGGGCAGCGCATCGGCCACATCGGCGAGGGCCGCACGGTGGGCTACGCGGCCCATGGCGCCGCCGGCATGCTGACGCTGTTCATCCGCGGCGTGATGTGCAACTGGATGGTCTCGACCGGCGTGGTGGCGGCCATGATGTCCACCTCGGTGTCGGGCAAGGCCATCGGCATGTGGATGCCGATCACGGTGTTCTTCTACATGGGCTTCGAACACAGCGTGGTCAACATGTTCCTGTTCCCGTCGGGCCTGCTGCTGGGCGGCCACTTCACGCTGATGGACTACCTCATCTGGAACGAGATCCCCACCGTGCTGGGCAACCTGGTCGGCGGTCTGACCTTCGTCGGTGCCACGCTCTACTCCACGCACTACAAGACGGCGCCCAAGCGCGCCCAGGCTTGAGCGCGATGGCAGCCCGGAAGGACGCTTGGCCGTCGTGACGGGACCTTCGGAAGCGCTGCCGCGCATCACCCTCGGCCAGCATTCGCTGGCCGCGCCCGGCGGGCACAACCAGGACTTCCATGGCGCAATGCTGCCCACCGGCCACCTGCTGGCCGGAAAGGGCATCGCACTGGCCATTGCCGACGGCATCAGCAGCAGCCCGGTGAGCCGGGAGGCGGCGCAGACCGCCGTCGGTGCCTTCCTGTCCGACTACTACGCCACCAGCGAAGCCTGGTCGGTGCGGCGCGCGGGTCAGCGCGTCATCGCCGCCACCAATGCGTGGCTGCATGCCCAGACGATGCGCAGCGACGCCCGCTTCGACAAGGACCGCGGGCATGTCTGCACCTTCACGGCGCTGGTGCTCAAGGGGCGCGAACTGCACCTGCTGCACGTGGGCGACGCACGGCTGTGCCGGCTGCATGCGACGACGCTGGAGCCGCTCTCCGAGGACCATCGCGTGCAGGTGTCCTCCGCCGAGTCCTACCTGGCGCGTGCCCTCGGGGCCGGCGCCCAGGTCGAGATCGACTACCGCCGCTGGGAAGCCGAGCCCGGCGAGGTCTACCTGCTGGCCACCGATGGCGCGCATGCCCATCTCACGGCGGCGGACGTGCACGAGGCGCTGCGCCTGCATGCCGACGACTTCGACGCCGCTGCCGCCACGCTGACCCGGCGTGCCCGCGAGCGCGGCAGCGAGGACGACGCGACCGTGCTGCTGCTGCGCATCGACGCCCTGCCCGCGCCCGGCCAGCCCCTGCCCCAGCTCAGCCGCGAAGGACTGGCCCTGCCGCCGCCGCTTGCGCCGGGCATGGCCTTCGAAGGATTCACGCTCGTGCGCGAACTCAAGGTCGGCCCGCGCAGCCATGTCTGGCTGGCGACCGACGACGAAAGCGGCGCGCAGGTGGCGCTGAAGGTGCCCGCGCTGGACCTGCGCGAGAACGCCGAGGCGCTCGACCGCTTCGTGCTGGAGGAATGGGTGGCCCGGCGCATCGACCATCCGCACGTGCTCAAGGCCTGGCCGGGCCGGCGCGCGCGGCGCCACCTCTTCGTGGCGATGGCGTACGTGGAAGGCCAGACCCTGGCCCAGTGGATGATCGACCATCCGCGCCCCTCGCTCGACGAGGTGCGTGCCCTGCTCGACCAGATCGGCCGCGGCCTGCAGGCCCTGCACGGCCGCGAGATGCTGCACCAGGACCTGCGGCCCGAGAACGTGATGATCGACCGCGCCGGCACCGCGCGGCTGATCGACCTGGCCTCGGCCCATGTGGCCGGCCTGGCGGAGGGCCGGGGCCCGCTCGCGGCGGATGTGCAGGGCACGCTGCAGTACATCGCACCGGAATACCTGCTCGGCCAGGGCGGCAGCGCCCGCTCCGATCTCTTCTCGCTGGCGGCGCTGGGCTATCAGATGCTCACCGGCCAGTTGCCCTACGGGCTGGACGCGGCACGCGTGCGGCAGCCCCAGGACCTGCGGCGGCTGCGCTACGTGCCGCTGCGCCATCACCGCCCCGAGCTGCCGGCCTGGCTGGACGCCGTGCTCCAGAAGGCGCTGAGCCCCCAGCCGGCCCGGCGGCAGGAGGCGGTGTCGGAGCTGCTGCACGAACTGCGCGCGCCCACACCCGCTCAGCGACGCGCCCGCCCGCTGCCGCTGGCCGAGCGCGATCCGGTGCGCTTCTGGCAGGCGCTGTCGCTGGTGCTGGCCGTGCTGATGCTGGTGCTGGCCGGCCTGCTGGTCCATCGCGGCCCTTTTTCTTGATCCATATCTAAGGATCGCGCTGCGGCGCAGCATGGTGCGGCCGATTCGCCGCATGATGCCTCCATCGGCGCCATGTTCCCCGGCTCCTTCGAGGGCATGGCCGAACTGAATCGCGCCGCCCATGAACGATCGCCTGCTTCACGACACCGAGCCTTCCGGGCGCTGGGCGCAGGTCCTGGCCGTGCGTGGCCCAGTGGTCGATCTGCACTGCGACGATGGCCTGCCCGGCATCCATGAGGCGCTGGTCGTCGATCCGGAGGGTGCCGGCGTGGTGTGCGAGGTGCAGTCGCACCTGGACGCCCGGCGCTTTCGCGCCATCGCCCTGCAACCGACCCAGGGCCTTTCGCGACTGATGCGGGCACGGCTCACGGGCGCGCCGCTGACGGTGCCGGTCGGGCCGGCCATCCTGGGGCGACTGCTCGACGTGCTCGGCCAGCCGGGGGACGGCGGCCTGGCGTTGCCCGCCGATACCCCCCGACGCGCCATCCACCAACCGGCGCCGCCGCTGGCGGGCCAGCGGCCGGACGTTCAGCTCTTTGCCACCGGCATCAAGGTGCTGGACCTGCTGGCGCCGCTGGCCCAGGGCGGCAAGGCGGCCATGTTCGGCGGGGCAGGCGTGGGCAAGACGGTGCTGGTCACTGAGCTCATCCATGCCATGGTGGCCGGCTACGACGGCGTCTCGGTCTTCGCCGGCGTGGGCGAGCGCTCGCGGGAGGGCCACGAGATGCTGCACGACATGCGCAACTACGGCGTGCTCGACCGCACGGTGCTGGTCTACGGCCAGATGAACGAGCCGCCGGGCGCACGCTGGCGGGTGCCGCTGGCGGCTCTGACCATGGCCGAGCATGTGCGCGATGAAGAGGGCCGCAACGTGCTGCTGCTCATGGACAACGTGTTCCGCTTCGTCCAGGCCGGGGCCGAGGTGTCGGGCCTGCTGGGCCGCATGCCCTCGCGCGTGGGCTACCAGCCCACCCTGGCCACCGAGATCGCGGCCCTGCAGGAGCGCATCGCCTCCGGTCCGCGGGCCGCCGTCACCGCCATCGAAGCCGTGTACGTGCCCGCCGACGACTTCACCGACCCCGCCGTGGCGGCCCTGAGCGCGCACATGGATTCGACCGTCGTGCTCTCGCGCGAGCTGGCCGCCCAGGGCATCTACCCGGCCATCGACCCGCTGCGCACCACGTCCGTGCTGCTGGACCCGGCCATCGTGGGTACCGCCCATGCACAGACCGCGGCCGCGGTGCGCGAACTCATCGAGCACTACGACGAAATGCGCGACGTGATCGCCCTGCTCGGCGTGGAAGAGCTGGGCCAGGAGGAGCAGCGCCTCGTCGGCCGCGCGCGGCGCCTGCAGCGCTTCCTGACGCAGCCCTTCTTCGTGGCCGCCGCCTTCACCGGCATGGCCGGCCGCAGCGTCACCGTGGCCGAGACCATTGCAGGCTGCCAGGCCATCCTGGCCGGCGACTGCGACGACTGGGACGAGCGCTCGCTCTACATGATCGGCACGCTGGACGAGGCCCGCGCCCGCGAGGACGAGCGCAGGCGCGGCACGGCGCCCACCGCCGCCTCGACCGGCGCGAAGGAAGCGGCATGAACAGACGCACCGCTTCGCGGCCGGATGCACCCGACGCAGGTGCCACCGGCACGCCCTCGGCGACTGCGGCCCTGCACCTGACCATCACCACGCCGCTGGCCATCGTGCTGGACGAGCCCGAGGTCGCCTCGCTGCGCGCCGAGGACGCCAGCGGCGACTTCGGCATCCGGCCCGGCCATGCCGACTTCCTGACGGTGATCGAGGCCGGCGTGCTGCGCTGGCGCGCTGCCGAGGGCCCGTGGCGGTACTGCGCGCTGCGCGGCGGCGTGTTCAGCGTGGAAGGCGGACGCAGCGTGCGCGTGGCCTGCCGGGAGGCGACGGTGGGCGATGACCTGGGCGCCTTGCAGGCCCGCATCGCGCACGAACGCGCCGAGGCGCGCGAGGCGCTGCTGCGTGCGCGCAGCCAGGACACGCGCCTGCACGCCCGCGCCATCCGGCAACTCATGCGCGAGCTGCGTGCTGGCGGCGACACGCTGGGCCTGTCGACGGAGGCCGAAGGATGAGCGAAGGTCCTGTCCACGCGAATGACCGCGCCTCTCCCCTCACGGGAGAGGCCTCGGGAAGCGGAGCTGCGCGCGACACCTCACCATCGCGTGCTGCCTGGGGCGTTGCCCCCTCTCCCCGGCCCTCTCCCGCGAGGGGAGAGGGTGTTCATGCACAGCCGACGCCCGAGGACCCCCAGCAGGCCGCGGCCCGACGTGCCCAGGCCCGCGAGCAGGCGGGGCAGCGCGACCCGGAGCCCTCGCTGGCCCGGCGCTTCGGCCAGATCGGCGTGCTGGGCTGGCTGATCGTGCTGCCCACCCTGGCCGGCCTGTGGCTGGGTCACCGGCTGGACCGCTGGCTGGGCTCCGGCATCACGCTGGCGGCCGCGCTGCTGATGGCGGGGGCCGGCCTCGGCCTGTGGCTGGCACTGCGTTGGATGCACGAGCAATGACCCTCTTCCCCTTCGATCCGTCCGCCGGCATGGGCTGGCTGCTTGCCGCAACGGCTGGCATGGCCCTGGGCTGGCTTCACTTCCGCAGTCTTGCGCAGGTGACGCGGCTGGTGCTCGCTGGCCGGGCCGTCGGCATCGCGCTGCACGTGGGGCGATGGCTGATCCTGGTCACCCTGCTGGTGCTGTGCGCGCGGGCTGGCGCGGCGGCGTTGCTCGCTGCCGCGGCCGGAGTGATGGGCGGACGCGCCATTGCGCTGAGGTGCACCGCATGAACATCGACAACCCGCTCACCGCCGCCGCGGCCCTTCGTGTCGGGCCGGTGGAGATCACCTGGCCGGTGATCGCCACCTGGGGCGTCATGGCCGTGCTGGGCGTGGGTGCCTTCCTCGCCACCCGGCGCCTGTCCCTGCGGCCCGGCCGCGTGCAGGCGGCATTGGAGATGCTGGTGGAGGTGCTCGATGGCGAGATCGCCGCCGCCATCCCGGGCGACCCGGGTCGCTTCCGCGGGCTCATCGGTACGCTGCTGCTGTTCATCGCCTGCGCGAACGCGTCCTCGCTGCTGCCGGGCGTGGAGCCGCCCACCGCCCACCTGGAAACCGACGCTGCCCTGGCGGCCGTGGTGCTGGTGGCCGGCCTGGTGTGGGGCATCCGCATCCTGGGCCTGCGCGGGTGGCTCGCCACCTTCACCCATCCCACATGGGTGATGCTGCCGCTGAACCTCGTCGAGCAGGTCACGCGGCACTTCTCGCTCATGGTCCGCCTGTTCGGCAATGTGATGAGCGGCGTCTTCGTCGTCGGCATCGTCAGTGCGCTGGCCGGGCTGCTGGTGCCGATTCCGCTGATCGCGCTCGACCTGCTGACCGGCGCCGTGCAGGCCTACATCTTTGCCACGCTGGCGCTGGTCTTCATCGGCTCGGCCGTCAACGAAGCCGGCGCCCCAACCCCCAAGGACACTCCGGAGACTCCCCATGGATAACCTCGTCCAGATCGTCAGCATCGTCGCCGCCGCCTTCGCGGTCGGCCTGGGCGCCATCGGCCCTGCCCTCGCCGAAGGCCAGGCCGTGGCCGCCGCGCTCGACGCCATCGCCCGCCAGCCAGAGTCGGCCGGCGCCATCTCGCGCACGCTGTTCGTGGGCCTGGCCATGATCGAGACCATGGCCATCTACTGCCTGGTCGTGGCGCTGCTGCTGCTGTTCGCCAACCCCTTCGTGCGATGAACTTCCACTGGACCACCTTCGCGTTCCAGCTGGTGAACGTGGTGGTGCTGCTGGCGATCCTTCAGCGCTTCCTGTTCCGGCCGCTGGCCGACGTGATCGCGCGCCGCCAGGCGCAGACCGCCGCCGCCGTGCAGGCCACCGGCGAGGCAAAGGCGCAGGCCGAAACCGCGGCACTGCAGGCCCGGGCCGAGACGCAGGCCACGCTCGACGCGCGGCAGCAGCTGCTGGCCACGGCGCAGGCCGAGGCCCAGGCGCGGCGCACGGAACTGCTGACGCAGGCCCGGGCCGAGGCGGCCCGCGTCGTGGCCGAAGGCCGTGCCCTGGCCGGGCAGGAGGCCGCCGGCCGCGAGCGTCACAGCTGGGAGCACGCGCGCACCCTGGCCGTGGGCATCGCCACGCGTGCCCTGGTCGCGCAGCCGGCATCGGCCGAGGGCTACGCGCGGCGGCTGGCCGAGGCGCTGCAGTCCCTGCCCGGTGCCGAGCGGCAGGCCCTGCTGGCTGGCGGGCACCTGCACCTGGTGGCGCCGCGGCCCTTGGCCGACGCCGAATGGCAGGCAGCCAGACAGGCGCTCGCGCCCTGGCTCGGCGAGGCGCTGCCAGCCCCGGCCATGGACCCGACGCTCATCGCGGGCCTGGAGCTGTACTCAGACACCGGCGCCGTGCGCAACTCGCTGGCCCATGACCTGGAACGGATCGCCGAGGCGATGCGCGATGACTCCGTCACCGATTGACCCGCAACTGGCCGCGCTGCAGTCGCGCATCGACGCCGCCGTGCTCGGCCCCGGCGTGGAAGAGCACGGCACCGTCAGCACCATCGCCGATGGCCTGGCCACGGTGACCGGCCTGCCCGGCGCGCAGCTCAACGAGGTGGTGCTGTTCGACAACGGCGCCCGCGGCTTCGTGCTCACGCTCGAAGAAGACCAGCTGCACGTCGCCTTCATGGATCCGACGGACGGCATCGCGGCCGGCGCGCGCGTGACCCGCAGCGGCCAGCTCGCGTCGGTGCCGGTCGGCCCCGCGCTGCTGAGCCGGGTGCTCGACCCGCTGGGGCGCCCGCTCGATGGCCTGCCGGCCCCGCAGTGCGACGAGCACCTGCCCGCCGAGCGGCCGGCGCCGGCCATCATCGACCGTGATTTCGTCAGCGAGCCCGTCGCCACCGGCCTGCTGGTGGTCGATGCGCTCTTCGCCATCGGCCGGGGCCAGCGCGAGCTGATCATCGGCGAGCGGCAGACGGGCAAGACCTCCATCGCCGTCGACGCCCTGATCGCACAGGCGGGCGGCGACGTCATCTCGGTCTACGTGGCCATCGGCCAACGTATGTCCTCGGTGCGGCGGGTGATCGAGGCGGTGCGGGCGCGCGGCGCGCTGGCGCGCACGCTTTTCGTCGTCGCCGAAGCCACGGCCCAGCCCGGGCTGCAGTGGCTGGCGCCCTTCGCTGCGACGTCCATGGCCGAGTGGTTCCGTGACCGCGGGCAGCATGTGCTCATCGTCTACGACGACCTCACGCGCCATGCCGCCACCCACCGCGAGCTCGCCCTGCTCTCGCACCAGCCGCCGGGCCGCGAGGCCTACCCGGGCGATATCTTCTACCTGCATGCGCGCCTGCTGGAGCGCTCGGCCAAGCTCTCGGCAGCGCGCGGCGGCGGCTCGCTCACGGCGTTGCCGATCGCAGAGATCGAGTCGGGCAACCTCTCCGCCTACATCCCCACCAACCTGATCTCCATCGCCGATGGGCAGATCGTGACCTCGGAAGTGCTCTTCGCCGCCAACCAGCGGCCGGCCGTGGACATCGGGCTGTCGGTCAGCCGCGTCGGCGGCAAGGCGCAATGGGGCGCGCTCAAGGCCGTGGCGGGACGGCTGCGCCTGGACTATGCCCAGTACCTGGAGATGAAGATGTTCGCCCGCTTCGGCGGCTTCGGCGACGATGCGATGAAGGCCCGCATGATGCGCGGCGAGCGCATCGCAGCGCTGCTCGCGCAGGACCGCTTCGCGCCTCTGCCGGTGGTCGCGCAGATCGCCCTGCTGGCGGCCCTGGACGCTGGCGTGCTGGACGCCGTGGAGCCGGGACGATTGCAGACCCTCAAGGCCGCACTCCCGGCCCGCGTGGACGCGGAACCCCGGCTGCAGGCGCTGCGCGCCCAACCCGACGCGTTGGATACCACCACGCGTACGCTGCTCGTCGAACTGGTGCACCAGGCCTTGCGATGACCGCTCGCCCCGAGGAACTGCGGCGGCGACTGGCCGGCCTGGACCAGATCGACGACGTGGTGGGCGCCCTGCGCGCCATCGCCTCGGGACAGTCGGCCGCCGCTCGCAGTGCGCTGCCCGCCATCGAGGCCCATGCGCTCACGACACGCCGCGCCATGGCGCGCCTGGCGGCGCCACAAGTGGCGGCCACGACGCCGGCTGGGCCAGGCCTGCTGCTGGTGATCGGCGCGTCGCAGGGCTTTGCGGGCGCGTATCCGCAGCGTGTGGCCGCGGCGACGCTGCAGGCGCTGGCACCGGACACGGGTCTGCTGGTGGTGGGCCGCCGGACCGTGCAGGCACTCCTTGACCGTGGACGACGGCCGCTGTGGTCCACGGACCTGCCCGCACATCCGGCGGCAATTCCCGCCCTGGCCAGCGAGGTGACCGCTGCCCTGATCTCGCAGGCCGTCAACCATCCAGGGCCCATCCATGCCATCGCCGGCCTGCCCGCAGCCGGCCACGCGCCAGCGGCTGTGCGGCTCTTCCCGCCCGAACCCGTGCCCCCGGCGCAAGGCATGGAACCACCTCTGATGACCCTGGCCCCGGCCGTGCTGATGGCCTCGCTGCTGCAGGAGGCGCTCTTCGCCGCCGTGGCGCGTGCCCTGATGCGCGGCCTGGAGGCCGAGGCCGCCGCGCGCATGCAGGCCATGGCCCAGGCCCGCAGCAACCTGCAGCGCCGCAGGAACGAGGTCGAGGCCGCCTATCGGCAAGCGCGGCAGGAGCAGATGACGACGGAGATGATCGAGTTGGCGGCGGGGCGGTAGGGGCTGGATCTGCGCTGTGGCGGTCGGGCCGGGTGCTTCCTACCGCGCTCTACGCCATCGCCGACGTGCAGATACAGGTGGGCCTGTAGAAACGGTGGCCGTCAAGGAATTCACCGAGCCCTGCGGCCGACGCCGGCTCGACGTGCGCCATGTGCCCGAGCCATACCACCCCGCCCCCTACGCGACGGGCGATTACGCCCTGTACCTGGGCGAGCAGATCGGCGCCGAGTGGCACGTGGCCGAGGAGATCCGCTGATGGCCGCCCACCCGCTCGACGCCCTGGCCGGCTGGGCCGGGCCGCTGCTGGCCCGCCTGACGCCGCAGCGGCGCCGCCAGCTGATGGCGGAGATCAGCACCACGCTGCGCCAGAGCCAGGCCGCGCGCATCGCCGCCCAGCGCAACCCGGACGGCAGCGCCTACGAGGCGCGCAAGCCCCGCACCATCCGCCGCGGCATGTTCGAGCGGCTGCGCACCGCCCGTTTCCTCAAGAAGGCCGCCACCGCGGAGCGTGCCACCGTCGCCATCGACCCGCGGGCCGCGCGCATCGCCCGCGTCCACCAGTACGGCCTGCGCGACAGCGTGGACTGGCGCCGGGCCGGCAGCCCCACCGTGCGCTACGCGCGGCGGGAGTTGCTGGGCCTGAGCGATGCGGACGTGCAGGCCATCGAGGCCCAGTTGGCGGAAGGCCTAACCGCGTAGCATCGATGCCGCAGAAGGCGGGAGAATCCGTTGGCGTGCAAGGCAGGGGAGAAACATGGCATCGAAGTACAGCAAGGAGCAGAAGGAAGGCTTGGCCCGCTTTCTCGACACCATCGCGGCGTCCGCTTTCATCGGCGGCGTCGTGGGCCTGACAGGTCATAGCCCGCTCAGCCCCTTGGAGATCGGCATGCTCTTTGTCGTCTGCCCTATAATTTTGGTATTGTCATGGACATTGAGGAAGCCAGCATGATCATCACCGCGCTTGTCGTCTTCGTGCTCACTGCCGCCGCTGTCACGTGGTACGTCACTACGCACTGACCGACGCTGCACGTCCACAACCTGACCAACAAGGGCGCCTCTCGGTGCCCTTTTGCTTTTGAGCCCCGCCGCGTTGCGCCGGGGCTTTTTGTCAGGCTCCACGCTCCGCCTCGATGGGCGCAAGCCAGCGCGAGGCGGCAACGCCAGGAGCCAGTGCGCGCAGCTGCGTGTCGTGCGCAATCTCGCGTGCCGTTGCCTCCAGCTCGATGGGATCGACCGTGCGCCAGTGCAGCTGGAGGCGGTGCGCGCAGGCCGCAATCCAGGTGTCGTCGTCTTGGGTGTTCATGCGGCCAGCCCAGCCAAACACTGTACATTTATACAGTATTCGCAAGACGAGATCGTGTTGCCGCTCCCGCCCGAAGAGTACGACATCGAGCCCGGCGAGGGCATCAATGGGCGATGGGTGGTGACCAGTTCCAGTGGCGCGGTGGTCTACAACGGGATTGGGCCGGTGGAGGTGGTGCGTTCACCGGCGCCGTTTTGAACATCCGAAAGAATTTGAGCGGCCCGTAGCCCAATTGGACGTTGCGGTAACTGCCCAGGGATGCTAAATGAGAGCTTCCATGCGGCAATTGAGTCCTTAAGGCCCGTCGGTCTCCGCCAAGAAGTCTCAACGCCATGCCGACCGCCAATCTGGCAAACTCTTCATCCAGAGTGAAGGAGTAAACATGGAGAACGCATTGTCAAAAGCAGCTGACGAGAAATTCTGTTCCGAATGCGGATCGATCATCAAGCTGAAGGCCGAAATTTGTCCCAAGTGCGGCGTGCGGCAATTGCCCGCGCCTCACGCAAGCGCACTTGGCAACACAACAGCGTCGGGTCGCAACAAGAATGTTGCGGGCTTGATCGCCTTGTTCCTTGGCGGTCTAGGTATTCACAAGTTCTACCTGGGGCGGACCGGCCAAGGGATTCTCTACATCTTGTTCTTCTGGACCTTCATTCCAGCGATCATCGCGTTCGTCGAGGCAATCCGGTACTTTTTGATGTCGGAGCAAGCTTTCGAAGCCCAGTACGGCGGCGCCTAAAGAGCGTAAAGGCGGGTCTAGGCGAGGGCTGCCCACCAACTGGCGCTTGGCGCCATTGCTTTGTCGCGTTACTTGAGCGTGAATCAGATAGGTTCTCGCAGAGACGTTCAAGATGTCGATAGGGGTGCAGGGCACTGCACTCCCCCCTTGGAGAACATCTCTACCGGCCTCTGGCATTTCATGCGCTGCTCGCGCATAGCCTACTCCCCCGGCAAATTGGTCGCATGGACATCGACCTGTTGCTGCCGGACGTGCTGCGCAAACTGGAGAACCTCGTGCGCACCGGCACCATAGCCGAGGTGCGCCACGAGCTGCCCGGCGCTCTGGTGCGCGTGCAGATTGGGAAGAACCTCACCGACTGGCGCCCCTACCACGATCTGCGCGCCGGCAACACTCGCACCTGGAACCCGCCCACGGTCGGCGAGCAGGTCACGCTGCTCTCCCCCGACGGTGACCTTGACCTGCAACCCGTCGCCCGTACCACGGCAATAGAGAAGAATCCGCGCAACCGAGAGGACGCGCGATGCGCAAAAGCAGATTCACAGACGAGCA
>NZ_JBEPKY010000017.1:0-166242 GCF_040544975.1 Pseudacidovorax sp. 1753 | reverse complement strand
GCGCCACGGGCAGTCACCACGAGGGCACGGAAGTCGGTTCGCCACCTCAGCACCTGTCCGGGGCAGCGTCAAGATGGAGGTTGCCTTATGAGCGCCCGCCCGATCCAGCCGGACGGTGCCCGCGGCGCGGGTGAAGCCGGGCGTCGGACAGCCACGGCGACCGGTGTCGATCCGCGCTGGCAGGCGGCAGGCCGCCTGGTCCTGCCGACCTCCGAGCTGCGCGAGGTGGCCCGCTTGCTGCGCCGCCAGGTGGTGCAACTGGTGCGCCGCCACGGCCAGGGCTATGTGCAGCAGGGCCTGGGTGCCGCCGAGCTGTTCGCGAGCCTCTACTTCCACGAGGCGGCCATCGATCCGGCCGAGCCGCGTTGGCCGCGGCGCGACCGCTGCATCCTCTCGACCGCCCACAACTCGGCGCTCTTCCATGCGGCATTGGCGCTGCGCGGGATGATTCCCGAGGCCGATCTGGCCGGCTACGTCGTGGACGGCTCCGCGCTGGAGATCAACGTCTCCGAGCGCCTGGGGCCGGTGGTCGAAGGCACCTTCGGCTCGCTGGGGCAGGGCGTCTCGGCCGCCGCCGGCATGGCGCTGGCCTCGCGGCTGTCGGGTGGGGACTGGCGGGTCAACGTCATCCTCGGCGACGGCGAACTCGAAGAGGGCCAGGTGTGGGAGGCCGCGATGTTCGCGGGCTCGCAGAAGCTGGGCAACCTGTGCGTGATCCTCGACCTGAACTGGATGCAGGTGGAGGGCCACACCGACCAGGTGCTGAAGCTCGCGCCCATCGCCGACAAGTGGCGCGCCTTCGGCTGGCAGGCCATCGAGGTCGATGGCCATGACCTGGATGCCCTGGTCGCGGCCTTCGGCCTGGCCCGGGCCAACCGGGCCCAGCCCACCATCCTGATCGCCACCACGGTGCCGGGCAAGGGCGTGCGTGCGCTGGAGGGGGTGATCAGCCACAACGCCAGGCTGCCTGCCGATCTGGCCGATGCGGCCCTGGCCGAACTGGAGGCCCCCCATGCGTGATGCCACCCTTTCCCCGTCGGCGCAGGCGGATGCCGTCGTCGTCGACGACTTCACCCAGGGCGGCGCGCATGCCGTCGCGCCGGCCGCAGATGCCGCGGCCACCAGTCCGGCCGCCGTGCCACGCTACTACGGCGAGACACTGCTGGCCCTGGCGCGCGAGCGCGGCCACATCGTGGCGCTGTCGGCCGACCTGAGCAGCTCCACCGAGACCGACCTGTTCCGCGATGCGCTGCCCGAGCGCTTCATCAACGCCGGCATCGCCGAGGCCAACATGGTCGGCGTGGCGGGCGGACTGGCGCGCAGCGGCATGCAGGCGTGGGTCCACACCTTCTGCGTCTTCGCCACGCGGCGGCCCTACGACCAGGTGGCCATGCAGGTGGCCTACCCCAAGGCCGACGTGAAGATCGTGGGCTTCCTGCCCGGGCTCGCCACCATCCTCGGCGTGAGCCACCAGGCCATCGACGACGTGGCGCTGATGCGGGCCCTGCCGAACATGACGGTGATCGAGCCGGCCGGGCCGGCCCAGGTGCCCGCCGCCGTCCGCGCGGCCGCCGACCACAAGGGGCCCGTCTACCTGCGCCTGCTGCGCGCCAGCCAGGCCCTGCCCGCGGGCACGCCCTGGATGCCGCTGCGCATCGGCGAGATCCAGCCGCTGGAAGCCGATGAGGGCGAGGTGCTGCTGCTCGCCAGTGGCCTGATGGTCGAGGTGGCACTGGCCGCCGCCGCGCGCCTGCGGGCCGGGGGGCTGGGCGTGGCCGTGGCCAACGCCCACACGCGCAAGCCCTTCGACGACGATTTCGTGCGTGCGCAGGCCCGGCAGCGCCGGCTGATCGTGACGCTGGAGAACCATTCGGTGATCGGCGGGTTGGGCTCGGCCGTCGCCGAGGCGATGGCCGAGGCCGGGGGCGGCGCGCGCCTGCTGCGCCTGGGCGTGCGCGACCAGTTCGCGCAGGGCGCCTCGATGCCCTGGCTGTTCGAGCGCCATGGCCTCACGCCGCCCGCGGTGGCCGAGGCGGTGCGCCGTGCGCTGGCCGCAGGGGACGCGCGTTGAGCGCCGCCCTTCGCATCACAGGCCGTACCGGCATCCTGTTCATCCTGGCAGATCCGGTCGCGCATGTGGTCGGCTCGGACCGGCTCAACGCGCGCTTCGCGGCCGAGGGGCTGGACATGGCGGTGTCGCCGCTGCATGTGCGCCCGTCGGACCTTCCCACCGTCATCGGCACATTGCGGCTGCTGCAGAACGTGCGGGGCTTCGGCGTCACCATCCCGCACAAGATCGAGGTGATGTCGCTGCTGGATGCGGTCACGCCGCGCGCGCGCCTGATCGGCGCGGTCAACTTCGTCCGCCGCGATCCCGAAGGCCGCCTCACTGGCGACAACCTCGACGGTCAGGGTTTCGTGGGCGGCCTGGCCGCCAGCGGCATCGGCCTGGCAGGCCGCCGCGTGCTGCAGCTGGGCGCGGGCGGCGCGGGGCGGGCGGTGGCTTTCGCCGTCGCAGAAGCGGGCGCCAGCGCATTGGTCATCCACAACCGCACGGCGGCGCGCGCGCAGGCACTGGCTCAGGCGGTAGAGGCAGCATGGCCAAGCTGCGCCGCCGAGTCGGGGCCGGACGATCCGCGTGGATTCGACGTGGTGATCAACACCACCTCGATGGGCATGCACGAGGGCGATCCGCTGCCCATGGACGTCGGTCGGCTCGCCGCTTCCACCGATGTGGCAGAAATCATCATGACGCCCGCGCTCACGCCGCTGCTGATGGCGGCGCAGGCCCGCGGCTGCCGGATCTCGCTCGGCACCTCGATGCTCGATGCGCAGTACGGCCTGGTGAAGCAGCTGCTGGGCATTCCGAGCTGAACCGAATGGGGCAGCGGCTCGATCAATGGGGTCACGAGGACCGCAACTACCCCGATGCCAGGCCGCGAGGGAGCGGGGCGCCGCTCGCGCCGAGCGCCTGGGCGGCCGTCAGACCCGACCGCTGACCGGGATCGCCGCGCCGTGGATCGCGCGCGCCGCGTCGGAGGCCAGGAAGGCGATCACCTCCGCCAGGGCCTGGGGCGTCACCCATCGGCCGAAGTCGGCATCGGGCATGGACTGCCGGTTGTCCGGCGTGTCGATGATCGAGGGCAGCACGCAATTGACGCGGATGCCCTGGTCTTTCAGTTCCGCCGACATCGACTCGGTCAGGCGGATCAGCGCGCTCTTGGACGCACTGTAGGCGCCCATCTGCGCACCGCCACGGGCGGCGGCGCCGGCGCCCACCGTCACGATCTGGCCGCCGCCCTGCTTGAGCAGCAGCGGCACGGTGGCCGCGGCGATATGCAGCAGCGAGCGGGCGTTCAGGTCCATCAGGAAGTCCCAGTTCGCGGCGCTGGTTTCGTGCACCGCCTCGCCCATGCGGAAGCCGCCGGCGATGTGGCAGACCGTGTGCAGGCCGCCCATCTGTGCGGCAGCCTCGCCGATGTGCTGCACGACCTGCGCGCGGTCGGCAAGGTCCGCCGTCACATGGCGCAGGTCCTCGCCATCGGGCAGCTCGCCGCGGTGACGGTCCAGCAGGATGAGCCGCGCGCCCTGGTCGAGGAAGGCCTGCGCGACGGCGCGGCCCAGCTGGCCGGAAGCACCGGTGATCAGCACGATCTTCCGGGTAGGGGAGGAGGGTGTCATGGACGGCAGTTCCTTCAGGCCGTGGCCGCGTTGCGACGCGCCGCGTGGTAGCGGCCGCTGCCGCGTGTGAGCACCGTGTCGCCGGGCAGCACGTCGCCCGGCTCATGCTCCGGCGCATCGGCCAGGCGCTGGTAGAGCGGCGCGAAGTCGATGCGGGCCAGCTCCAGCAGTTCGTCCAGGTGACCCAGCACGAAGTAGGTCTCCTGGAAGTCGTCGATGCGGTAGTGCGTCTGCATCACCCGCGCCAGCTCGAAGCGGATGCGGTTGGGCGAGTCGTCCTCGACGGCGAAGCGCGTCTCGCTGGCCGAGGAGGCGATGCCCGCGCCATAGATGCGCAACCCATCGCTCTGCTGCACCAGGCCGAACTCCACCGTGTACCAGTACACCCGGGCCAGCTTCTCCAGCATGCCGAGCCGGTTGGCCTTGAGGCCGCCTTCGCCGTAGGCCTGGATGTAGTCGGCGATCACCGGGTTCATCAGCATGGGCACATGGCCGAACACGTCGTGGAAGACGTCGGGCTCTTCCAGGTAGTCCAGCTCATGCGGCTTGCGGATGAACTGGCCGGCCGGAAAGCGGCGGTTGGCCAGGTGCTCGAAGAACACGTCGTCGGGCACCAGGCCCGGCACGGCCACCACTTCCCAGCCGGTGCGCTGGCGCAGCACCTTGGACATCTGTTCGAAGTCGGGAATCTGCTCGGGGCCGATGGGCAGGTCCTGCATGCCGCGGATGAATTCGTCGCAGGCCCGGCCAGGCAGCAAGCGGCTCTGGCGCTCGAAGAGCGTGCGCCACACGCCGTGTTCTTCGGCGGTGTAGCGGCCCCAGTCCTGGTCGATGGTCCAGTCGGGTCGCGCGGGGGCGTGTTCGCTCCCCGCCGCCAGGCCATGCTTGGCCGGCGCGGTGTCGGTGGTCTGCAGCATGGAGGGCTCCTAGGTGGAGGAGGCGGGGGCGCGGGCGCCGAGGGCGGTGGCCAGCCGGTCCATCAGGCCGGCCATCTCGATGTCCTTGGCCGACAGGCCGTTGGCATCGTGCGTGGTCAGGGTGACCTGCACGCGGTTGTAGACGTTGAACCACTCGGGGTGGTGGTTCATGCGCTCCGCATGCAGGGCCGCCTGGGCCATGAAGCCGAAGGCGGCCACGAAATCGGCGAAGACGAATTCGCGCACGATCAGGCCGCCGCGATCCGGCGCATGGCGCCAGTGCGGCAGCGCCTGGAGCTGCGCGGTCAATGCCTCGCCGTCGAGCCGAGCGGGCGCTGCGCTCACGCGGCTTCCTTCTCGGCGGCCTTGTCGTCCACCTTCAGCACGCCGCGGTTGATCTGGTCGCGCTCCAGCGACTCGAACAGGGCCTTGAAGTTGCCCTCGCCGAAGCCTTCGCGGTAGTCGCCCTTGCGTTCGATGAATTCGAAGAAGACCGGGCCCAGCGTGGGCTCCGAGAAGATTTGGAGCAGGAGGCGCGGCTGGCCGCCTTCCGTGGTGCCGTCCAGCAGGATGCCGCGGGCCTGCAGTTCGCCGACGGGTTGGCCGTGACCGGGCAGGCGCTTGTCCAGGTTCTGGTAGTAGATGTCGTTGGGCGCCGTGAGCAGCGGCACGCCGGCCATCTGAAGCCGGTCGATGGACTCGAGCAGGTTGTCCGTCAGCAGGGCGATGTGCTGGATGCCCTCGCCGTTGAACTGCATCAGGAATTCCTCGATCTGGCCGCCGCCCTGGCGCGATTCCTCGTTCAGCGGAATGCGCACCAGACCGTCCGGTGCGGTCATGGCCTTGGAGGTGAGGCCGGTGTACTCGCCGCTGATGTCGAAGTAGCGGATCTCGCGGAAGTTGAAGAGCTTGCTGTAGAAGTCCGCCCAGTAGCTCATGCGGCCGCGGTAGACGTTGTGCGTCAGGTGGTCCACCACCTGGAAGCCGTGGCCTTGCGGATGGCGCTCGACGCCGGGCAGGAATTCGAAGTCGATGTCGTAGATGGACTTGCCGTCCTCGTAGCGGTCGATCAGGTAGAGCGGCGCCCCACCGATGCCCTTGATGGCCGGCAGGCGCAGTTCCATGGGGCCGGTGGCGATCTCGACGGGCTGGGCGCCCAGCTCCAGGGCGCGCCTGTAGGCGTGGTGCGAGTCCTTCACGCGGAAGGCGAGGCCGCAGGCCGAGGGACCGTGTTCGGCGGCGAAGTAGGCGGCCGGGCTGCGCGGCTCGCGGTTGACGATGAAGTTGATGCCGCCCTGGCGGTAGAGCAGCACGTCCTTGGAGCGGTGCCTGGCCACCAGCGTGAAGCCCATCTTCTCGAACAGCGGCTCCAGGACATTCGGCGTGGGGGAGGCGAATTCGACGAATTCGAAGCCGCACAGGCCCATGGGGTTGTCGAAGAGGTCGGACATCGTTGGCTCCAGAGTCGTAGGGATGGTCGGAAAGGCTCTACTGTAGGCAGAGGGCTGCGCACATATCCTGCAACTTCTGGATCGATTTCGACCGGGATCAACGATTTCCTGCGGATGTTGAGGTAGGCATGCGTGTCTGGAGCGTGATTGGCCTTTGTTGTGCAAGGAAAACGCTCAGGCGGCCAAGCCGCCTGCACGCGCCCGCGCCCGTCAGCCGCCGCGCGGGCGCCGCCCCATGTCGGCCGCATCCAGCCGCTGGCGGGCCCGGATCAGCACGGGCTGGTCGACCATCCTGCCGTCCACGCGCACCGCGCTGCCGCCGCTGGCGTCCATGGCCTCGACCACGCGCCGGGCCCAGGCCTGTTCGGCCTGTGTGGGCGCCCAGGCGGCATGCACGGTGCCGACCTGCTTCGGATGGATGCACAGCCGGCCGCCGAAGCCCAGGGCGCGCGAGCGGCGACTGTCGGCGTCCAGCACGGCGGCGTCGTCCAGCGCCGTACAGACGCCGTCCACGGGCGGCGGCAGGCCTGCCAGCCGCGAGGCCAGCACCAGCATGCTGCGGAAGGGCAGCAGGCCTTCCTCGCTCTCGATGCCCAGGTCGGCCTGGAAGTCGATGCTGCCGAAGGCCAGCCGGGCCACGCCCCGCGTGCGGGCGATCTCCTGGGCCAGGGCGATGCCACGGGCCGTCTCCACCAGGGCGAGCAGCGGGCAGTCGGCCGCCGTGGCCGCGGCGAGCAGGGCGGGCGCAAGCGCCTCGGCCTTGGGCACCATCAGCCCTGCCAGGCCCGGCCGGCCGATGAGCTGCAGGTCGCCCTCGAAGGCCGCCGTGTCGCCGGCATTGATGCGCACCCACACCGGTCGCTCGGCCGACAGCCAGCCGGCCACCGCCGCCCGGGCGGCGTCCTTGTCCTGCGGCGCGACGGCGTCCTCCAGGTCGAGGATGACGGCGTCGGCGTCGCTGTCCCAGGCCTTGGCGAAGCGCTCGGGCCGGTCGCCCGGCACGAAGAGGTAGCTGCGTGGCGGGCGGTGCAGGGCGGCCATCAGACGGTGCGCCCGCCGTCCACCGGCATCTCGATGCCGGTGAGGAACCCGGCCGCGTCGCTGGCGAGGAACAGGGCCGTGGCCGCGACGTCCGAGGGGCGCGACATGCGGCCCAGCGGAATGGTCGCGATGAATCGGGCGCGGTTCTCGGGCGTGTCGGGCACGCCCATGAACTTCTCCAGCAGGCCGGTCTCGCCGATCACCGGGCAGATGGCGTTGACGCGGATGCGGTCGGGGCCGAGTTCCACCGCCATCGACTTGGACAGCAGGTTCACCGCGCCCTTGCTGCCGTTGTACCAGGTGAGTCCGGGCCGCGGCCGGATGCCCGCCGTGGAGCCCACGTTGAGGATCACACCGCCCTGCCCACGCTCGCGCATCCTCGGCACCACGGCATGCGCCATGTGGAAGATGGATTTCACGTTGACCGCGAACATGCGGTCGAAGGTGGCTTCGTCCACGTTCAACATGGGCTGGTTGGCATGCGTGGTGCCGGCGTTGTTGACAACGATGTCGGGCACGCCGAAGGCCGCGACGCACGTCTGGACCAGCGCCTGCACGTCGCTGCCGCTGGAGACGTCGCAGCGGCAGAAGCGCGCTGCGCTGCCCAGCTCGGCGGCCAGCGCCTCGCCCTTGGTGGCGTCCAGGTCGGCGATGACCACGCGGGCGCCTTCCGCCACGTAGAGGCGGACGATGCCTTCGCCGAAGCCGGCGGCGCCGCCGGTGACGACGGCGATCTTGTCCTGGAGTTGGCCTTGGCTCATGGTGTTCACCCGTGGTCTCGTGCATGCAACGCATCGCAATGTAGGCAGCGCGGCGGCAGCCGTGAATTGGAAAGCGATCAACGCCGCCTTGCACGAACTGCAAGACAAGCCGGTGCGGCGGCAGAATCGGCCGCCATGCTCCCGGACATCGATTCTCTGGCCCTCTTCGTGCGCGCGGCCGAGCTGCGCAACCTCACCCGCGCGGCCGAGGCCAGCCACATCACGGTGCCGGCGGCCAGCCGCCGGCTCATGCAGCTGGAGCACCAGTTCAATGCCACGCTCTTCGCGCGCCATTCGCGCGGCCTGGAGCTCACGCCGGCCGGCGAGCACCTGCTGCGACTGGCGCGCAACGTGATCGCCGACGTCCAGCAGATGCGCGCCGAGATGGTCAACTACGCGGCCGGCAACTTCGCGGTGCTGCGGGTGCATGGCAACACCTCGGCCATGTCGCAGTTCCTGCCCGGCGACGTGGCGCGCTTCCAGGCAGGCCATGCCGGGGCGCGCATCGTGCTGGAGGAATGCTGGAGCGACGAGGCCGCCCGCCGCGTGCGTGCCGGCGAGGCCGATGTGGGCGTGGTGGTGGAAGGCTGCGACGTGTCGGGCCTGTGGGTGCGGCCCTACCGCAGCGACCGGCTGGCCGCCGTCACCCGCGAAGCCGATGCGCCGGTGGGCGAGACGGTGGCCTTCGCCGACCTGCTGGACCGCGACCTGGTGGGCCTGGAGGGCAGCAGCACGCTCACGCGCCTCATCACCGCCCAGGCCTCGGCGCAGAGCCGGCCGATGGCGCTGCGGGTGCAGGTGCGCAGCTTCGAGGCCGTGTGCCGCGCGGTGCAGGCCGGCCTGGGCGTCGGCATCCTGCCCCTGGCGGCGGCTGGCAGCTTCGCGCATGCGCTGCAGCTCAAGGTGCTGCCGCTCGCCGACGACTGGGCCGTGCGCCGCATGCAGCTGTGCACGCGCGCCCAGCCGCCGGGGCAGACGCCGCTGGGCACGCTGATGGCCCACCTGGAGGCGTGCGCGGCGGCGCCCCAGGAGCGAGGCGGCTGACGGGTGCCCGCAGGCGCATGGGCACTTCAGCGGTCAGCTGCGCGGGCTCACCCCGTTCTCGCGATGGGGCGCCGCTTCAGCACGTCGATGACGATGTGGGTGTCCAGCAGATGGTCGTCCCGCCTTTGGGAAAGGGCAGCCTTGCCTGCCCGGCAAGGCTGGATTTGCACGAAAGCAATTCCGGCGCAGGGTGGCGCGCTTCCAGAATCCAGCCCATGACGACCCATGACCAAGCCCCGGACCCGACTTCCTCCCGCGCCGCCGACCGCCGGCCCGCCGGCCCGCTGGAGGGCGTCCTCGTGGTGGCCCTGGAACAGGCCGTGGCCGCCCCCTACTGCAGCAGCCGCCTCGCCGATGCAGGCGCCCGCGTCATCAAGATCGAACGCAGCGAGGGCGACTTCGCCCGCGGCTACGACCGCACCGTGGGCGGGGAGTCGTCCTACTGGGTGTGGATCAACCGGGGCAAGGAATCCATCGCGCTCGACGTCAAGAAGGCCGACGACCTGGCCCTGCTGGAGCGCCTGCTCGCCCGCGCCGACGTGTTCATCCAGAACCTGGCGCCCGGCGCCACGGAGCGCCTGGGCATCGGCTCGGCCACGCTGCGCGAGCGCCACCCGCGCCTCATCACCTGCGACATCACCGGCTACGGCGACGAGGGCGCGCTGCGCGAGCTCAAGGCCTACGACCTTCTGGTCCAGGCCGAGAGCGGCCTGGTGTCGGTGAGCGGTGCGCCGGGCGAATGGGGCCGCATCGGCGTGTCGCTGTGCGACATCACGGCGGGCATGAATGCGCTGATCGGCATCCAGCAGGCGCTGATGCAGCGCGAGCGCACCGGCGAGGGCGCGGCGGTCAAGGTGTCGCTGTTCGGATCGGCCGCCGAGCTGATGAGCGTGCCCTACCTGCAGACCCGCTACGGCGGCAGCGCGCCCCAGCGGGTGGGCCTCAGGCATCCGACCATCGCGCCCTATGGTGCCTTCCGCTGTGCCGATGGCCGCGACATCGTGCTGTCGATCCAGAACGAACGCGAGTGGGCCGACTTCTGCCGCACCGTGCTGCAGCGGCCCGAGCTGCTGCAGGACCCGCGGTGCGCCGGCAACGCGGTGCGCGTGGCCAACCGGACCTATGTGGACGGCGCGGTGGCCGAGGTGTTCGCCGCCCAGACCAGCGAGGAGATGCGCCGGCGCCTGAGGCAGGCCCAGACGGCCTACGGCAGCATCAATTCGGTGGACGACCTGATCGCCCACCCCCAGCTGAAGACGCGGCCCATGGCCGTCAACGGCATGACGGCCCAGGTGCCCGCGTCGCCCTGGTCGGTGCCTTGGGAGGCGGAAGAGTTTGCGCCCGCGCCGGCGCTGGACGCGCAGGGCAGTGCGATCCGCCGCGAGTTCGGGGACGCCGCTGCGACTGCGGACGCCTCGCCCGTCTCAGCCGGCGCCCGGGGCGCCATCGTCTGAACGGCGCGAAGGGCGCAGCCCCGGCGCGTCCTTGCCGGCGTCGAGCAACGCCTCGTAGTTGCGACGGAGGATGAGGCCGGCGTAGTAGACGTGCTCGCGCATCAGCTGCTCGGCACGTGCGGCGTCGCCGCCGATCACCGCCTCGACGATGCGGTGATGGTCGCCGTGCGAGCGCAGGATGATCGGATGGTCGTCCCACAGGATGATGCGGTCCGACGCGAAAGGGATGTTCTGCGCCTGCTCGGCAAAGCGGCAGACCCAGTCGTTGCCCGAGGCCTCCAGCAGCGTGTCGTGGATCTCGACATTCATCCGCTGGTAGGGCTCGTGGTCCGCCGGCTCCAGCCTGCCCTTGGCCAGGATCGCGTCGCCGATGGCCAGGTTCTCGCGCAGGCGGCCGACCTGTGCGGCGTCCAGGCCGCGCTGGGCCGCATTGCGGCAAGCGAGCCCCTCCAGCACCGACCGCACCTCGTACGCCGCCGCGATCGCCTCCAGGTCGAAGCCGCGCACCACATAGCCGCGCTTGGGCTGGTGGTCGATCAGGCCCTCGCTGGCGAGCGTGGCCAGTGCCGCGCGCACGGGCGTGCGCGACACCTGCAGCTGCTGTGCAAGCGGCAGTTCCTCCAGCCGCGTCAGGGGCTTGAACTGGCCATGGAGGATCCAGTCGCGGAGCGTGTCCGTGACGTTCTGCGCCAGCGTCTTCATCGGAATACCCTCTGTTTCTAGTCGGCATTGAGTATACATGTGAGGCCTAAAACGCCGATTCAACGGGTTAACCCGGACGTTTTATTCGTGTCAGGTATACATAATTCGCCGCCTGTGATGATCCGACGGAGACAACGTTGAACGATTACCCGGCCACTGCGCCGAATTGGCTTGGCCTGACCGACCGCGTCTGCGTGGTGACCGGCGCCGCCGGCGGCATCGGCACCGAGGTGGCGCGGCAACTGCTGGGCGCCGGTGCGCGCGTGGCCCTGCTCGACCTCGACGGTGCCCAGGCGGCCCGCGCGCTGGACACGCTCGGCGCCCCCGCCGGCCGCGCCATCGCGTTGGCCTGCGATGTGAGCCGCGAAGCCAGCGTGCAGGCCGCGGCCGAGGCCGTGCACCGCCAGCTTGGGCCTGCGCAGGTGCTGGTCAACAACGCCGGTGCGCTGTACGCGGGCGCGTTGCTGGACCTGCCCATCGACCGGTGGAACCAGCTGCTGGCCGTCAACCTGGGTGGCTACCTGCTGTGCGCCCAGCAGTTCGGCCGCCAGATGCGCGAGCAGGGCGGCGGGGCGATGGTGCATGTGGGCTCCGTCTCCGGCAGCGTGCCCCAGCCCTTCAGCGGTGCCTACAGCGTCAGCAAGGCCGGCGTGGCCATGCTGTCGCGCCTGCTGGCGGTGGAGCTGGCCGAAAGCCGCATCCGCAGCAACCTCGTCAGCCCCGCCATGATCCGCACCCCCATGAGCG
Organism: Pseudacidovorax sp. 1753; assembly: GCF_040544975.1. Lineage (NCBI taxonomy): Bacteria > Pseudomonadati > Pseudomonadota > Betaproteobacteria > Burkholderiales > Comamonadaceae > Pseudacidovorax > Pseudacidovorax sp. 1753. The sequence goes on along the minus strand of NZ_JBEPKY010000017.1, from coordinate 154,444 downwards.
AGGGCATCTATGCCCAGGACGCCGTGCGCACGCTGCGCGAGCGCATCGTGCCGGCCGGCCGCATCGGCACGCCAGCGGACATCGCCCAGGCGGTGCTGTTCCTGGCCAGCGACCAGGCCGCCTATGTCAATGGCCAGGAGATCCTGGTCGACGGCGGCCTCACCCAGACCTGGCTGGGCCTGATCCCCCGGCCCGGCTTCCAGAAAGAGGACGCCGCAGCGCCTGCCGCCGTGCAGGCCTGACGCCGCGTTCCGCCCCATCCATCCCAAGGAGACACGCATGACCCCCCTGTTCAAGAGACTGCTTGCCGCCGCGCTCACGGCCGCGGCTTTCGGTGCCCAGGCGCAGGCCGAGCCCGGCCTGACCGACAAGACCATCCGCATCGGCATGTTCGGCCCGCTCTCGGGCAACTCGATGGCCTACGGCTTCGACGTCATCAATGCCGCCAAGATGTACTACGACAAGGTCAACAAGGAAGGCGGCATCCACGGCCGGCAGATCGAACTGGTGGTCGAGGACGACCGCTGCAACGCCAACGATCTGCTGGCCGCGGTCAAGAAGCTGACCGAGCAGGACAAGGTGTTCCTGCTCAACGGCGGCTCGTGCTCGGGTCCGGTGGTGGGTGCGCGCGAGTACGTGGAGCGCTCGCAGATCCCGATGATCATGCTCAACGCCTCGGGCGATGGTGCGCTGTATCCGCCGTCCAAGTACATCTACGGCGCCTTCTCGATCTCGCAGCGTGCGGTGGGCGGCTCAATGGTGCAGTTCGCGGCGGAGCACCTCAAGGCCAAGAAGATCGGCTACCTCAATCACGACGACGCCTACGGCGGATGGAACCTGGAGGCGGCCGAATTCCAGGCCAAGAAGCTGGGCGCCACGCTGCAGGTGCAGTCCATCAATCCCAACATCACCGACGTGACGGCGCCGATGCTCAAGATCCGCGCCGCCAACCCCGACGTGCTGCTGGTCACCACCTACGCCCGTCCCGTGAGCCTGCTGGTCAAGAAGGCGCAGGAGCTGGGCTGGAACAAGCCCATCGTGATCGCCGTCAACGGCACGGCCGACCTCAAGCAGCTGGTCGAGAACGTGGGCAGCAAGGACGCCTTCAAGAACGTCTACCTGCAGGAGGTGATGCTGGACGTGGCCGGGGGCGACAAGCTCAAGTGGGTGTACGACATGTACAAGCAGTACTACCCCGAACTGGCCGCCAAACCCGGCTATCCGCAGACCTACATGCCCTACGGCATCCCGTCGGCGATGGCCGTGGTCAATGCGCTGAAGGCCGCCGGCCCGCAGCCCACGCGCGAGAAGTTCCTGGATGCCATGTCGAAGACCAACTTCGACTCCAAGGTGATGGCCGGTCCCATCGTCTTCACGCCGTCGGACCATGCGGCGCAGAAGTCCGCCATCTACCTGAAGTTCGACGGCGAGAACAAGACGGTGGTGCCCGGCAGCTACGCCAGCGCCTGGACGTACCAGCCCAAGTGAGTGCACCGCATCGCCACCCACGGCCGCCCCGCGGGGCGGCCCGCCTGCAGTCGACGCACAAGGTCCACGCATGAGCCTCGATGAAATCTGGCTGTTCCTGCAGCAGGGTCTGCTGTCGGGCCTGGTGACCGGCAGCGTGTACGCGCTGCTGGCGCTGGCCATCGTTGCCATCTTCAAGACCACCGACGTGCCCAACTTCGCCCAGGGCGAGATGTTGATGATGGCGGGCTACGTCGCCCTCAGCCTGCTGCTGCTGGTCAAGCTGCCCTATGCCGCGGTGATCCCGATCACGCTGGTCGCCATGGCGGTGGGCGGGGCGCTGTTCCAGCGCGTGGTGATGGAACGCGTCACCCGCTCGCGTGGCGTCGGCGTGCAACTGGTCATCGCGACGCTGGGCCTGGCCTACCTGCTCAAGGGCCTGGTGCGGCAGACCGGCCTGGGCGACACGCCCCGGTCGCTGCCGGCCCTGGTCTCCAACGACACGGTGATGATCGGCGACGCCGCGCTCACGCACCTGGACATCGCCATCTTCGGCGTGGCCGTGGCGGTGATGCTGCTGATCTACTTCATGTTCACGCACACCCGCATCGGCAAGGCCATGCGCGCGGTGGGCATGAATCCCAAGGCGGCGCAGATCGTGGGCATCCGTCTGTCGAGCATCCGCATGATGGTGTGGGCGCTCGCGGGCCTGATCGCCGGCATCGCCGCGCTGCTGATCACGCCGAAAGTGCTGGTCACGCCCGACATCGCGCACATCGCCATCCTGGCCTATGCGGCGGCCATCGTGGGCGGCTTCACCAGCCTCCCCGGCGCCGTGCTGGGCGGGCTGCTGATCGGCGTGGTCGAGAACATGGTGGGCCTGTTCATCTCGACGAACGCCATCGTGGTCGCGCCCTTCCTGGCGATCCTCGTGACGCTGATCGTGCGGCCCCAGGGCCTGCTCGGCGGCAAGGTGCAGGTGAAGAAAGTATGACGACCCCCTCCCGACGTTTCCCCCTGGACGCCTGGGCGCTGGCCGTGCTGGCCGTTGTGCTCTGTGCGATTCCCTTCTTCGCCAGCGGCTACGTGCTGTACGTGGTGAACCTGCTGATGGTCTTCGTGATCCTCGCGCTGGGCATGCATGTGGTGATCGGCGAAGCCGGGCAGTTCGCCCTCTCGCACACGGCCTTCTACGGCATCGGCATCTACGTGGCCGGGCTCATCAACACGCACTGGCATCCGCCCTTCGTGCTGTCGATCCTGGCCGGTGGCCTGGTCGCGGCTGCGCTGGGCTACGTGATCGGCCTGCTCGCGCTGCGCATGCGCGACATCTACCTGGCGCTGGCCACTTTCGCCTTCGGCGAGGCCATGCAGTGGGTGTTTCTCAACTGGGAGTCGGTGACGGGTGGCTCCAACGGCATGCGCATGCAGCCGGCACAGATGCTGGGCCTCACGCTCACCAACGACCTGCAGGCCTATCCCTTCGTGGTGGGCATCGCGGCGCTGATGCTCGGGGTGACGGTGTGGCTGTCGCGCTCGCAGTTCGGCTCGGCCCTGCGCGCGGTGCGCGAAAGCGACGTTGCTGCGATGGCCATGGGTATCGATGCGCGGGCGATGAAGCAGTCGGCCTTTGCAGTGTCGGCCGCCTTCGCGGGCATCGCGGGCGGCACCTACACGCTGTTCATCTCCTTCATCCATCCGGAAAGCCTGGGCTTCCAGACCACGATCCTCATCCTCACGATGGTGGTGGTCGGCGGCATCGGCTCGGTGCGCGGCGCGGTGGCCGGCGCACTGGCCTTCGGCATCATCTCGGAGATGCTGCGCCAGGCGCTGTCGATCCAGGAGATCCTGTATGGCGCCATCCTGCTGGGCTTCATGATGTTCAAGCCGCGCGGGCTGTTCGCCGATGCGAAGAAGCGCGTCGCCCGACCGCACGCGCAGGCGGCCGCCGGCGCTGCCGCACTCAAGGGCGGTGCCGCATGAACGCCCTGGTCATGGACGCCGGGCTGCAGGCCCAGGCCCCCACCCGGTCCGCCGGCGCGCAGCCGGCGGCGACGACGCAGCCCTTCCTCGACGTGCGCGGCATCACCGTGCGCTTCGGCGGCCTGACGGCGGTGAACAACCTGTCGTTCCAGGTGGCGCAGGGCACGGTGCATGCGCTGATCGGTCCCAACGGCGCCGGCAAGTCGACCACCTTCAACTGCATCTCGCGCTACTACCAGCCCACCGAGGGCGCCATCGTGCTCGATGGCGTGGACGTGAGCCGGGCGCGGCCGCACCAGATGGCCGGCATGGGCGTGGCCCGCACCTTCCAGAACCTGGAGCTGTTCGGCGAGCTGAGCGTGTACGAGAACGTGCTGCTGGGCTGCCATTCGCACAGTGCCCGCGGTCCGCGCGCGTTGCTGCGCCGCGCCACGGGCGAGACGCGCGACCTGGTCGACAGCCTGATCGAGCGCGTGGGCCTGACCCACGACCGCGACACCGTGGCGCGCGAACTCGACTTCGGTCACCAGAAGCTGCTGGAGCTGGCCCGCGCGCTGGCGCTCAAGCCGCGCCTGCTGCTGCTGGACGAGCCGGCCGCCGGCCTGCGCAACCGCGACATCGAGAGCCTGGACCATCTGCTGTCCGACCTGGCGCGCCGCGACGGCATCACGGTGCTGCTGGTGGAGCATGTGATGCAGCTGGTGATGTCGATCTCCGACCGCATTACCGTCATGTCCTTCGGCGAGAAGATTGCCGAGGGCACGCCGGCCGAGATCGGCCGCAACGAGCGCGTGATCGAGGCCTACCTCGGCAAGGGAGCGGCGAATGAGTGAATGGATGCTCGAACTCAAGGGCGTCAGCGCCTCCTATGGCGCCATCCAGGCCTTGCAGGGCGTGTCGCTGCGCGTGCGGCAGGGCGCCATCGTGGCGCTGCTGGGCAGCAACGGGGCCGGCAAGAGCACCACGCTCAACGCGATCTCGCACCTCATCGAGCCGTCTGCAGGCGAGATCCTGTTCGACGGCGAGCCCATCCGCCGGCTGCGCTCGGACGAGATCGTGCGCCGCGGCCTGGTGCAGGTGCCCGAGGGGCGCGAGGTGTTCAAGGACATGAGCGTGCGCGAGAACCTGGAGCTGGGCGCCTACCTGCGCCGGGCGCGTGCCGAGATCGCGCAGGACCTGGAGCGCGTGTTCCAGACCTTTCCGCGGCTCAAGGAGCGCAGCGAGCAGAAGGCTTCGACCCTGTCGGGCGGCGAGCAGCAGATGCTGGCCATCGGCCGGGCCCTCATGGCGCGGCCGCGCATGATCCTCCTGGACGAGCCGTCGATGGGCCTGTCGCCGCTGCTGGTGGAGCAGATCTTCGAGACCATCCAGCGGCTCAACCGCGAGCAGGGTCTGACCATCCTGCTGGTCGAGCAGGACGTGCGGCTGGCGCTGCGGGTGGCCAGCCACGCCTACATCCTGGAGAACGGCGAGCTAAGCCTGGAAGGGCCCTCGGACCGCCTGCTGACCGACCCGGCCGTGCGCCGCGCCTACCTGGGCGTCTGAAGGCCCGCGCGTCCTTTCATCCAACAACGACAACGACATGCACCTTCTTGACGACAAGCTCGCCCTCATCACGGGCGGCGGGGGCGGCCTGGGCCGCGCCATGGCCCTGGGCTTCGCGCGCCAGGGTGCCCGCGTGGTGGTGGCCGACCTCGACCTGCCGCGCGCCGAGGCCGTGGCGGGCGAGATCCGCGCGGCCGGCGGCACCGCCTGGGCCGAGGCCATCGACGTGACCGACCGGGCAGCCACCGCCGCGCTGGCGCAGGGGCTGGAGGCCCGCATCGGCGCCATCGACGTGCTGGTCAACAACGCCGGCATCTCCGGCCGGGCGCGCATCGACGACCCGCAGGCCGCCGACGTGTGGGACCGGCTCATCGACGTCAACCTGCAGGGCCTGTTCAACGTGACGCATGCCTTCGTGCCGGCGCTCAAGAAGACGCGAGGCTGCATCGTCAACCTGTCCTCGATCGTGGCTTTCGTGAGCGGCATCTCCTCTGCGGGCTACATCGCGTCAAAAGGCGCAGTGCGCTCCTTCACCCAGGCGCTGGCGCGCGACCTGGCGCCGCACGGCGTGCGGGCCAATGCGGTCGCACCGGGCCTGATGCTGACCGAGATGGTGCGGCCCCAGCTGGCGGTGCCGGGCGGCACCGACTGGTACATGGACCGCGTGCCCATGAAGCGCGGCGGCGAGCCGGAGGAGATCGTGGGCCCGGTGGTCTTCCTGGCCTCGTCCATGGCCAGCTATGTCAATGGCGCCGTGCTGCCGGTGGACGGCGGCTTTCTTTCGGCATGAGCAGGAGTGCATCGATGAGCGACGACCGACTTCCCCTGGCCCTGGTCACCGGCGGTGCCAGCGGCATGGGCCTGGCCACCGTGGAGCGTCTGGCCCGTGACGGCTTCCGGGTGGTGATGCTGGACCGCGCGGCCGAGCTGGTGGCCCAGGAGGCGGGCCGGCTCGCCGCCGAGGGCCTGGCCGTGGAAGGCCGGGTGCTGGACCTGACCGACGAGCCGGCCGTGCGTGCGCTGGTGCAGTCGCTGGGGCCGGTCACGGCCCTGGTCAACAACGCGGGCGTGTTCGACGAGCGCAGGTTCGGCGAGGTGAGCAGTGACGACTTCCGCCGCGCCTACGAGGTGAACCTGATTGCGGCCGCGACGCTCACGCAGGAGGTGGCACGCACCATGCCCGAGGGCGGCCGCATCGTGAACATCGCCTCGCGCGCCTACCTGGGTGCGCGCAACCATCCGCACTACGTGGCGTCCAAGGCCGCCATCGTGGGCTACACCCGGGCCAGCGCCATGGAGCTGGCGCCGCGTGGCATCCTGGTCAATGCCATCGCGCCGGGGCTGATCGACACGCCCATCCTGCGCGCACTCACGCCCGAGCGGCTGGCCGCGCAACTGGCGCTGCAGCCCACCGGCAAGGCCGGCCGGCCGGAGGACATCGCCCAGGCCGTGTCCTTCCTCGTCTCGCCGCAGACCGGCTTCATCACTGGTCAGGTGCTGTTCGTGGACGGTGGCAAGTCGCTCGGAGGGGCCGGCGCATGAGCGGCGTCACTGTACCGACGTGGGACGAAGAGGTCGACGTGCTGGTCATCGGCAGCGGCGCCGCGGGCATGAGTGCGGCGCTCGGCGCCAGCGTGGGCGGCTGCCGTGTGCTGCTGGTCGAGAAGACCGAGCGCATCGGCGGCTCCACCGCGGTGTCGGGCGGCGCCGTGTGGGCGCCGCTCAACAGCCAGAGCGCGGGCGCCGGCCATCCGGACGACTTCGACAAGGTGTGGACGTACATGCGCCACACCGTCGGCGACGCCGCGCCGGCCGAGATGCAGGAGGCCTTCCTGCGCGCGGCCGGTCCGGTGATGGATGCGCTGGCGCAGCACACGCAGGTGCGGCTCGCCGCGCGCACCCATTCGCCCGACTACTACCCCGACCGGCCCGGTGCGGCGATGGGCGGGCGCTCGCTCGACCCGCTGATGTTCGACGGCCGCACCCTCGGCGCGCACTTCAAGGAGCTGCGCGATCCGCTGCCCGAGTTCATGGTGCTGGGCGGCATGATGGTGACGATGACCGACGTGAAGCACCTGCTGGCCGTCACCCGCTCGTTCACGGCCTGGAAGGAGGGCGTCAAGCTGGTCCTGCGTTACTTCGGTGACCGGCTTCGTGGCTACCACCGCGGCACGCGCTTGGTGCTGGGCAATGCGCTGGCGGGCCGGCTGTTCCGCTCGGTGCTGGACCGCAGCATTCCCTACTGGCTGCGCGCGCCGCTGCTTTCCCTGCATGTGGAGGAGGGCCGCGTGGTGGGGGCCTGCATCGAGCGCGACGGGCGGGCCACCTGGGTGCGGGCGCACCGCGGCGTCGTGGTGGCCACGGGCGGCTTCCCCTGGAATGCGGCGCTGCGCGAGCGGCTGTATCCCTCGCCGACCGGGCCCTGGTCCATGGCACCCGCAGGCAATGCCGGAGATGGCATCACGCTGGCCCAGGCGGCAGGCGCCGCCATGGGGACGGGGCACTTCAGCCCGGCCTTCTGGGCGCCGGTGTCGATCCTCACCCAGCCGGATGGCACGCAGGTGCGGTATCCCCACCTGGTGTGGGACCGGGCCAAGCCCGGGCTCATGGCGGTGAATGCCGCGGGCCGGCGCTTCGTCAACGAATCGACCTCGTACCACGAGTTCGTGCTGGCCATGTACCGCTCGCATGCCGAGGTGCCGAGCCTGCCGGCCTATCTGGTCTGCGACAGCGACTTCATGGAGCGCTGGGGCCTGGGGCTGGCGCTGCCGGGCGGGCGACCGCGTGACCACCTCGTGCGCGCGGGCTACCTGGCCAAGGCAGACACGCTGGAGGCGCTGGCCGCGCAGATCAAGGTCGACCCCGCCGCGTTGCGCGCCTCGGCCGAGGCCTTCGACCAGGCCGGTGTGAATGGAGTGGATCCGGAATTCGGCAAGGGCAGCACCGCCTACAACCGCTACCTGGGTGACGCGGAGCACCAGCCCAACCCGTGTCTGGGCCGGCTGCGCCAGGCGCCGTTCTACGCCGTGGCCGTGGTCGCCGGCGACATCGGCACAGCCTGCGGCATCCGCTGCGACGCCAACGCTCAGGCCCTGTCGGCCGATGGCACGCCTGTGTCCGGCCTGCACGTGGTCGGCAACGACATGCACTCGGTGATGGGCGGGCAGTATCCTGCGCCCGGCATCACGCTCGGCCCGGCGCTGACCTTCGGCTGGCTGGCCGGCCAGCACCTGGCTCACACCCTACCTGCGGAGTCCCACGCATGAAGATCCTGTTCTCGCCCTTCTCCCCCTATGTGCGCAAGTGCCTGGTCACCGCGCACGAACTCGGCCTGGATGGGCAGATCCAGCTGCTGCCTTCCAACGCGCATCCGGTCCAGCGCGACCAGGCCATCATCGGCCACAACCCGCTCGGCAAGGTGCCCACGTTCTTCACCGACGACGGTCAGGTGCTCTACGACAGCCGGGTGATCTGCGAATACCTGGATGTGCAGGCAGGCGGTCGCCTGATCCCTGCCTCGGGTGCGGCGCGCTGGACCACGCTCACGCTGCAGTCGCTCGGCGATGGCATGCTGGACGCGGCACTGCTCGCGCGCTATGAAGACGTCGCGCGGCCCGAATCGATCCGCTGGCCGGAATGGCGGGCCGCACAGCTCGACAAGATCGAAACCTCGCTCGCCCACCTCGATGCCCATCCGGACCTGCTCGCCGGCCGCGTGGACCTGGGTTCGCTCACCATCGGCTGTGCGATGTGGTACCTCGACTTGCGCTTTCCGGACCTCAGTTGGCGCGAACGCCATGCGCCCACGGCCAGCTGGTACGAAGGCTTCCGCCAGCGTCCCAGCATGGCAGCGAGCTGGTCTTTGTGATGCAGGAGGCGGGCGGCATCAGCCCACACGCGGGCACTCAGTGCCGCATGGGATCGTGTCCCCAGTTCATCAACGACTGGCGCCAAGGTGTGTCGCGCACCGACCCGTCGGGGCGCTGCGCCAGGTGCCGCTTCACATAGCCCACCACTTTGCGCATATGCGCCACGTCGCCAGCGGTCAAGTCGTCCGTCTTCTTGTGCAGCAGTCGCACGATGCGGCGGCCGGAGCGGTGGCCCACGGACTCACCCCCTGCGGCACCCTTGAAGCCGACGGTCTTTGACGCTTCCGTCTCCAGCCACTTCTCCAACTGGGCCGGCGTCATGTTCACGGCATGCTTGAACGCGCGCACGATCTCCGAGACGTCCTCACTCTTCGGCTGCGACATCGGATCAGGCCTTCTTCAGCGCATCGGCATGGTGGATCGCCTTCTTGCCGGTCTTGCTGCTCTTGACCTCGTACTGAGGGTGGGCCGGTGAGGCCTTGGCTTCGTGCCCGGCCACATGGGCGGTGTGCGTGACCTTGCGCACCACCTTGCCGGTGGTCTGACCCTGGGAGGTGTCCCACTTCACCTTGTCGCCCGTCTTGAGGCTGGATGTCATCGTGCCGCTCCTGAAGTGCTGATCGGCGTGCAACCTATCAGCGAAGCTGCGCCCTGGTGTAGGCCGGCGCGCCGAGCGCGCCGCGGGTCAGATGGGCGGCAGTCGGCGCCCGCTAAAGTGGTCGCATGCGACGGCACTTTCAACATGTCAACGGCACCCAGCGACTGACCTACGGCGGCCTGGCCGGCCTGACCGTGGCAGGCCTGTGCATGGCGGGCGGCATGGCCGCACGGCCCGCCAGCCTGCTCGGCTGGTGCGCCGCGGTGGGCGCCTACCTGGGCTGGGCCACCTGGCAGGCGCGCATCTTCGACGCGGCGCAGGTCAAGGCCCGGGCCCGATCGCTCGATCCACCAGGGCCGATCATCCTGGCCATTGTGTCGGCCGCCATCATCAGCAGCGTGATCGCCATCGGTCTGCTGCTGCAGCAGGTCAAGCAACTGGGCGGCGTGGAGCGCGGCGCGCACATCGTGCTGGGCATGGTCGCGCTGGCCGGGTCCTGGCTGATGATCCACACCGTCTACGCCTTCCATTACGCCCACCGCTACTACCGCGACGATGGCACGCCGGACGAAGGCGGGCTGGACTTTCCGGGCAAGGCCGACCCGGACTACACCGACTTCATGTACTACGCCTTCGTGGTCGGCATGACCTCGCAGGTCTCCGACGTGCAGGTCACCACGCGCGAGATGCGGCGGCTGACGCTGTTGCACAGCGTGCTGTCCTTCGGCTTCAACATGGTGGTGCTGGCGCTGTCGATCAATGTGGCGGCAGGGGTGATCCAGTAGGGCCCGCGCCTGATCGACGGCAGCTTTCATCGGACAAGCATGAAGCGGCCGTCCGCAGAGGCCGAGACAGCCCGCTTGCGCCACTGAGCGCGGCTGGGATGCGCGCATGCATCGCCGGTGGTGATGCGAACCATCGTCAGATTCCATTGGTCCCGACCTGGCCGCACTCCTATGCTGGGTGCTGCTCACTGAGGCGTCACCCGGCGTCGCCGATGGGCCAACGACAGCACTGCACGCGCGACGCTGATCGGACAAGGAGACGAGAAGACCGAGACATCCATTGCTGCCCTCCTTCGGGAGGCTGAACCCCCCCCCAGCCGGCCGACGGCTTCAGATCCGCCGCTCACCGTCCCGGACCCGCGCGGTCCCTCCGGGTGGCAGGCGTGCGTCCGCAATCTTCAAAAAAACGAGACGATGTTCGAATACTTTCCCGACAACTACGCCTGGAGCCTGGCGGTAATGATGGCCGAGACCTGTGGTGGTGCCATCGGCGAGATCGACGAAGCGTGCAGGCCGCTGCGGCCGCTGGCCTCGGTCAAAGGCGAGGCGTCGTCGCTCGCATGGACGCAGAGCTGGCTGCGCGTCGCAGACCGCGTGTCGGAGCATGCCCAGGTCGACCTGCGCGCCGGTCGTGCTTTCAGCGCCGGGCGCAAGCTGCAGCGCGCCTGCACCTACTACATGATGGCCGAGCGTCAGATGCGCCACGCCGACCCGCAGCGCATGCCGGTCTACCACCGCATGCTCGACAGCTTCGCGGGCTGGCAGGCCACGCTGGAGCAGCCCGTGGAGCGCTGCGCCGTGCCCTACGAAGGCAGCACGCTGCCGGCGCTGTTCGTGCGCGCCGGCGACGGGCGGGGCCCGTGCATGGTGATGTTCGACGGCTTCGACATCATGAAGGAGACGATCTGCCTGATGCAGATCCACGAGGAGTTCCGCCGCCGCGGCATCTCGATGCTGATCGTGGACCATCCGGGCGTGGGCGAGGCACTGCGCCTGCAGGGCCTGCTCGGCATGCCCGAGACCGAGCGTCCGGCACGCGCGAGCCTGGAATACCTGCTGGGTCGCGATGACGTGGACCCTGCGCGCATCGGCATCATTGCGCCATCGGCGGGCGGCTACCACGCCGTGCGTTCGGCCGCACTGGAGCCGCGCTTCGCCTGCTGTGTGGCCTGGACCGGCGTGTGGGACTGGGGCTCGCTTTTCGAGAAGCGCCTGAAGGGCCAACTCGCACAGGCGGTGCACTTCCATCTGGAACATGCCGAGTGGGTGTACGGCGCGCAGGGCGTCGAGGACGTCGTCGCGAAGATGGCGCCCATGCACCTGGGCGGCATCGCCGAGCGCATCCGCTGCCCGCTGCTCATCACACACGGCGGCAATGACCGGCAGACGCCGGTGACCGAGGCGCACCAGGTCTACGCCGCCGCCGTCCATAGCGCGCGGCGCGAACTGCGGGTCTTCACCGCCGAAGAAGGCGGCTGCGAGCACTGCCACGTCGACAACCAAGCGCCTGCCACCGACTACATGGCGGATTGGGTGGCCGAGGTGCTGGGCGGACACACCGCGCCCGCGCGATGACCGCCACGAGGAGACAGAGCATGCCCACTTCCATCCCACGCCGCCGCGTGCTGACGGCGGCAGCCGCCGGTGCCGCCTCGCTCGCCTTCGGGGCCTCGGCCCAGAGTGGCTATCCCGACCGGCCCATCAAGCTGATCGTGCCGTTCGCGCCCGGTGGCGCCACGGACATCACCGCCCGGATGGTGGCGGACCGCCTGCGCATCGAGCTCGGCCAGCCCGTGGTCATGGACAACCGTCCCGGTGCTACCGGCACCATCGGCACTCAGGCGGCGATGCGCTCGCCGGCCGATGGCTACACGCTGATGTTCACGACCTCGACCAACCAGGTGATCGCGCCGCTCCTGCTGGAGAAGCCGCCCTACGACGGTGCGCGCGACTTCGCTCCGATCACGCTGCTCATCCACTATCTGGGCGTGTTGATGGTGAGCACCTCGGTGCCGGGCAAGACCCTGGCCGACTTCATGGCCTACGCCAAGCAGCGGCCCGGAAAGCTGAACTACGCCTCCTCCGGCGTGGGCAGCACCAACCACCTGCTGGGCGAGCTGTTCAAGAGCCGTACAGGGCTCGATCTGGTGCACGTGCCCTACAAGGGCTCTGCCGCCGCGGTGCAGGCCTTGGCCGCCGACGAGGTGCAGATGTACTTCGACACCGTGCCCAACGCGCAGATCTGGATGAAGCAGGGCAAGGTCAAGGTGCTGGCCTTGAGCAGCGACGCCCGCTCGAGCCTGATGCCCGGGGTGCCCACGCTGGTGGAACTGGGCGTGCTGGACGCCGGCGCAGACTACTGGATGGGGCTGATGGCACCGCTGGGCACGCCCGCGCCCGTCATCGCGCGCGTGCGCGAAGCGGCGGCCAGGGGGATGGCCTCGGCCGAGATGCAGCAGTTCGCGGCCAACGGGGGCGGCGAGATCAGCACCGGCACCCCCGAGCAGTTTGCGAAGCTGCTGGCCAATGAGCAGCGGCGCTGGGGCGAGGTGATCCGCCGCAACAACATTCGCGCCGAGTGATGGCGCTGCTGCTGCATGCGGGGCCCGTGCCCCTGCCGGAGTTGCGCGCCGCGGTGCAGGCGCACTGCGGCGACGAACTGCCCGTGCGCATCTGGCCCGACGTGGGAGATGCGACGGAGATCGAGTTCGCGCTCGTCTCGCGCATCCCGCACGGCGCGCTGCAGGCGCTGCCCCGGCTTCGCCTCGTGGGCTCGCTGCATGCCGGCGTGGACCACCTGCTGCGCGACGGCGGCATTCCCGCCGGGGTGCCACTGACGCGCCCGGTACCCCAGGGCGGCGATGTGCTCATGAACGAGTACGTGTTGACCCAGGTGCTGCAGCTGCATCGCGAGCTGCCGGCCTATGCGCAGGACCAGCGCGCGCGGCGTTGGTGCAAACGGGCCCCGCTGCCCTTGCGCGTGCGTCGCGTCGGCTTCCTCGGTTTCGGTGCGATGGCGGCGCCCGCGGCACGCCTGCTGCGGCAGGTGGGCTTCGATGTGGCCGCGTGGGCGCGCCGGGGCCGGTCGGAGGACGGCATCCACGTCTTCGAAGGCGCCGCGGGCCTGCGGGCGCTGCTGGCCCGCTCGCAGATCCTGGTCAACCTGCTGCCGCTGACGCCCGACACCGAGAACCTGATCGACGCGCGCCTGCTGGCCCAACTGCCGGCGGGCGCCTCGCTGCTGAACGTCGGACGCGGCGAGCACGTGGTGGACGCCGACCTGCTGGCCGCGCTGGACAGCGGTCACCTCGCCGCCGCGGTGCTGGACGTCTTCCGGCATGAGCCGCTGCCACCCGAAAGTCCGTTCTGGCAGCACCCGCGCGTGGTCGTGACCCCGCATGCCTGCCGCAGCGTGGACATCGAGGCCGTGGTGGCACAGTTCGCCGAAGAGGTCGCGCGGGTGCGCGCAGGCCTGGCGCCGCTGCGTGCGGTGGACCGCGGCGCCGGCTATTGACGCTGGCCGCGGGGGGCAGCCCCTCAGCTGCCTGTGCGGCTCCAGCGGCGCAGGCCCAGTTCCGCGGCCAGCTTCTGGTACTTGTCCAGCTCCGCCTCCACGAAGCGCGCCAGGGCTGGACCGGTGAGCGCGAAGGGATAGAGCGCATGGCGGGCCAGCAGCTGCGCATAGCCTGGCGCCTTCATCGCCTCCTCGAACGCGGCGGTCCAGGCGTGCAGCGCCGGCTCGGGCACATCGGCGCTGAGGTAGACGCCGCGCACGGTGGGCCAGACGATGTCGATGCCCTGCTCGCGCGCCGTGGGCACCCCCTGCAGTACGCCGCCCAGGCGCTGGGCCGAAAAGACGGCCAGGAAGCGCAGTGAAGCGCCGGCAGCCACGGCCTGGGCGGCTTCGGCGGCGTCGCCGCAGAACACGTCCACATGACGCCCCTGCAGCGCATTCAGTGCATCGCCGCCGCCTTCGAAGGCCACGAAGCGCATGGCCTTGTGGTCACCGCCGCTGGCCCGCACCAGCAGGGCGGCCTTCACCCAGTCCTGGCTGCCGACGGTACCGCCGGCGCCGAAGGCAATGCGCCCGGGCTTGGCGCGCAGCACTTCCACCAGGTCCTGAAGCCGGCGGTAGGGCGAGTCGCGGTGCACGGCGATCACGCCATAGTCGGCACCGAGCAACGCAAGCCAGCGCACCGCCGAGACGGGGTGCGGACCGAAGCGGCCCTGCGCGATGTTCAGCAGCGAGCCGCCGGAAAAGGCCACCAGCGTGCCGGGGCCGCCGATGCGCCCGGTGGCGATCTGGTCGAAGGCGAGGGCACCGATGCCGCCGGGCAGGAAGCGCTGGCCCAGCGAGGGCCGCTGCGGCCGCACCGCCTGCAGGGCGTCGCGCGCCAATGCGCAGGTGAGCGCGAAACCCCCGCCGGCCTTCGCCGGAATGACGCATTCGGCAGCCAGGACGCTTGGGTCCGGGATGGCCGGCAAGGGGGCGGCGGCTGCGGCGGCGAGGGCAGCGCCTGGCGTGCCCGCAGGCAGCACCAGGGCTGCGACGGCCCGCAGCAGCAACTGGCGGCGATCACGTGGGCGTGCCGGGGTGCGATGCCTCATGGGTGTCTCCTGTCGTTCTTGCAGTGTCGGCGCGGCGGTCGCGGGGCCACCAGATCTCGGCATGCAGGCCGGACGATGGCGCACGGTCCAGCAGCCGCAGTTCGCCGCCATGCCGCTGGGCGATGGAGCGCGCGATGGCCAGCCCCAGGCCGAAGCCGCCCGGCCGCGCGCCGCTGCCGCGCTGGAAGCGCTGGCCCAGGCGCGCAAGGTCCTCGGCATCCAGGCCGGGGCCGTTGTCCTCGACGGCCAGCTGCCAGCCCTGCGCGTCGCTGCCGGACAGCAGCGTCACGGTTCCTCCTTCGGGCGTGTACGCCACGGAATTGGCCACCAGGTTGGCGAAAGCCTCGCGCAGCAGATGGCGGTCTCCGAAGGCGGCCGGTGCGCCTTCCTCGGGCTGGATGCCCAGGTCGATGCGCTTGCGGCGGGCGGCCGGCAGCCATTGCAGCGCGACCTCACGCAGCAACTCCCCAGCGTCGAAGAGTGCGGCCTCCACCGGCACCGTGTCGCTTCGGCCCAGCGCCAGCAGCTGCTGCGCGCTGCGCGTGGCGCTGGCGATTTCGGCCTTGAGGGCGGCAAGCGCATCCTGCACCATGCCCGCGTCCTGCTCGCGCCGCGCATAGTCCACCTGCATCTGCAGCGTGGTGAGGTGGGTGCGCAGCTGGTGCGACGCGTCGTCCAGGAACTGGCGCTGCAGCGCCACCAGCTCCTGCGTGCGCGCCATCTGCCGGTTGACGGCCGCCACCAGCGGGCGGATCTCGGCCGGCAGGTTCTCCTGCGAGATGCGGTTCAGGTCGTCGGGCGCGCGTTCCTCGACCTCCTGCGCCAGCCGCGAGAGCGGCCGCAGCGCTGCCAGCAGCGCGGCCGTGGTGCCGCCCAGCAGCAGGAGCAGCACCAGCAGGTCGCGCAAGGCGGCACTGCGCACGAAGCGGGCGCTGAAGACCTCGCGCGACTGGGTGCCTTCGCCCACCTGGATCATCACGCGGCGCGCCGTGCTGCCGGCGGGCGCGCGCTCCAGCTCGCGCTCGTAGGCGGCCAGCCGCACCGGCTCGCCGAAGTACACCGCGTCGTAGAACACCGGCACGCCCAGGGGCGGCGGGGTGCCCGGCTGCGGGAAGTCGGCGCTGCCCAGTTCGACCAGCCCGTCGGAGGTGGCGACGCGAAAGAACACCTGGCCGCTCGCCGTCAGCTCGAAGAACTCGAACATGGTGTAGGGCATCTCCAGCGAGAGGCCGCCCGAGGCGGTGGAGATGTTGGCGTCGATGGACTTGAGGGCGCCCAGCAGCGAGCGGTCGTAGGCCGCGTTGGCGGATTCGAGCGCATCGTGCCGGGTCATCCACAGCTCCAGCGCCGTGACCGCCGCCAGCCCCGGCAGCAGGAGCAGGGCCAGCCGCTGCCACAGGCTGCTGCGCTGCAGCCAGCGCGCGACGCGCGACCGCAGTCCTCGTCCCGCGGTTGCGGCCGGCTCAGTCCGGCTCGAGCACATAGCCCAGCCCGCGCAGGGTGACGATGCGCGCGCCGCTGCCTTCCAGCCGCCTGCGCAGGCGGTAAACCAGCACCTCGACCGCCTCGGGATTCACCTCGTCCTGGTCCGAGAACACGCGGTCGATGATCTGCTGCTTGGACAGCGGCTCGCCGGTGCGCTGCGCCAGCGCCCGCAGCACGGCGGATTCGCGCGGCGACAGCGCGAGCACTTCGCCGTGCAGCGTGAACTGCCGTCGGGTGCTGTCGTAGACCAATGGCCCGCACGCCAGGCGCGGATGCTCCACGCCGCGGGCGCGGCGCACCAGCGCATGCAGCCGTGCCTCCAGCTCGGCGAGGGCGAAGGGCTTGGCCAGGAAGTCGTCGGCGCCCGCGTTCAGGGCCGCCACCCTTTCGTCCACCGAATCGCGTGCGGTGAGGATCAGCGCCGGAATGCGCTGGTCGCGCTCGCGCAGGCGCTGCAGCACGCGATGGCCGTCCAGGCCCGGCAGGCCGAGGTCCAGCACCAGGGCGTCATGGTCACGCTGCTGCAGGGCCCGGTCGGCGAGGCGGCCGTCGTCCACCCATTCGACCTGGATGCCCGAATGCTCCAGCGCCCGGCACAGCCAGGTGCCGAGGGTGTGTTCGTCTTCCGCCAGGAGGATGCGCATGGGGGCCGATGCTAGCTGCGGCCCGGGCCGCGTCGGCAGCCGGCGGCGCCGCTCAGTCGGGCTTGATGTTGGCCCGCGCGATGACCTTCTGCCAGCGGGCCTGCTCGGCCGCGATGAACTGCGCGAACTGCTCCGGCGTGCCGCCCACCACCTCGGCTGCATCGGCGCTCATGCGCTCCAGGGCCGGTGGCGACTTGGCGGCCTTCATCGTTTCGGCCGACAGCTTGGCCAGGTGGGCCGGTGTCATCGAGGCCGGGGCCATCATGCCGTACCACTGTGTCATCTCGAAGCCCGGGAAGCCCTGCTCGGCCACGGTGGGCACGTCGGGCAACTGCGGCAGGCGACGGGTGGAGCCGGTGCCGATGCAGCGCAGCTTGCCCGACTTGATGAAGGGAATCACGGCCGCCGCGCCGATGGCCGAGGCCTCCAGCCGGCCGGCCATCAGGTCGGTGAGCATGGGGCCGGTGCCCTTGTAGGGCACGTGCAGCATGAAGATGTCCGCGCTCATCTTCAGGTATTCCATGGCCAGGTGGCCGGCGCTGCCGTTGCCGGCCGAGCCGTAGCTCAGGCGGCCCGGGCGGGTCTTGGCATAGGCGACGAATTCCTTGAGGTTCTTGGCCGGCACGTCCGGATGGATCACGTACAGGCTGGGCACCTTGGCCAGCAGGCTGACGGGCTTGAAGTCCTTGTTGGGGTCGTAGGGCAGCTTGGCGAAGATGTACGGATTGACCGCCAGCGTGCCGATGTGGCCCAGGATGATCGTGTGCTGGTCGTCGGCGCGGGCCACGTCCTGCATGGCGATGTTGCCGGCCGCGCCCGGCTTGTTGTCGACGTAGACGCTCTGGCCCAGGGTCTTGCCCAGTTCGGCCGCGGTGGAGCGCGCGACGATCTCGGACGAGCCGCCCGGCGCGAAGGGCACCACGAAGCGCACCTGGCGCGTGGGCCAGCCGTCCTGGGCAAAGGCCAGATGGGGCAGGGCGCCGGCGGCCACGGACGCGGCGGCGCCCTGCAGCAGGCGGCGGCGGGTGGGCAGGGCGGGTTGGGCGAGCGGGTCGTGGTGCGTCATGGCGTCGTCTCCGGAACTGTTCTAGGGGCGCGGCGGCGAGGTCCGCCAGAAAAGAATTCGGCCCGGCCAGCGCGATGCCGGCCGGGCTGGAGCGCATGGTGCACAAGGCAAGCTGTCAAAAGGCTTTCAGCGCCTGGCAGTGGCGCTTGCGCCAACGCCAGGCGTCAGGCACGTCGACGATGATCGGGTCGGTTCGGGGGCGGCCCTGCCGGCCCCGTCTTTTTTGGCCCGCTTCCAAGGAGTCCACCATGTCCCTCATCGATCCGGCCGTCGCGGCCGCCTTTGCGCCGCGCGGCGTGCTGCGCGCCTCCATCAACCTCGGCAATCCCATTTTGGCCCGCCGCGACGCGGACACCGGCGAGGTGGGGGGTGTCTCGGTCGATCTGGCCCACGCGTTCGCACAGAAGCTGGACGTAGGCCTTGAGCTGGCGGTGTTCGACACCGCGGCCGCGTCGGTGGCAGCGGTGAAGGCCGAAGACGCGGACATCGGCTTCTTCGCCATCGACCCGCTGCGCGGCGAGGGCATCCGCTTCACCGCGCCCTATGTGCTGATCGAGGGCGCGTACCTGGTGCGCGATGCCTCGCCCCTGCAGTCCAACGACGAGGTGGACCGCGCCGGCACCCGGGTGATGGTGGGCAAGGGCAGCGCGTACGACCTGTACCTGACGCGCGAACTCAAGGCCGCCACCATCGAACGCGCGCCCACCTCGCCGGCGGTGGTCGACAGCTTCATCGCCGAAGGCGCCGACGTCGCGGCCGGCGTCAAGCAGCAGCTGCAGGCGGATGCCGCGCGCATCGGCGGCCTGCGGCTGTTGCCGGGTCGCTTCATGGTGATCCAGCAGGCCATGGGCACGCCAAACAGCCGGGGCGAGGCCGCGGCCACCGCACTGGCCGCCTTCGTGGAAGAGGCCAAGGCCAGCGGCTTCGTGGCCGAGGCGCTGGCGCGGCACGGGATCGAGGGCGCGTCGGTGGCGCCTGCGGCCTGAGGGCCGCGCGGGGTGGCTGCGAGCGCGCCGCTCGCAGCGCGTGCCCTCCTGGCCGGTGAGTCTCGGCGCTTCAGCCCACGTCGCCCAGCCGGTCCGCCATCCGCACCAGCTCGGCCAGCGAGGCCGCCTGCATCTTGCGCATGGCCTGGCCGCGCCGCACCTTCACCGTGACCTCGCTCAGCTGCAGCTGCCAGGCGATCTGCTTGTTGAGCTGGCCCTGCACCACGAGGCGCACCACGGCCTGCTCGCCCGGCGTCAGCAGGGCCCAGCGCGCCCGCAGGTCCGCGCCCGCGGCTTCCTGCGCCAGGCGTTCGCGGTCGCGGGCGATGCCCTGGTGGATGGCATCGAGCAGGTCCTGCTCGCGGAAGGGCTTGGGCAGGAACTCGATGGCGCCGCCCTTCATGGCCTCCACCGCCATGGCCATGTCGCCGTGGCCGGTGATGAAGACCACGGGCAGGCCGATGCCGGTGGCCCGCATCTGCCGCTGGAAGTCCAGGCCGCTCTGGCCCGGCATGCGGACGTCGAGCACCAGGCACGCCGGGGCCGGTTCGCGGGGATGGGCCAGGAAGTCGCGCGTCGCGCCGAAGCCGATGGCGCGCAGCCCGACCGAGGCGAGCAGGTCTTCCAGCGCGGCGCGCACCGAATGGTCGTCGTCGACCACATAGACGATGGGTTCCGCGTCGGCGGGCGAGGTCGGCGGGGTCAAGGCAGCTTCTCCTGCAGGGCGGCGGGCAGGCTGAACCGGAACACCGCCCCCAGGCCGGCGGCGGGCTCGGCCCAGATGCGGCCGCCGTTGGCTTCGACGATGGTGCGGCTGATGCTCAGGCCGATGCCGATGCCCTGGGGCTTGGTGGTCCAGAAGGCGTCGAACAGGTGGGCCTGCACCTCCGGCGCCAGGCCGATGCCCGAGTCGCGGATGGAGAAGACCACGGTGTCGCCCTCGCGGGCGGTGTCGATGTGCACCTCGCGCCGCGCGCCGGGCGCGGCGGGCATGGCGTCGAGTGCATTGAGCAGCAGGTTGCCGATGACCTGTTGCACCTGCACCGGATCGGCCCACACCGGCGGCAGTCCGGCGGCCAATGCCTGGTGCAGGTCGATGCCCTCTTCCTGCAGCCGGTCTTGCGACAGCGCCACGATCTCGCGCACGCTGGCGTTGAGGTCGAAGCGGCTGGCCTGGGGCGGTTCGCCCCGCGTGAGGCGGCGCACCCGGGCGATGACGCTGCTGGCCCGCTCGGCATCGGCCTGCATGCGCTGCAGGGCCTGGCGCGCCTTGTCGAGTTGCGGCGGTGCCTGCGCCAGCCAGCGCTGGGCGGCATTGCCGCTGGTCACGATGGCCGCCAGCGGCTGGTTCAACTCGTGCGCAATGGAGGTGGTCAGGCCCGACAGGTTCTGCGCCCGGGCGATGCGTTCCAGCCGGGCCTGTGCCGCCTGCGCCGCGGCCCGGGCGCGTTGCATGCGCAGCACCAGCCAGGTCACCATGGCGATGGCCGACACGCTCAGGCCCATGTTGATCAGGCCGGCGTGGTAGTGGCCGCGCGGCGTGAGCATGAAGCTCAGCACCGTCATCGCGATGCACGCCATGCCCAGGGCGCGCAGCGCCCGCGGCTGGAGCGCCCGCTCGGCCGACAGCACCACCACCGCATAGAGCACCGCCGCCGCCACCTCGTAGTTGGTGAGCGTGTCCGCCACGAAGATGGCCGCCATCGCCACGGCCACGAGGGCGACGCGGAGGACGGAGCGGGTTTGGGCCAGGAGGAGCATGGTGCGGCGCGCAGCGAGGACCGTCATGCACGCCGGGAGTGCGGCATGCGGCCAGGCGGGATTGTGCGCGACGTGGCCAGGTTGGCGGCCGTCGCGCAGCCGCACGGGCGCGCCCTGTCGTGACGATGCCATGCTGCACACGCCGGTTCCGGCGGTGCAGGGGCTCACCGCCTTTGCCCGTGTGACGACGGTTGGTCAGCTGCGGTTGGCGCGCGCTGCCTGCAGCGCGAGTTGCTCGTCGATCAACGACACCCAGGGATGCCGCGTCTTGAAGTCGTCCATGAGGCGCCGGTAGTTCTCGGGCGCCGTGGTTTCCGTCTTGATCATCGAGGCGGCGTGCACGCGGTATTCGGCGAGTGTCTGGGGCTCCCAGAGGCCGCGCTGGCCCTGCTCGGCGAGCCGGCACCAGAAGTCGTAGTCCTCCCAGCCGTGCCTCACGTGGTCGTAGCCGCCGACGATGGCCCAGGCCTCCTTGGCCACCAGGGCCATGGCGTCCACGTAGTTGCCCGCCACGAAGCGTTGCGGTTCGTAGCGCGCGTCGCTGATGGTGCGGCGCGAGGCGCCGAAGTGCTGGATGGTGGGATAGACAAAGGCCACGGCGTTCGCCCGCATGACGCCATGCAGCGTTTCACAGCAGGTCGGCAGCAGCCGGTTGTCGGCGTCCAGCGGCAGCACGTAGGGTGTCCGTGCAAGTCCGAAGCCCACGTTGCGGGTCATGGCCAATCCGCTGTTGACCGCGTTCCTCGCCACCACTGCCCGGTTGAAGCGGTGGGCGTTCTCGCGGACCCAGGCCAGTGCCGTGTCCAGGGAGGCGTCCGTGGAGCAGTCGTCCACCACGATCAGGTCCAGCACCGCCAGGCTCTGGGCCTGCACCGACTCCAGCGCCTCGACGATGAATTGCGTGTAGTTGTACAGCGGGATGATCACCGAGATCTCGGCCACCTCCGGCTCCGCTGCCCAATGCTCGAAGAGCACGGTGGACGGCACCAGCGTGGGGCTGCGCCACGGTGTCGCTCGGATGCGCGCGTCCAGCGCAAACCCCCGCGCGGCCTGGACGTCGCCACGCAGTTGATCGAGCACGCAACCGAACCGCGCCGCGCGCTGCAGAGGACCGAACTGCGCCAGGGCGCTGAGATGTGCGGCGGCGGCGAGCCCGTCGCGCAGCGCCGGCTCGTCGACCAGCCGGGACAGGCAGCGGTACCAGTCGTCGCCGTCGGAGGCCAGCAGGCCGGTCGCTTCGTGCGAGATGGCGCGGCGGAAGGGGCCGGTGGGCGAGGCGATCGTGGGCACATGCAGCAGTGCCGCCTCGAAGAACTTGAGTTCGCTCTTGGCTTCGCAGAAGGGGTTGCCGAACTCCAGCGGTGCGATGTTGATGTCGAAGCGCGCCATCTCCTGCGGCAGGGTCTCCAGCGTCTGGAAGGGCCGCCACTCGATGCGGTCCTCCAGTCCTTCCAGCGCCGGGAATTCCTCCACTTCGACCAGGCGCACGCCCGCCAGCGTCTGGAACAGGACCAGCCGGCAACGCGCGTTCTCGCGCAGCACGCGCGCAATCGCCTCGATGGCCAGGCCGAGGTCGCGCTGGTGGGTGCGTGAGCCGCCGGCGTAGCCGATGCGGATCAGGTCGTCGCTGCGCGTGCTGCGCCACGCCTGCGCGCTGCGAAGCGAAAGCTCCAGCGTGCCGTGGTCGAAGCCATTGGGCACGACGTGGGTGCTCTTGCCGGCCCAGCGCATGTGGTAGGCCAGTTCCTGGGTGCTGGCCAGGCAGATGTCGGCGGCAAGCATCGCGCGGCGGATGTTGGCGAAATGCGCCCGGACATGCTCGGGCACATGGCCGTCCGAGCGGATGCCATCGATGAACTTGATCTGGGCGAGGTCCGGCTCGACCATCAGATCGTCGATGTCGAACACGACCATCTTGCCCTGCGCGCGCATGCGGGCGACCGCCTCCTGCAGTGCGGGCGTCCAGGGCGTGCGCCACAGCATCATCACATCGTGCTGGGCGGTCAGCGACAGCTTGTCCTGCAGCTGGTCCAGGCGCACCCACTCCGAGGGCACGCCATTCATCCGCGCCGCCTCCATGTACCGGGTCACGCGGTAGATGTGCCCGGGGGTGTCGGGTTCGCCGGACACGTAGAAGATGGAGAAGGGCCGGGCCGACAGGGCTGGAAGGGCGGGCTCGCCCTGCGAGAGGCCGTGCACGGCGGCGTGGCGCCCTTCCTCGATGCCGTGCTCCATGTAGTGCAGCAGCGGATTGAGGCCCGCCGCTGCCACATCCGTGTATTGGGACAGGTAGGTGGCGGACGAGAACAGGGGGCCCGGGTCGCGGCCCTCGATCGCACCGTATCTCAGGTAGTGGTCCGCGGGGTCCAGCCCCGCTGACGCGACATCGGGATAGGTGAGCAGGTACCAGGCGCGATCGAAGTACGGGGAGCGGCGGATGGTCTCGGTCTCCCAGGTCTCGCCGATGGCGATCTTCCGGTTGCGCAGACGCTTCGCAATGCGGCGAAGCCGTCCCGGCTCCGCAGCCTTGGCCTGCGCAGCGGGATCGGTCTGGACGTCGCGAAAGCGCTGCAGCAGCGCACGGGAGTGTTCGCCTTGTGCCTGGGCGCGCTCCTTCCAGGCGACGGCGATCTGCTGCTGAAGGCCTGCCTGCCGGTCCGCGGTCACCGCGCGTTCCTGCGCCTGGGCCAGTTCCGTGGTCAGCTGGGCCACCATGCGGCGCAGTTCCGCCACCCGGCGTCCCGCTTGCTGCTGCACCAACTGCGTCGCGTGCGTGGTGGCCTCGGCGCGCTCGGCCCGCGCCTCGGACTGCGCGGCACGTGCCTCGGCCGCCTGGGCCTGCTGCGCCAGTGTCTCGAGTTCGGCACTGCGCTGCGAGTCGGCCTCGACGGTGCTGCTTTCCGTCGCGGCGGACCGCTCGGCGCGCAGTTGCGCCAGCTCGGCCTCGGCCTGCACCTGCTGGGTCTGTGCCGCTTGCAGGCGCTGATTGAGCTCGGCACTGCCCAGTTGCTCGCGTGTGGTCACGAACCATCGCGTGCCCAGGTGCGAGAAGCGGGTGCGCACGGCGTCCGCCTTGTCGGCCTCGAGCTTGCACAGGGCCTTGATCGCGGCCGGCGCGTTGCGGCCGACCGCCAGGACGCCCAGGCCGTGCCCGTGCAGGAACTCGAACGACGGGTATTGGCCGATCAGCTCGGCGAAGTAGCGAAACACCCCGAAGTCGCGGCTGCGGACGTTGGTGTCGTGGAACAGGACCACGGCCCGGTCGGACAGCTTGGGCAGCCAGGTCTCGAAGTCGTGGCGCACCGCTTCGTAGGTGTGGAAGCCATCGATGTGGAGCACGTCGACCGAGCCGTCGGCGAAATAGGGCAGGGCGTCGTCGAAGGTGGACTGCAGCAACTCGGAGAAGGCGCTGAAGTGCTTGTCATGGAAATCGCGCAGCGCGTAGTAGACCTGGGGGTCGAAGTGCCCCGCGTGCTCGTCGCCCGCCCAGGTGTCCACCGCGTAGCAGCGCGTGCCTGTCTCCAGTCGGGCCACGGCCTCGCAGAAGGCGGCGTACGACACGCCGTTGTGCGTTCCCAGCTCCACCAGCGTGCGGGGCCTGCAGGCCGACACCAGCCAGAAGGCGAAGGGGGTGTGGGTCCACCACGCGCTGGGCTTTCCCAGCAGATGGGGTGTCCAGAACAGCGGCGCCAGCGCCGGGTCCGTCAGGACGTCGAGAGAGCGGTCAAGGCGCGTGCACTCGACGGCGGGAAGATGAACGGGGGTGTCTTGCATGTATTGCCGCTCGGCGTGTGCCGAGGCCTCTCTTCAGATCGATGGCGTTCACTAGCGGGCGAGCTGCCACCGCGCTTCATAGGCGGCCAGCTGCGTGCCCGTGTACCAGTCCAGCCGCACGTTGGGGTTGTGGAACCGGTCTTCCGCGAAGCGGTCCGGCCACTTGGCGGTGATGTGTCCGAGCTCGCGCGCGGCGCGCTGCTGCTTTTCTTCGTTGGCGTGGTCGTGCCCGCGCGACACGCTTTCGAGGTGCAACAGGGTCGCGAACGGCGTGCACACGTTGCGGTAGCCGGCGTCGGTGGCCTTGAGGCAGAGGTCGACGTCGTTGAACGCGATGGCCAGGTGCTTCTCGTCGAAGCCACCGAGAAGCTGGAAGACCTCGCGCCGGATGGCCAGGCAGGCGCCGGTGACTGCGAGGTAACCGCGGGCGCCGGCCAGTCTGCCGTCCGCGCCGGGCGCCATCGCATCGTCCGTGCGGGACACGTGCATGGCCAGCCGGTCGGGTTGGAGGATCACCCCGGCATGCTGCACGGTGCCGTCGGCGTACAGCAGCTTGGCGCCGACGCAGCCGATGTCCGGTCGCATGGCCTGCGCCACCATCTCCTTGAGCCAGTTCGCATCGAGGATCTCTGTGTCGTTGTTCAGGAACAGCAGGACCGCGCCGGTCGCCGCACGGGCGCCGAGGTTGTTGATGCGCGAGAAGTTGAACGCGCCCGGCGTCTTCAGGATGCGTACGCGGGGGTCCTGGCGCAGCTGTGCGAACAGGGCATGGGTCTGGGGCTCGGTGCTGTCGTTGTCGAGCACCACGACTTCCAGATCGGGGTAGTCGGTATGCCGAAGCAGGCTGCTCAGGCAGTTGGCGAGCAGATCCGCGCGGTCCCGCGTGGGCACCAGGATGCTGACGCGCGGCGCGGGCTGCGGCAACGGGCGCCGCACCCAGTTGACGACGGGGGCCAGGACCGACGGGGCCACCTCGACGGGGGTGCCGCTCTGTATCGACGCCACCTGCTGGGCGGCCCGACGTGCCGCCGCGGCATAGGCTTCGATCGCGCGGGCCGTCGCGGCACTGTCCGGTGCGAGCGGTATGCGCCGATGGCAAAGGACGGCAGGAATGTGCCGCACCCGCCAGGCCGGCAGCGGCAGGCCGATCCGACAGCCCAGTTCATAGCGCGCGGCAGGCCCGAACTCGGGGCGCAGCCCGCCACTGTGCAGCACTTCGGCGCGGCGGAACAGGCACAGGCCTTCCAGCAGATCGAAGCCCAGCTGGGCCTCTGGATCCCAGCCCGGCTTGAAGCGCGGCCTGCAGCGCGTGCCGTCGGCGGCGATCCAGTCCTCGTCGGCGTAGACGATGTCGGTCTCGGGCCAGCGCGCGAGCGTCATCCGCAGGGCAGCCACCGCCGTGGGCGCAAGCTGGTCGCCTGCGCTGAGCAGGCCGACATGTTCGCCGCCTGCATGGGTGAGTGCCAGCTGCTGCAGCGCCGGCACGGTGACATCGTCCTCGCTGGCGACGATGACACGCACCTTCAGCGACTGCGGCACCAGGGCGAGGACACCCGACATCGCCGCCTGGCGTGCGGGGCTGCAACTGAGCAGGACGTCGAACTGCAGGCACACCTGCGCGGCGAGCGACGACAGCGTCGCCCGCACCGCGCGATCATGTGTGTCGTCGGCGACGACGAAGGTGATGCCAGCGGGGTGGGGGACCGCCGTCAGGGCAGCGCGCAGCGCTTCGCGCTCGGCGTCGGCAGACGATGATTCGCGTGCGATCCAGGCCCGGTACTCGGCGCTCGCGAAGGGTGAAAACGCACAGGCCGCCGACCAGTGCGCGCACCGGGCGGGGTCGAGAGACGAAACAACGGACAACGAAACTCCCCGAAATGGCCATGAACGCGCCACCCGTCGATCGCTGCGACAGCTGGTCCGAAGAACGCAACCTCACCTTTTGGCAGATTGCAATTCTTTAGTGGCGTGAACATTGATGAAATTTCATGACACTGGTCGTCACAAGATCTCCCCATTCGGTGTAGGACAGGACGGACCAGGGTGACAGGGGCCGGCTCGTCCCCCGGGGCGCGTGGAGGTGGGGCTCCGCGAGGCTGTGCGGCCCCTCAGTCCGGTCAGAACTCCGTGTGAAGCCGCACCGAGCCGACATGCACCGGCCCGCGGTCGGCGTTGTAGCCGGGATGGCGGATGTGCTGCCAGTCGAGCGTCACCCAGAACGCCCGGGTCACCTGAATGGCGTAGAAAACCTCCACCACCGTTTCGGTGCCGTAGCGCAATGCGCCGTCGCCCAGGAAGGTGCCCATGCCGCCTGCCGCCAGGTAGTCGCGGCGTGCGTGCGAGAGGCCGTTCGCCGCGGCGGCCACGCCCACCGTGTCCTGACCCCGGCCCCAGGCGCTGCCGCGCAGCAGGGCGCCCGCGGAGAGCGAGCGGTCGATCTCGGTGAAGGCATAGGTCTCGGTGCCGCCGTCGGCCCGGCTCCAGCGGGCGAAGAGGCCCAGGTCGTCGCCCACGGCCTGCTCCAGCCCCAGGCCGATGCCGCGCTTGCTGCGGTCGCCGCCGCGCACGGCGTCGAGGCTTGGGGTGTCGCCCGTGGCCTGCGCAAGCGCCAGCGCGTCCTTGAAGCTGGCCATGCGCGCCCGGTTGCGGAAGACCAGCAGCCGCAGCTTGCCGGGCTGGCCGTCCAGCTGGTGGGCATGCTCCAGCTCGACCTGGTCGCCGTAGTGGCGCTGGAAGCGCGGATCCAGCGGCTGGCCGTTGGGCTCGTAGGGCTGGATGAAGCGGCCGGCGCGCAGGGCCCAGTCGTCGTGGTAGCGCTCCAGCACCGCGCCCCAGGAGTAACCGCGCCCGTCCGCCGCATAGTCGTAGGCGCCGTAGGTCATGAAGGCCCAGTTGAGGAACTGGGTGCGCGGGTCGTGGGCATAGGCGTTGTTGTCGAACACGTCCAGCACCGACAGGTTGCCGGCGGTCAGCACCCAGCGGCGCCGGTCGGCGGTGCCGGCGAGCTGGGTGAGGCCGGAGGCCTGCACTTCCTCGCCGCCACCCTCTCCCCAGGTCTGGCGCAGGAAGAGACGGGCGCGGTACAGGCCCAGGTTGGGCGTGGCCGAGCGGGCCATCTCGCCATTGGTGAAGCCGCCCAGGCCCGTGAGGCCCGACAGCGGCACGCCCTGGGCGCCCTCGGCATTGAAATACAGCTCGCCGCCCCGCCAGGGCCGCATGCCGACCATGGCGGTGACGGTGAACGAATAGCTCAGCGCCCGCTCGGTGCCCAGGCTGTTGTTGCCGGAATAGGCGGCGGGGAAAGCGGCCTTGTCTTGCCAGACGTAGGTGGACTGGAAGGCGGTGCCCCATTCCTGCTCGGGTGTCGCGGCGGGCGCCTCGACCGGCTCGGCCTTGGCGGCGCCGGCCAGCAGCAGGGCGAGGGCGGCGGCGATGGCGGACGTGACGCGCGGTGCGCCGCGACCGCGCACCCGAAGAAGAGCGGCACGCCGTGCCGGGGGGATCGATGGCTTCATTTCGTCGGTCGCGTGGGGTCCTCCCGCAGATCGGCCACCAGCCGCGTGCGGCGTGCCCGGGCCTGCAGTACGGCGTCGGGCTCGAGCTCCCACCCGTAGTCCATGTGCCAGAGCCCGGCCAGGGTGGCGATGTGCAGGTAATGCACCTCGCCCGCACGCCCATCGAGCGAGATGGTGTGCGGCGGGTGGCCTTCGGCGTGCAGCGTGAACGCATGCGCACCCGGCGGCACGCGCAGGCGCAGTGTGGTCGAGGGCAGCGTGTCCGCCAGCGGCTGGCCGTCCAGGGACACGGCCACGCGGTGCGGGCCGTCGCTCCAGTTCTGACGCACCACGTAGACGGTCAGGGCCTGCGGGTCGGGTGCGAAGTGCCAGGCCTGCTGGGCCGTGTCGGCGTCGGGCAGCGGTCCGTCGAGGCAGGGCCCGTGGTGGCCATGTGCCAGCGGGTTGAGGAAGCAGTAGGCGCCGCCGGCCTGCACCTCGCGGCCGGGCAGGGCGGCGCAACCCGCCAGGCCGAACAGGGTGGCGGGCAGGGTGAGCAGGGCGAGGCGATGCCAGCGTGAAGCCTTCATGGTCTTGTCTCCGGATCGTGGGTGCACGCGCCCATGGCTGATGGAGAGGGCGTTCCAGGCTCGGCTTTGCACCGCGGCGCCAGCCTATCGCGCCGAGCTGTCGGCCACCTGCCACCAGCCGCCGAGGGCCTGGTAGAGCGCCACGCAGTCGCCGAGCCGGGCGGCGCGCGCCTGGGCGGTGGCCAGCACCGCCTGCTGCAGCGTCTGCTGCGCCAGGACCAAGTCTGCCTGGGCGGCAGCACCGGCCTCGCGCTGCCGCTGCACGGCGGCCAGGCTGCGACGCGCGGCCGCCTCGGCCGCGGCGGTGGCGCGCAGCGTGTCGGCATCGCTCACGATGGCCTGCAGCGTGTCGGCGGTGTTCTGGAAGGCCGTGAGCACGGTGCTGCGGTATTGCGCCTCGGCCTGCTCGTAGGCGGCCTGCGCGGCGCGCTGCTGGTGCAGCAGCGTGCCGCCGTGGAAGACCGGCTGCAGCAGCGTGCCGCCCACCGACCAGAAGCCGCCGCTGCGCAGCAGCTGCGACACGCCCAGCGCCGAACCGCCCAGCGTGGCCGTGAGCGTGAGGTCGGGCAGGCGCGCCGCCGTGGCCACGCCCACCTGGGCGGCGGCCGCGTGCAGCTGGGCCTCGGCGGCGCGGATGTCGGGGCGCTGTTGCACCAGTTGCGAGGGCAGGCTCACCGGCAGTTCGGCCGGCAGCTGCAGCGCATCGAGCGTGAACTGCTGCGGCAGCGGATCGCCCGGCAGCCGGCCGGTGAGCACCGCCAGCCGGCTGCGCTGCGCGGCCAGCTGCTTCTGCAGCGGCGGCAGCGTGGCCTGGACCTGGGCCAGGGCACTCTCCTGGGCGGCGATGTCGACGCCACCGATCTGGCCGGCCGCATGCTGGCGGCGGGCACCGTCGAGCAGGCGGGTGGCCAGCTCGACCAGCTGCTGCGTGGCGTCGATCTGCGCGCTTAGCGCGGCCTCCTGGATCGCGGTGCTCACCACGTTGGTGACCAGCGTGGTGCCCACCGCTTCGCGCTGCCAGCGCTGCACGTCGACCTGCGCGTCCTGCGCCTCCACGGCGCGGCGCGTGCCGCCGAAGACATCGGGCGCGTAGCCGATGCTGAGCTGCGCCGTGTGCAACGTGTAGCGGGTGATGTCGCCGTCGGCCAGCGGGCTGGAGAGGGCGCCGGAGGTCTTCTGGCGCGTGGGCGTGTAGCTCGCGTCCACCGTGGGCCAGAAGGCGCCGCGCTGGGCGAGGGCCGTCTCCTGCGCACTGCGCAACGCGGCCTCGGCGGCCTGCAGGTCGGGGCTGGCGGCCAGCGCAGCATCGACAAGGGCGTCGAGGCCGGGGGAGCCGAAGGCCTTCCACCATTGCGAGGCGACGCCCTGGCCCAGGGCGAAGCGCTGCGCCCCACCGGCCGGGCCCTCGGCCTCGGCCGTGCGCGCGGGCAGGGGCGCCGCGGCCACCGACGGTGTGGCGGGTGCGGCCGGCGCGTGGAAGTCCGGGCCGACGGCGCAGCCCTGAACCAGGCCGAGCAGGGCCAGCAGCGGCACGGGAAGAAGTGAGCGGAGTCGGAGGGTTGTCACGGCTGGACCTCCTGCGTCGGGATGTCATGTGAGGCGGGCGAGGCACGCCGCCGCTCCAGCCGCGCTTCGATCAGGTGGTAGAGCGCCGGCAGCAGCGCCAGCGTCAGCACCGTCGCGCTGACCAGCCCGCCCACCACCACGGTGGCGAGCGGCCGCTGCACGTCGCTGCCCAGCCCCGTGGCCAGCATGGCCGGGGTGAGGCCCAGGGCGGCCACGGTGGCGGTGGTGAGCACCGGCCGCATGCGGCTGCGGGCGCCTTCCAGCACCGCCTCGCGCAGCGACCGGCCTTCTTCGGTGCGCAGCCGGTTGATCTGCGACAGCATCAGCACGCCGTTGAGCACCGCCACGCCGAAGAGCGCGATGAAGCCCACCGCACTCGACACGTTGAGCGTCATGCCCCGCAGGTGCAGCGCCGCCAGCCCGCCCAGCATGGCCAGCGGCACCGCGGCCAGCACCAGCAGCGGCTGGCGCAGGTTGCCGAAGGCACCGAAGAGCAGCAGGAACATCAGGCCCAGCGTCATCGGCAGGATTAGCGCCAGGCGGGCCTGGGCCCGCTCCAGGTTCTCGAACTGGCCGCCCCAGCGCAGCTGAACATGCGTGTCGGCGGGCGTCACGTCGTGGGCGACGGCGGCCTGCGCGTCCTTCAGGAAGCCCGCCAGGTCGCGGCCGCGCACATTCAGCCGCACGATGATGTTGCGTTCGGCCATCTCGCGCACGATGACGCTTTCGCCGGCCACGGTGCTCAACTTGGCCACGGCGGAAAGCGGCACCTGCTCGCCCGTGGCCGACTTCAGCGTGAGGTTGCCGATGGCATCGACGCTGGCGCGGGCCTTCTCGGGAAAGCGCACCGTCATGTCGTAGCTCCTCTCGCCCACGTAGAGCCGGCCGATGGGCGTGCCGCCCACGCCGGTGGCGATCAGGTCGGCCACCGCGGCGGCGTTGATGCCGTGGCGCGCGGCGGCGGCCCGGTCGAGCTCGATCTTGAGGTTGGGCAGCGGCGGCTCCACATCCACTGCCACGTCGGCGGCGCCGGGCACGCGACGCAGCGTCTGGGCCACGCGGTTGGCCACATTGCGGATCTGCGCCAGGTCCTCGCCGAAGACCTTGACCGTGAGGTCGCCGTGGGCGCCCGAGAGCTTGTCCTGCACGCCGTCGATCATGGGCTGCATGAAACCCACCGTGTAGCCGGGCATCTGCGCGAAGCGCTGCGCCATGCGGTCGATCAGCTCCTGCTTGGTGAGGCCCGATGTCCATTCGCTGTACGGATGCAGCCCCACGCTGGCCTCGATGTGCGAGGGCGTCCAGTAGTCGGTGCCGTCGTCGTTGCGGCCGGTCTGCGTGACCACGTACGACACCTCGGGGAAGGCCAGCGTGGCCGTGCGCAGCTCGTCGGCCATGGCCGCGGCCTTGGCGAGGGTGATGCCCGGCGGCATCTGCACCTGCAGCCACAGCGAGCCTTCGTCCAGGTAGGGCAGGAAGTCGTGACCGGTGGTGGCAAACAGGCCGACCAGCGCCACCAGCGACAGGGCGCAGGCCACGAGGACGCCGCGCGCGCGGCCCACCGTGTGGGCCAGGAAGCGCCCATAGCGCACCGCCAGCCATTCGAGCACCGGGTTGTGCACGATGCGCCGCGGCTTGCGCAGCGCCAGCCAGGCCAGCCCTGGAATCAGCGTGAGGGCCACCAGCAGCGCGCCCGCCAGCGCCGCGCCCACCGCATAGGCCATGGGCGAGAAGAGCTTGTATTCGATGCGCTGGAAGGCGAAGAGCGGCAGGTAGGCGCACACGATCACCACCATGCCGAAGAAGATCGGCCGCGCCACCTGCAGCGTGGCCTCGATGGCGTCGCTGGCCGAAAGCGGCCGGCCTTCCGCCTCCTCGCGCCGGCGCAGGATGTTCTCCACCAGCACCACCGCGCCGTCCACCAGGATGCCGAAGTCGATGGCACCCAGCGACAGCAGGTTGGCCGGGATGTGGAACTGGTGCATGAAGATGAAGGCGATCAGCAGCGCCAGCGGGATCGTCAGCGCCACGATGGCTGCCGCGCGCGGGCTGCCCAGGAAGAGCAGCAGCACCACCGCCACCAGCACCATGCCCTCCATCAGCGTGGACGAGACCGTGTGCAGCGTGGCCTCGATCAGCGAGGTGCGGTCCAGGTAGGGCACCACCTTCACGTCTTTGGGCAGGATGTGCTCGTTGAGCTCCTGCACCGCCTCGTGCACCGAGGCCAGGGCCGTGGAGGGGTTGCGGTCCTTCAGCAGCAGCACGATGCCTTCGATGGTGTCGGGGTTGGCGTCCTTGCCCAGCACGCCGCGGCGCTCGACGTTGCCGTAGCTCAGGCTGCCCAGGTCCTTGACCAGCACGGGCACGCCGGCCTTGGTCTTGACCACCACGTTGCCCATGTCGTCCAGCGAGCGCAGCAGGCCCACGCCGCGCACCACGTAGCTCTGCTCGCCACGGTCGACGATGCTGCCGCCGCCGGTGGCGTTGTTGTTGTTGAGCGCATCCTTCACGTCCTGCAGCGACAGGCCGTACTGCTGAAGCTTGTCGGGCTCCAGCTCCAGCATGAACTGGGTCGTGAGGCCGCCGAAGTTGGCCACGTCCACCACGTCGGTGGCTTTCTTCAGGCGGGGGATCACGGTCCAGAACTGCAGCTCCGACAGCTCGCGCAGGCTGCGCGTCTTCGATTCGAGCGTGTAGCGGTAGATCTCGCCGGTGGGCGAGGTGTAGGCATCCAGCCCCGGCGAGGCGCCGTAGGGCAGGGTGACCGCGTTGATGCGCTCCTGCAGCCGCTGGCGGGCGAAGTAGCCGTCGGTGCCGTCCTCGAAGACGACGGTGATCAGCGACAGCGCGAACAGGCTGCGCGAGCGCAGCACGTGCATGCCGGGCGTGCCGAGCAGGGCGCGCTCCAGCGGCACGGTGATCTGCTGCTCCACCTCCTCCGCGCCCAGGCCGGGCACCTGCGTGACGATCTGCGAGCTGACGTCGGCGATGTCGGGATAGGCCTCGATGGGCAGCTGCTTCCAGCTCCAGTAGCCGTAGAGCGCCACGAAGACAAACAGCAGCCAGGCGATGCCGCGCCGCTGGAAGGCGAGGGCGACGAGCTTCTCAATCATTGAGCAGCACTCCGCCCTGCACCACGATGCGCTCCCCGGCCTTCAGGCCCGAAATGACTTCCACCTTGTCGTCGGACGAGCGGCCCAGCACCACCAGACGCGATTCGTACTGGAAGGGCGCCTGCTCGACGAAGACGCGCGTGGCCAGCCCGCTCTGCAGCACGGCGGTCGCCGGGATCAGCAGCGCCGGCTGCGCGGGCCCTTCCAGCGTGGCATGCGCATACATGCCGGGCTTGAACAGCCGCTCGCGGTTGTCGATGGCCACGCGCACGCGCACGGTGCGGGTGTCGGGATCGACCAGGTCGCCGATGTAGCGCGCCTTGCCTTCGAAGCTGCGGCCGGGATAGGCATCGAGCGCGATGTGCACCGCCTGGCCCACCGACAGGGCGGCGATGTCCTTCTCGGGCACGCTGGCCGCCAGCCAGACGGTGGACAGGTCGGCCATGGTCATCAGCGAGGCCGTGGTGTCGTTCCAGTAGCCACCCAGGGCGCCGCTCATGTCGACCACGCGGCCGGCGATGGGGGCGCGCAGCACGTATTCGCGGCGCGATGCGGCATCCACCGGCGCGCCCAGTTGAGCCAGCCGCTCCCGCGCGGCGCGGGCGTCGCTCTCGGCGGCGACGAGTGTCTGGCGGGCGGCCTGCAGGTCCTTGGCGGCGGCGATGTCGGCCTGGTTCAACGTCTGCTGGCGCTCGAAATCCTGGCGGGCCTGCAGCAGGGCGGCCTGGGCCTTGGCGTCGTCCCGATAGGCGGCGCCCAGGTCGGGCGAATCCAGCGTGACCAGCGGATCGCCTGCCTTCACCGCATCGCCCAGCTGGTGATGCAGCCGCACGATGCGGCCGGCCAGCGGCGGCACGATCTTCACCAGGCGCTCGGGTGCGGCCTCGATGGTGCCGGGGGCTTCGAGCGTGGGGGCAAAGGGCTGCGGCGCCACGGCCGCCACGACCAGAGCCTGCCGCAGGGCGGAGCCTTCGGGCACGCGGATGAGGGTGTCCTGGTGCTGGCGCGCCCCATCGGAGGGCGTGGCCTGAATTTGGGCGGTGGGTGCGGAGCGGCCGGCATCGCAGCCGGCGAGCGTGGCCAGGCACAGCAGAAGGGCGAGGGCGGGGATCGGCTTCATGGGCGTCTTCCGGGCGGTGTGAGAGAACGACGGACGTGGCGCGGCCATCGCCCGCTGCTCGGCAGCGGGCGTCGCCAGGGTCAGGTCAGATGGATGTCAGCCGGACGCGCCCGGCAGGGCGTCGCCGCATCGGCAGGGCGGGTCGTGCGTCAACGGCGGCGGGTGCGTGCCGCTGTCGTGCTGCCGCCATGGCCGGGCCGATGCGGCAATGGTCGCCGTGACGCGCCGCAGGAGCCAGCGCGCATTCGGTCGGTCAGGGATGCGGGAAGGATGGCGCGGCTATACCTTGGTATAGCGGCGGACCCGCGGACGCCGCGCCACCGGCGGCGGAATCAGGCCGCGGCGCGATGCGTGCCTCAGTGCGGCTCGGTCTCGTCGATGAAGGATTCGAGCAGCTTCTTGAGCTGGCTCGTCTTGCGGGGGCCCAGCGCCTCTTCGATCTGGCTGTGATGGGCATCCACGCTCTTGCGCAGGCGGGCGACCGTCTCCAGGCCGAGGTCGCTGATGTAGACCAGCACGCGCCGGCTGTCGGCCGGATCGGCCGCGCGCTGGACGAGGCCGCGGGCAACCAGCTTGTCGATGTTCTTGGTCAGCGCGGGGTGGTTGAGAAGCACCGCCTCGGCCAAGTCGCCCATCGAGCGGCCCTGCTCGTCGGCGAGCACCTGCAGGATGCGCCAGTGCTCCTCGGTCACCTCTTCCGCGGCGATCGATTGCGCCAAGCCGATGCGCATGCGCCGGTTGGCGGAGGCCAGCAGATAGGCCAGGTACTGCGATATGTCTTTCTCAGGCATGGCTCACGTCGGCGCGTGGGGGAAGGGTTTCCGATGGTAGCGCGCAACCCTTGCCTTGGAAAGCATTGGCGCAGTTTTTGCGACGCTGTCCCTCCTGTTGCCAACTTGGTGCACTGTCCCGGAGTTCTCGATGTTCCCATCCTCAGGACCCGCCACGCCGCGCCTGCCCGCCGGTCGGCTGCAGCGCCCGCTGCTCGCGAGCCATGAACTCAACATCGCGCTGTGCGTGCCGCTCGGCGGCTTCGCGGGCATCTGGGCGCCGTCGGCGCTGGCCTGTGCCAAGCTGGCCGTCTCCGAACTCAACCGGGAGGCGGGGCTGGGCGGCCGGGCCTGCCGGCTGCTGACGGTGAACGCTGCGGACGACGCGGCCGACATCGAGGCCACGCTGACGGAGCTGGTGCAGGCCGGCGACATCGATGCCATCGTCGGCATGCACACCAGTGCCGTGCGCCACCGCATCCTGCGCGCCGTGGGCGGGCGCATTCCCATCGTCTACACGCCGCTGTATGAGGGCGGCGAGGCCAGCCCCGGCGTCTTCGCCATCGGCGAGACCGCCGAGCGGCAGCTGCGGCCGGCCATCCGCTGGCTGGGCGAGCGCAAGCGCCCGCGGCGCTGGTATGCGGTGGGCAACGACTATGTCTGGCCGCGCATGTCGCATCGCATCGCGCGCACCTGCATCGCCGAGACCGGGGCCGAACTGGTGGGCGAAAGCTACGTGCCCTTCGAGACGACCGACTTCTCGGCCGTGCTGGATGCCGTGCGCAAGGCCCGTGCCGACGCGGTGCTGGTGTCGCTGGTGGGGCAGGATTCCATCGAGTTCAACCGTGCATTCGGCCGTGCGGGCCTGCACCGCCACATGCTGCGCCTGACCTGCGGCGCCGGCGAGAACGAGCTGCTGGGCTTCGGCGCCGACAACGCCGAGGAGTTCTATGCCGCCTGCGGCTACTTCGCCACGCTGGACACCGACGCCAACCTGGCGTTCAAGGCGCGCTACCGCGCCCACTTCGGCGAGCGCGCGCCCACGCTGAGCACCCATGGCCAGTCCACCTACGAGGGCATGCACTTCCTGGCCGCGCTGCTCGACCGCGGCGAATGCACCGGCCGCAGCCGCCCCACCAGCGTCGGCACCATCGCCTACCGCAGCGCCCGCGACGCCGCCTTCGAGGCCGGCGAACCGAGCGGTGTGCCCATCTATCTCGCGCGCGCCGAGGGCAATGCCTTCCGCGTACTGACACGACTCTGACTCGGCTTCGGCACCGCTTTTTATTTTCCAAAGCAAACAAAAAGCTTGACCAGGAAAATATAAGTTCACAGAATCGATCCGTGAAACGCAGGGTGTCCGTCTGCTTCGGGCACCTCTTCTTCCCTCGTGACACGGAGTCCCTTCATGGCCATCAAGCGCCCCACCGTCGAGCAGCTGCAGGACGTCGCACTCAGCCTCGGCATCCATCTGTCCGATTCCCAGGCCGCCAGCTACAACGCGCTGCTGCAGTCCAACTTCGACGCCTACGACGCCGTGGACGCGATGCCCGACTACCAGCCGGCTGTCACCTATGCCCGCACGCCCGGCTACTTCCCCGCGGGTGAGGAGAACCAGTACGGTGCCTGGTACGTGAAGACCACCATCCAGGGGAAGCCCGGCGGCAAGCTCGCCGGCAAGACGGTGGTGCTGAAAGACAACGTCTGCCTGGCTGGCGTGCCCATGATGAACGGCGCCTCCACGCTGGAGGGCTATGTGCCCAACGTCGACGCCACCGTCGTCACGCGGCTGCTGGATGCCGGCGCCACCATCGTGGGCAAGGCCAAGTGCGAGTACTTCTGCTTCTCGGGCGGCTCGCACACCAGCTCGCCCTCGCCGGTGCACAACCCCTGGCGCATGGGCTATTCGGCGGGCGGTTCGTCCTCGGGCAGCGCTGCGCTGGTTGCGGCCGGTGAGGTCGACATGGCCATCGGCGGCGATCAGGGCGGCTCCATCCGCATGCCGGCCTCCTACTGCGGCATCTACGGCATGAAGGCCACGCATGGCCTGGTGCCCTACACCGGCGTCATGCCCATCGAGCTGACCATCGACCACACCGGACCGATGACGGCGAACGTGACCGACAACGCGCTGATGCTCGAAGCGCTGGCGGGGCCGGACGGCCTGGACCCGCGCCAGCATGCGGGCCAGGGCTCCAAGCCCTACAGCGAACTGATGAAGACGGGCGTGCAGGGCTTGCGCATCGGCATCGTGACCGAAGGTTTCGGTTGGCCGCAGTCGGACGCGGCGGTCAATGAGAAGGTGCGCAACGCCGCCGAGGTGTTCACGCGTCTGGGGGCCACCGTGAGCGAGGTGTCGGTGCCGATGCACGCACTGGGCCCGGCCATCTGGCTGCCCATCGCCGCCGAAGGGGCGACGCAGCAGATGATGAAGGACAACGGCCACGGCTTCAACTGGAAGGGCCTGTACGTGACCAGCCTGGTGGACTTCCATGCCGGCTGGAAGCAGCGTGCCGACGAGCTGTCCGACACGCTCAAGATCACCATGGTGCTGGGCGAGTACTTCATCCAGCACTACCGCGGCCATTTCTATGCCAAGGCGCAGAACCTCGCCCGCAAGCTGACGGCGGCCTACGACGCCGCCCTGTCGGACTTCGACCTGCTGCTGATGCCGACGCTGCCGATCACGGCCACGCCCATCCCGAAGCCGGGCGCGTCGCTGGAAGAAGTGATCACGCGCGCTTTCGAGGTGCTGCCCAACACCTGCCCCTTCGACGTCACGGGGCACCCCGCCATGAGCATTCCCTGCGGCCTGGTCGACGGCCTGCCCGTCGGAATGATGCTCGTCGGCCGCAACTACGACGAAGAGACCATCTACCGCGCCGCCTATGCCTTCGAGCAGGCCGGCGACTGGAAGAGCCTCTGAGCCATCCGACCCGGGCGGCGCGCTGCGCCCGCCCCGGACCCCAGCGTTCCCGTTCCTTCATCCCTTTCACACACAACGACGGGCTGCGTCCGTCAGATCAACGAGGAGTGTTCCCATGGATCGTCGATCCTTCCTTCAAGGCTCTGCCACCGCCCTGGCCGGCACGGCGCTGCCGCTGCTGCCCATGGCCGCGATGGCGGCCGACGAGATCGTCGTCGGCAGCATCATCGACATGTCGGGCGGCCTCGACATCTACGGCAAGCCCATGGCGGACTGCATGACGCTGGCAGTGGAGGAGCAGAACGCGGCCGGCGGCCTGCTCGGCAAGAAGATCAAGCTGGTCACCTACGACCCGCAGTCCAACATGCAGCTGTATGCGCAGTTCGCGCAGCAGTCGGCCCTGCGGGACAAGTCCACGGTGGTGATGGGCGGCATCACCTCCGCTTCGCGCGAGGTGATCCGGCCGGTGCTCACCCGCAACAAGACGCTCTACTTCTACAACACGCAGTACGAAGGGGGCGTGTGCGACCGCAACACCTTCTGCACCGGCGTCACGCCCGGCCAGACGGTGGCCAAGCTCATCCCCTACGCCATGAAGAAGTGGGGCAAGAAGGTCTACGTGGTGGCGGCCGACTACAACTACGGCCAGATCACCTCGCAGTGGGTCAAGAAGTTCGTGCAGGACAACGGCGGCTCGGTCGCCTCCATCGACTTCTTCCCGCTGGATGTGACGAACTTCGGCCCGACCATCTCGAAGATCGAGGCCGCCAAGCCCGACATGATCGTCTCGGCCCTGGTGGGTGGCGCGCACATCTCCTTCTACCGCCAGTGGGCGGCGGCCGGCCTGACCAAGAAGATCCCGCTGGCCTCGACCACCTTCGCCGGCGGCAACGAGCACATCGTGCTCTCACCCGCGGAGACCGACGGCTTCCTGGTCTCGTACAACTACTTCCAGAACCTCGACACGCCGCAGAACAAGGCCTTCAAGGAGCGCTTCTACAAGCGCTTCGGCAGCGACTATCCCAACATCACCGAGCTGGCCATGGGAACCTACCAGGGCTTCAAGCTCTGGGCCGAGGCGGTGAAGAAGGCCGGCTCCATCGACCGCGAGAAGATGATCACCGCGCTGGAGAGCGGCATCAGCATCGACGGGCCCAGCGGCAAGGTCACGGTCGATGCCCAGACCCACCACTGCGTGCTGAACGTGAGCATCGCCGAGGTGCGCAACAAGCAGCTGAACATCGTCGAGACCTTCCAGCAGCAGCCGCCGGTGGACACCAGCGCGGTGTGCAACCTCCAGAAGAACCCGAAAGACAACCAGCAGTACGTCATCAAAGCCTGAAGTGGAACGACCCGGACCGAGGAGTCAATCGACATGGATCTTGCGCTGATCGTGGTCATCCAGGTGCTGTACGCCGTGGCGGGCCTGGTGATCGTCTCGGCCGGGCTGGCCGTCATCTTCGGCATGATGAAGGTGATCAACCTGGCGCATGGCGAGTTCATGATGCTGGGGGCCTATGCGGTCATCCTGGCGCTCAAGCTGGGCATCAACCTCTGGGTCGCCATGCTGGTGGTGGCGCCCGTGGCGGTCGGCGCCATCGGCGTGGTGCTGGAGCGGCTGGTCATCCGGCGGCTCTATGGGCGCATGGTCGACACCATGCTGGCCACCTGGGGGCTGTCGCTGCTGCTGGTGGGCATCGTGACCTCCATCGCGGGCAACACCACGGCGGGCGTGTCGGCGCCGCTGGGCAGCTTCTCGGTGGGGGCCTACTCGGTCAGCGGCTATACGCTGGTCATCATCGCCGTGGCGGTGGTGGTGGCCTTGGCCATCCGCTGGGTGCTCACCCGTACCCAGTGGGGACTGATCGCGCGCGGCACCATGCAGAAGCCTGACATGGCCAATGCGCTGGGCATCAGTCCGAGCCGGGTGTATTCGGTCACCTTCGCCGTCGGCGCTGCGCTGTCGGGGCTGGCGGGCGGGCTGCTGGCGCCACTCACGGGCGTGGTGCCGACCATGGGCGCGGCCTTCGTGGCCAAGGCCTTCATCACGGTGATCGGCGGCGGGCCGGCCATCCTCGCCGGGCTGCTGGGCGCCTCGTCGCTGTTCGGTGCCATCAACCAGCTCGCCACCTTCGCCACCACGCCCGTGCTGGGCGAGGTGGCGCTGCTCGTGGCCGCCATCGTGCTTCTGCGCGTGTTGCCGCAGGGCATCACCGGCCGTTTCTTCAAGGGGTCCCTGTGAACCGTTTCGCCAATTCGTGGGCGAGCGCCATCGTCTGCCTGGCCCTCGGCCTGCTGCTGATGCTGGGGCTGCCCGTCGTGATCGACGACTACACGCTGATCGAAGTCACCATCTATGTGGTCATGGCCATCCTGTCGGTCAGTCTGGCCTTCATCTGGGGCTACGGCGGCATCCTGTGCTTCGGGCAGGCGGCCTTCTTCGGGCTGGGTGCCTACACCTATGCCATCGCGGTGATGAACCTGGGCGACAGCACCTTGCCCTTCCTGCTGGCCATCGTGGTGCCGGCGCTCTTCGCGGCGCTGCTGGGCTACGTCATCTTCTATGGCCGGCTGTCGGACGTGTACATGGGCGTGATCACGCTCACCGTGACGCTGATCCTGTTCAACCTGGTCAATTCGACGGCCGGGCCCGAATGGCGCATCGGCGATGCGCCGCTGGGCGGCTTCAACGGCATCCCGGCCATCCCCACGCTCAACTGGCCCGGGCTGAAGGACGAGGTGCTCACGCCCAAGGACCTGTTCTACTTGGCCTTCGCCTGCCTGCTGGTCGTCTACGTCGGCCTGCGTGCCCTGCTTGCCTCGAAGGTCGGCCGGGTGATCGTGGCGGCCAAGGAGAACGAGCAGCGCGTGCTGCTGCTGGGCTACGACGCACGGGCCTACAAGCTCTTCAGCTTCACGCTCGGCGGCGCCATTGCGGGCCTGGCGGGTTGCCTGTTCGCCAACTGGGGCGCCTTCACCAGCCCGACGATCTTCGGCCTGGCCCAGTCGGCGCAGATCATCATCTGGGTCATCGTCGGCGGGCTCGGGACGCTGGTCGGCCCGGTGGTGGGTGCGGTCGGCATCCAGTGGCTGACCACGCAGATCGGCACCCAGCAGACGCTCAACGCCAACCTCGTGCTCGGCGGCATCCTGGTGGTCTTCGTGCTGCTGGTGCCCAGGGGCATCGTGCCCACGGCCGGGCAACTGATCGAAGCGGCATGGCGCAGGCTGCGGCGCTCCCGGCCTGCCGTGCCTGCTGCGACGCGGCCTTCGGCGGCCTCTGCTGCTGATGGTGCAGGTGCTTCCCCCCTGGCCCCCATGGAGCCCACGCGATGACGCCGTTGATCGAGACCCGCGACCTCAACGTGCGCTTCGGCGGCGTGCATGCGACGCGCGACGTGAACTTCACCCTGGCCGAGAACGAGCTGCGCTGCGTGATCGGTCCCAACGGCGCCGGCAAGAGCACCTTCTTCAAGCTGCTGACCGGACAGGTCAAACCCACTTCGGGCCAGATCCTGTTCCGTGGCCAGGACATCTCGCGCATGCAGCCGCACGAGCCGGGGCGCCTGGGCATCGGCATCAAGACACAGGTGCCCAGCCTCTTCAACGGGCTGACGGTGTGGGAGAACGTCTGGCTGTCGGCCCGGCGGCTCAACAGCAGCATGCAGGCCGAGCGCATCACGCGCGAGACACTGGAGCGCGTGGGCATGTCGGCCTACCGCGACGTGCAGGCCGGCCTGCTGGCGCACGGCCTGCGCCAGTGGGTGGAGATCGGCGTGGTGATCGCGGCCGATCCGCCGCTGATCCTGCTGGACGAGCCGGCCGCAGGCATGAGCGATGCCGAGGTGGCCCGCACGGCCGAGCTGATCCTGGAGATCAACCGCCAGCATGCGCTGGTGGTGGTGGAACACGACATGAACTTCATCCGCATGATCGCGCGCAAGGTCACGGTGCTGCACCAGGGCGCCGTGATCCGCGAGGACACGCCCGATCGCATCATGAGCGACCCGCTGATCCAGCAGATCTACCTGGGCAAGAAGCCCCACTGAGTGCGGAGACGGACCGATGCTCGAAGTCTCGAATCTGCATGCCGGGTACGGCGCCATCCCGGTGCTCAACGACGTTGTGCTGCACATCGCCGCCGGCGAGTCGGTGGGCATCCTGGGCCACAACGGCATGGGCAAGACCACGCTGCTCAAGACGCTGATGGGCGTGATCCGGCCCACTGCGGGCACGGTGCGCTTCGATGGCACAGACATCACGCGCCTGGCCCCCTTTGCCCGCGCGCGGCTGGGCATGGCCTATGTGCCGCAGGGGCGGGAGATCTTCCCGACGCTCAGCGCCCTGGACAACCTGCGCATGGGCCTGGTCAAGACCGGCGAGCGCAGCATGGACACGGTCGAGGCACTGCTGGAGCACTTCCCGCGGCTCAAGCGACTGCTCGACCGGCCGGGCGGCTCGCTCTCCGGCGGCGAGCAGCAACTGCTGGCCCTCGCGCGCGCACTGGCGGGCAAGCCCACGCTGCTGCTGCTCGACGAGCCGACCGAGGGCATCCAGCCTTCCATCATCGAGGAGATCGCCGAGACCCTGGCCGCGCTGCGCGACCGCACGGGCCTGACCATCGTGCTGGTCGAGCAGAACCTCGAATTCATCGCCGCCGTTTCGCAGCGGGTGCTGGTGATCAAGCGCGGCCACATCGGCGGCGAAGTGCCGCGCGAGCACCTGGGCGATTTCGAAATCATGAGCCAATACACAGGAGTCCATGGATGAGCAACCAAGAACTGCATTATCTCGGGCTGGTCGAAGTCGGCCAGCAGATCCAGCGCAAGGCGCTGTCGCCGGTGGAGGTCACCGAGGCCCAGCTCGCGCGGATCGCCGCGCAGGACGGCGCGCTCCAAAGCTATGTGCGCGTGATGGCCGATCAGGCCCTGGCCGATGCACGGCAGGCCGAGGCCGAGATCGGCCGCGGCGAGATCCGCGGCCCGCTGCATGGCGTGCCGGTGGCCGTCAAGGACCTGTGCTGGACCGCCGGCGTGCCCACGGCCGCGGGCATGACGCTGTATCAGGACTTCGTGCCGAGCGAGGACGGCACGGCGGTGCGCAAGCTGCGCGAGGCCGGCGCCGTGATCCTGGGCAAGCTGCAGCTCACCGAGAGTGCCTACGCCGATCACCATCCGACGGTGGTGCCGCCCGTCAATCCGTGGAACGCCGCGCATTGGTCGGGCGCCTCGTCCAGCGGCTCGGGCGTGGCCACGGCCGCGGGTTTGTGCTACGGCTCGCTGGGCACCGACACGGGTGGGTCGATCCGCTTCCCCTCTGCTGCCAACGGCCTCACGGGGCTCAAGCCCACCTGGGGCCGCGTCAGCCGCTACGGCGCTTTCGAGCTCGCCGCCACGCTGGACCACATCGGGCCGATGACCCGCAGCGCGGCCGACGCGGGCGCCATGCTGGGCGCCATTGCCGGGGCCGATCCGAAGGACCCGACCGCCAGCCTCGCGGCCGTGCCCGACTACCTGGCCGGCATGGAGCGCGGCCTGCAGGGGCTGCGCATCGGCATCGATGCACGCTGGAACAGCGAGGGCGTCGACGAGGCCACCCGCCAGGTCATGGTGGGCGTGCTGGCCGCCGTGCGCGATCTGGGCGGCGAGCTGCGCGAGGTGGTCTTCCCCGATCCCACGCAGGCCATCGCCGACTGGTTTCCGCTGTGCGCCGTCGAGGCGGCCGTGGTGCACGAGTCCACCTATCCGGCGCGCAAGAACATGTACGGTCCTGC
Source organism: Pseudacidovorax sp. 1753 (assembly GCF_040544975.1). NCBI lineage: Bacteria > Pseudomonadati > Pseudomonadota > Betaproteobacteria > Burkholderiales > Comamonadaceae > Pseudacidovorax > Pseudacidovorax sp. 1753. Next base: position 110,521 of record NZ_JBEPKY010000017.1, on the reverse strand, counting down.
GCTCTCGGGCCTGCTGGACCTGGGCCATGCGCAGACGGGCACCGACTACCAGAAGATCGTGCTGCACCGGCACGACTTCAGCGGCAAGGTCCGCGCCCTGTTCCAGGACATCGACCTGCTGCTGGTGCCCGCGCAGGGCGTGGCCTCGCCCACGCTGGAACGCATGCTGACTTTCGGCACCGATGCCGACCTGATGTCGGCCATGCTGCGCTATACCTGCCCCTTCGACATGACCGGCAGCCCCACGATCACGCTGCCCGGCGGCTTCACCGAAGCGGGCACGCCCATCGCCTTCCAGTTCGTGGCGCGCCATTTCGACGAGGCGCTGCTGGTGCGAGCGGGCTGGGCCTATCAGCAGATGACGGATTGGCATCGGAGGCATCCGGCGCTTTGAGCCGGGGCGGTATCGGCCTGGCTTCTCCGTAAGCGTGCCTGGTGTTTCGGCTTCGACTGATCAGTTCGCAAGAAATTAAAGATCCGACGCGGTTGCGCGTCGGTGTTCGTGTTTGGCGCGATCAACCGTCGTCGGTGTGGAATAAGTCCGCCTCGCCTTTGAAGGCGGCGCCCAGAATTCTTCGCTCAATGAATCAGGGAGCGACGCTGGGCGGGAATGTGCTTGCCCAGTGCTCGGGCGCACATGAACAAGAATTTCCACCGAGTCATCTTCAATGCCGTGCGTGGCCAGCGCATGGTGGTTCAGGAAACGGCAACGAGCACAGGCAAGGGCCGCAACGGCGCTTCGGCTGGGACGGGTGAAGGGCAACGGCCCTGGGTGCTTCGCGGGTTGGTCGCGGCCCTCGCATTGATCGGCTGGCTGCCTGTCGTGCATGCCCAGATCGTGCCCAACCCTTTGGCACTGCCCTCGCAGCGTCCCCAGACATTGGTAGCGCCCAACGGGGTGCCCTTGGTCAACATCACCACGCCTTCTGCGGGTGGCGTCAGCGTCAACCACTACAGCCAGTTCGATGTCGGTACGCCGGGTGCCATCCTCAACAACAGCCGCACGCCCGTGCAAAGTCAGCTTGGCGGCTATATCCAGGGCAACCCCTGGCTCGCCACGGGGCCGGCGCGCGTCATCGTCAACCAGGTCGCCAGCAGCAACCCGAGCTACCTCAATGGCTACGTCGAAGTCGCTGGCCAGCGGGCCGAAGTCATCATCGCCAACCCCAGCGGCATCAGCGTCAATGGCGGCGGCTTCATCAATGCCTCGCGCGTCACGCTGACCACCGGCACCCCGCAGTACGGCCTGGGCGGCTCGCTGGACGGCTATGTGGTCAATGGCGGCACCGTCAGCGTGGACGGCAAGGGGCTGGATCTGAGCACCACGGACTACGCCGCCATCCTCAGCCGGGCCTTGCAGGTCAATGCGGCCATCTATGCGAATGACCTCAAGGTGGTCACAGGTGCCAATCAGATCAGTGCCGACCACAGCCAGGTCACGGCGGCCTCGGCCAATGGGCCTGCACCTGCGTATGCACTGGACGTCGCTGCCTTGGGCGGAATGTACGCGGGGCACATCGTTTTGGTGGGGACGGAGGCCGGGCTGGGCGTGCGCAATGCCGGCAAGCTCGGAGCGAGTGCAGGCAGCCTGGTGGTGACCTCGGCAGGGCGGCTGGAGAACACCGGCATCCTGGAAGGTCAGAGCGTCCAGCTCACGAGCGCAAGCGACATCGACAACCGTGGGGGAACGATCAGGCAGACCAGTTCGGCGTCTTTGGCCCTCGCGGCACCCACGGTCTCCAACACCAATGGCGGGCAGATCGGCAGCGAGCCGGTGTCGGGCAGCTCGGGGAGCAGTTCAGGGTCTTCTGGCGGGACCACCTCGGGTGGGTCTTCAGGTGGTTCATCGGGCACGTCCTCGGGGAGTTCTTCCTCGGGCGGCTCGTCCAGCAGCACAGGCACCTCTTCTGGGGGAGCCGCGTCCGCGCCCGAGCCGGGCACCCTCACGGCGGCGGGCGCCATCCTCAACGATGGCGGCAAGATCTATGCGGGTGGCCCCATCACCCTGCAGACCCAGAACCTGGTCAACAACGGCGGCACGCTGAGCGTGGCGAGCATGAGCCTGAAGCAGCCGGGCTTCAGCAACCAGGGCGGCACCATCAATGTCTCGGGCGCCTTCACTGCAGACCTGGGTACGCTGGACAACACGGGCGGCACGCTTCACGCCGGTAGCCTGGACATTGCCACCTCTGGTGACCTCATCAACGTCGACGGCACCTTGACCAGCGACACCGATGCAAGCCTGCAGGTCGGCGGCAAGGCGGACAACACGCGAGGAACCTTGTCGGCCAGAGCCGCCATGACGGGGGCCGTCGCGGGTGCCACCGACAACACGAGCGGCACCCTGGCGGCCAACAGCGGCCTGAGCTGGAGCGCGGCAAGTCTAAGTAACGACAAGGGCGGCGTGGGCTCAGCCAATGGGTTGACCCAGTTGAACGTGACGGGGGCGATCACCAACGGCCAAGGCAGTCTGGGTGCGGGGACAGGCCTGCAGATTCAGTCCGGCAGCCTGAGCAACGCCCAGGGCGGCAGCGTGCGGGCAGAAGGCAGTCTTCAACTTAGCACGTCGGGTGCCTTGAGCAACGAGGGCACCATCACCGCCGCAGGTAACACGGCAATCACGGCAGGCAGTGTGAGCGCCGGCACCAGCAGTGTCATGGGCGCAGGCATCAACAAGGACGGCACGCTGGCCGCGAGCGGTGATCTGACCGTCACAGCTTCCAACACGCTGACAGCCAATGGCTCGAACCTGGCGGCTGGAAGCCTTGCACTGCGGGGCAGCAACGTCGACGTCTCCCACAGCACCACCAGTGCCAGCAATGTGAGCTTGATCGCCACGAACGGCAACGTGGACACGAGCGCCGCCAAGGTGGTCACGCCCGGCACCCTCACCATCACGGCCAATGCCAACGCGGCCCAGTCGCTGGTCAACACGGCCGGCATCCTCAACGGCGGGCAACTGAACATCAATGCCTCCAACATCGCCAACACCGCAGGCGGCCAGCTCGTGCAGACCGGCACGGCCGCAACAGCGATTGCGGTGAGCGGCACGCTGGACAACAGCGGCGGTGTGATTGCCGCCAACAGCCAGGACCTGAGCTTGTCGGCCACAAGCCTGGTGAACGCGGGTGGCCAGATCGCGCACGCGGGCACGGGCACGCTCACCTTGAGCGGCGGAAGCTTCAATGGCGCAGGCGGCGAGGTGGCCAGCAACGGCGCATTGGCCGTGAGCCTCACCGGAGCCTTCAACCAGGATGGCGGCACGACCAGCGCCACGGCGATCAGCATCGACGCCGGCAGCCTGAGCAACAAGGCCGGCCAGATCGTGCAGACCGGCGCGGGTGCGACCCACATCGGCGTCAGCGGGGTCCTCGACAACACGAATGGGGCCATCGCGAGCAATGGGCAGACGGCAGTGACGGCCGGCACGCTGACCAACGGCGGCGGCCAGATCCGCACGGCCGACACCGCCAGCCTGAGTGTCAGCACCACGGGTGTGCTGGACAACAGCCACCAGGGCACGATCGCTGCGGGCGGCAACACCACCGTGAACGCGTCCAGCCTGAACAACGACGGCGGCAGCATCACGGCCGTCCAGAACCTGAACGCCACCGTCTCGGGCGCGGCCAGCAACCAGGGCGGCACCTTGGCGGCCAACGGCAACACCACGCTCACGGCGGCAAGCCTGAACAACAGCGGCGGCACCGTGGCCGCCGTGCAGGGCGACCTGTCCGTCACCACCTCGGGCGCCACCACCAACGCAGGCGGCGCTTTGCAAGCGGGCGGCAGCGCCACGCTCATCAACGCCGGGCTGGACAACAGCGGCGGCAAGGTCTTCGGCGACCGCCTGCGCATCGACACCCAGGGCCAGGAACTGGGCAACGCGCAAGGCACCATCGCGGCCACGCATGCGGTCGAGCTGCAGACCGGCGCGCTGCGCAACGAAGCCGGCCTCGTCCAGGCCGGTGGCGCGCTCACCATCGACACCCATGGGCAGGCGCTGAGCAACACCCATGCGGCAGGCTATGCCAACGGACAGGGCGGCCTGGCCAGCGGCGACACGCTCACGCTCCACGCCGGCGCGGTGGACAACAGCGGTGGCTTCATCGGCAGCAAGGGAGCGATGAGCGCCACCACCGGTGAAGTGACCAACGCCGCGGGCCAGGTGCTGGGCCGGAGCACCATCGACTGGCAGGCCGGCGCGGCGAGCTTCGACAACGGCGGCGGGCAGATCCAGTCGGCGGGCAACCTCTCCCTCACGGCAGGCAGCGTGACCAACACCGCGGGCCTGCTGCGCTCGGGGGCGACGACCACCGTCACGGCCAGCGGCAGCGTGGGCAACCGCGGCACGCAGGGCACCGACCAGGGCATCGAGGGCAGTAACGTCGCCATCACCGCAGGCAGCCTGGACAACACCCAGGGCGCGGTGCGGGCCAACGGCAACACCACGGTCACCAGCGGCGGCATGGTGGACAACACGGGCGGGCTGCTGTCGGCGGGCGACACGCTGAGGGTGGCCGATCCGAATGCGGCGAATCCGGGCGCCAAGACGCTGAACCTGGTCAACACGGGTGGCACGCTGGTGGCGGACCAGAGCGTGGTGGTCGATGCCGCCAGGTTCAGTGGGGACGGCAAGTTGGTCTCGGGCAAGGACCTTGCCCTCTCCACCTCGCAGGATCTCGTGAACAACGCCGAGGTGATTGCCAACGGCAACCTCAGCTACGGCACCACCGGCAACCTGACCAACAACGGCAAGCTGCTGGCCGGCCAGCAACTGACGGTGAGCGGCAGCACGGTCACCAACGCCGCCGGCGCCGAGATGTCGGGCACCGACACCCAGGTCACTGCGGGCACGCTGGACAACCGGGGCCTGATCGACAGCAACGGCCTCACCCGCATCGACGCAGGCACTGTCAACAACGTGGGCACGGGCCGCATCTACGGCGACCACGTGGCCATTGCGGCGGGCACGCTCAACAACCAGGAGGAGGGCAACAGCGCGGCCACCATTGCCGCCCGTGCCGACCTGGACCTGGGCGTGGGCACCCTCAACAACCGGGAGCATGCGCTGGTGTTCAGTGCGGGGGACATGGCCATCGGTGGCAGCCTGGACGGAGCCAGCAACGCCACAGGACGCGCAGGCACGATCAACAATGCCAGCGCGACCATCGAGTCCTTGGGCGACATGGCACTGGCCGCCAACGCCATCTACAACACCGACGCGCACATGCAGGTGGTACGGGTGGACTCGGGAACGGTGGCGCAGCCCGCCACCATCATTCCCACGGGGCTGGGCGTCGAGATTCCCTGGGATTCCAGCGTCTACACGGACGACAACCGCAACTGGGCGGTGAACTACAACGGTCAATACCGCAGCGGCAAGGGCTGGACCGTCATGATGCGGACCGAAACCACCTACACCGACGTGGCCGCCAACCCTGCGGACCCGGGGCGCATCGTCTCGGGGGGCGACATGACCATCGACACCGGTCTGCTTCGCAACCGTGACAGCCAGGTGCTTTCGGGCGGCAAGATGACGGTGGACCCAGGCGTCGTGGACAACACACCCACACAGGGCCAGCGGATCGTCGAATCGGGCGGCACCATGATCCTGGTGCCCGGCGTCAAGGGCAACAACCTCGTGCCGGGAATCATCCCGACGCAGCAGGGCGTCTATACCGTCGACATCGGAACCAGCGAGCGCGCCGAGTTCGTGAGCGCAGCGTCGGGCACTGCACCAGGGTCCGCCGCCAGCGGCAACGTCACGGACAAGGCGGGCGCCGCCGGGCAGACGGCAGGAGGTGCCCGCGCACCGACCATCGTGGAAGTCGCCTCTGCCGTGAAGGGCGGTGCCAGCGCTGATGGCGCAGAGGTGTCTTCATCGAGTACCGGCAGCGGCGCCACCGGCGCGGCTTCATCGCGTTCGGTCGACATGGTCGTGCGAACCAGCGCGGCGGCACCGACGGTGCCCAATGCCAGCCTGTTCTCGACGGCGGGCAGCGCTGGGCGCAACTATCTGGTCGAAACGGATCCCCGGTTTGCGAACTACCGCAACTGGCTCAGCAGCGACTACCTGCTGAACAACCTGGGCCTGAACCCCGACACCACCCTCAAGCGACTGGGCGACGGCTTCTACGAACAGAAGCTCATCCGCGACCAGGTCCAGCAGCTCACCGGCTACCGCTTCCTGGAAGGATTCAACAACGACGAGGACCAGTACACGGCCCTCATGAATGCGGGCATGACGTTCGCGCAGAAGTACGGCCTCACCCCAGGCGTCGCGCTGACGGCCGAGCAGATGGCCCAGCTCACCAGCGACATCGTCTGGCTGGTGGAGAAGACCGTGACACTGCCCGACGGGACGACCCGGAAGGTGCTGGTGCCCCAGGTCTATGTGCGCGTGCAGCCCGGAGACATCACCGGCGGCGGCTCGCTCCTGAGCGCAGACGCCATGGTGATGCACGGCGAGGGCAATCTCGTCAACGGCGGCACGATAGCCGGTCGCACCGCGGTCTCCATCACCGCGGACAACGTCAACAACCTCGGTCGCATTGCGGGCGGCGATGTCAGCATCAAGGCGCAGACGGACCTGAACAACATCGGCGGCAGCATTACGGCGGCCAACAGCGCACTGCTGACGGCCGGCCGTGACATCAATGTGCAGACCACGACGCAAAGCACGAGCGGCGCAGCGGCCAGTCGCACGAACATAGACCGGGTGGCGGGCCTGTACGTCAGCAATCCCGACGGTGTGCTGGTGGCCTCGGCCGGGCGCGACCTCAACGTCGTTGGGGGCGTCATCAGCAGCGCCGGCAGTGCGGCACTGGGGGCGGTGCGCGACGTCAATCTCGGGACCGTCACCGAATCGGCAAGCCGTTCCATGGCCGTGGCGGGCGGCACGGGCAAGAACCGCGCGGCGGGCGCCTTCGTGGAAAGCAACAGCCGCGAAGTGGGCTCCGCGGTCGTGGCGACGGACTCCGTGAGGATCGCCGCTGGCAATGACCTCAACATCCATGCAAGCGCCGTCGCCAGCAGCGAGGGCGCACTGGTTGCTACGGCCAAGCACGACATCAACATCACGGCCGGACAGGGAAGCGCATCCCTCTCCACGGGCGTCGTCGGCAGCACCAGGACGCTGACCAAGGAGACCAGTTCGGCCAACCTGGACAGCACGAGCGAAACGAGTGCCCTTTCGAGCCAGCTCAGCGCAGACACGGTCTCGGTCGTGGCCGGCAACGACATCAACGCTCAGGCGGCGCAGATCAGCGCCCTGGACGCCGCCACGCTGTCCGCAGGCCGGGACGTGAACCTGAGTACCGCGACGAGTACCTCGCAAAGGCTGAGCGCCAGCCAAAGCCGCAGCAGCGGCACCGCGTTTGGGCAAGCGATGGCCGGCGCCATGTTCTCCTCCGACGCCACGGCCATTGCTGCGGCTGGCAACAAGAAGTCGTCCTCACAGACCAGTGTGGAGAACACCACACAGGCGGTGGGGACCACCATCTCGGCGGGCAGCCTCATGGTGGCGAGTGGCAGGAACACGACAATCACCGGCAGCACCCTGCTGGCAGACGGCGACATCACTGTGGTGGCGGGCAAGGATCTGACCATCCAGAGCGCCCAGAACACCAGCAGCACCCAGACCTCCAACAGCAGCTCGGCCAGCGGCATGGTGGGCAAGTGGACCAATCCCACCATCGGCAACGTCAAGAGCTTTGGCGCCGAGAACAGCAACAGCACGACACAGGCACCCAGTCAGGTGGTCAGCCTGGGCGGTGATGTCACGTTGGTGGCTGGCAACAACTACCAGCAGACGGCCAGCCAGGTCATGGCGGCGGGGCAGAACGGAACGCTGGCCGGTGGGGACGTCAACATCCTTGCGAAGAACGTCCGCATCGAGGAAGCCTACAACACCGAACAGAGCTTTTCGGTGCAGCGCAACAGCAGCACCTTGGTGGGCGGCAGTGCCTATGTGAATTTCGCTGGTGTGGGCGTGAGCACAGACGGCAACAAGGTCTCGGCCACGGGCCCTCTGAGTGCGCTGCAGGCCATGGGTGAAACCGACAACAAACGGGCGCAGGCATTGGGCGCATTGACCACCGCCATGGGTGCCAAGCAGATGGCAGATGCGGCCACGTCACCCAATCCGTCGGGCTCGCTCAACTATGGCGTCAGCGTCAACGTCAGCCGCAACACGAGCCAGAGCACGAGCGCGACCAACAGCAGCACGGCGGTGGGCTCGAGCGTGGTGGGTGCGGGCAATGTGAACATCGTGGCAACGGGCGGCGGCAAGGACTCGGACATCCTGGTGAGCGGCTCCACGGTGGCGGCCGGGAACAACGTGACTCTGTCGGCAGACGGCGATATCACCTTGCAGGCCAGCAAAGACACCAGCGTGTCGGTGGGCCAGAGCAAGGGCAGCGGCGAGAGCGTTGGTGTCACCTACGGTGTCGGTGCCCAGAATGGTTTCAGCATCCAACTGGGTGTCAGCAGCAGCAAAGGCAGCGACAACCAGAACGACACCCGCTACAACGCCTCGCAGGTCAGCGCTGGCAATGCCGTCAATATCCAGAGTGGAGGCGATCTGACGCTCAATGGCGCCGTGGTCGATGCGAACCGCATCAAGGCCGACGTGGGCGGCAACCTGACGATCAACACGCCGCAGGACGTGAGTGTGGGCAACAGCAAGCAGTCCAGCAGCGGGCTGAACGTGAGCCTGTGCATACCGCCGTGGTGCGTCGGGACGGTGGCGACCGTGAGCGCAAACGTCGCGGGTGCCAAGGCCAATGGCGTGACCATCAGCCCGAACACGCAATCCGGTCTGAAGGCAGGAGATGGTGGCTTCGATGTGAGCGTGAAGGGGGACACGACCCTGGTGGGTGGCGTGATCGAGAGCACGCAGGCTGCCATTGACAAGGGCCGCAACAGCTTCGAAACCGGAGGCACGCTGACGATTCGGGACTTGCAGAACGTGAGTCAGTCCAGCGGGAGCAGTTATGCGGCGAATGGCAGCTTGAGCCTGGGATACACGACCAAGGACGATCCGAATCCGACTTGGGATCCGAAGAAAGGTCAGTCGGCTGCGCCACCCGGAGGAGGTGCTGGCATTGGAAGCACGAGCAGTTCCACTCAAAGCGTAACCGTGGCCGGTATCAGCGGAATTGCGGGCAGCCAGTCGGTTCGCACGGGCGACAACTCGACTGTCGGGACGCTTGTCAAAGATTGGAACACGCAGAACATCCTGAGGGATGTTCAGGCGCAGGCGTCAATAGTTGCCACCACAACTGGATATGTTGTTCAGCTTGCGCCAGACATCCTTAAAGATCTAGGAAAAAAACTGTTCTCGTCAATCGGCGCTGAGTCCCAGACTCCTGCTGAAAATTACAATAACCAACTGGATGAGTTTAATCGCGCAATTTCTGAATCGGATCTTTCGGTAGAGCAGAAAAACGCCCTTGCGGCGTATCGAGACGTGTTGATTCAGCTTTACCAAGCGTACAGGTCGCAATACGACACGTACACTGACGAACTGGATCCGAATGTGGAGAGAACTCAGTTCATTCCGCTGAACCCTGCCTGGAACATGAGCTTGGCGCCTGCAGCTGCAGGAGTGCCGGGAAGTACGATATCCGTGGACCCGGACACAGGGGAGATCAGCATATCCGCTCCCCGCCTACCGTCGGCCAGCCTTGATAATATTTTTACATCCCTGCCGCCAGTTGTTCAGGCGATCATATTAGGTGTTGACGCGATGATGAGTTCTGCTTTGCAGAATTCAAATGGAGGTAACGCAAGTGCTCAAAATACCCCTAATGTACCTGGAGCCGATACATATGGAACGCCGCCTAACGGGGCCTCTCCCCCTCCTGGGAGCGACGGAGATAAGAACCCCAATAATGATAGAAGATATAATTCTGATGGCGAGCTGTTGGGTGAAAATGGCCCAAGGATAAGTAGTCGAACCACGTACAATAACAGCGGGGTCCGAATTGATATTGAGAATCCCGCTCCGGGCCAAAGAGCAGGGCAAATTCATATTCAACTTGACGGAGAAAAATATTATTTCAATTCTAATACAGGGTTGTTTGAGCCTGCGCCTGGAGCAGATGGCCCGGTGCCTAACTATGTTAATCGGCTTCTGCAAAATCCAGGCGTACAAAGAGGTATAAATACGGCATTGCGTTATCTTGGTGAAAGGCCATACTTCAAATGAAAGCAACATTCTCTGGCGGATTGGTAGACATTATGTCTTTATCTGGGCTTAGAATAGAAGATCTGGTGCACGTTGAAAATCATGCCAAACATCTGGATATTTACGCAGTCAACGATGACGTTATTTCCCTTAAAAAAGGAGCAGTCAATATACAGGCATATGCTAATTTTATGAATATAAAAGAAATCGATTGTGCCAAGATGGCATGGGAGTTTTCTAATAACAAAATTTCAAGCCCAGACTCGAGGCGCTACTCGAAAGTAGTCGAAGCAGTTGCGGACTGCTATTCTAGCCTTGTAAGCGCAGTAGCTAATTCCCAGCTTCTACTCAACCTGCCTTGGATTGCTGTCGCGACAATTGAATTCCATAGAGGAGATTTTGAAGAGCTGCCCGAGGAGATCATAAATGTCAAGGCAGAAGAGATTCTTCAAAATAATGAATTGGCGTGGTGGTTTAGTTATGATTTTACCATTTTGAAAAAAAGAGAGTGTGCGTATTTGCCTGAATTAGATATTTCCACAGATGAATGGGGGAAAAGTCATACTCCTGTCAGGCTGATATTGAGTTCTCTATAAAATATTTATAATTTTTTGTGTTGCGCTGGTGTCTGGATGGCGCCAAACTATTTGTTAAGTTTTAATGTCCCCCATTGATTCATCTTAAAAGTTAAATAAGGCGCTATTATTATTGGCTTCTGACAACTACAAAGATTCTTACAGCCGACGATTCTTCCATCACTATCGATATAGACGCGCGACTTATTCATGCGGATGGCTTAATTATGAATCAGGCTGTCAGCCGGCAAGCGTTTTTAGACCATCAACGTGGAGTTTTGGAAAGCGGATTTTCCGTTAAGAGAATATATAAATCTAGACCATTTATTTGTTGCCTAGAAAAAAGTTGATCTCGCGAACGATGAGGTCGCCCGGGAGGAAATTGAATAAACTGTCACGCTCGGTGGTGCTTTTATACGCCACCATTTCTTCGCTCGCCTTCGCGCAGCAATCACCCACCAGTCCTCAATCGTTCAACGAGCAGCAGCGTCTGCAGGAGCGAGAGCGGGCACTCCGTGAGGCCAATGAACGCGGTGTGGATGAGCGGCTGAAGGTGCCTGCTTCGGCTGCCGTGTCACGCATTCCTTATTCCGAGTCCCCATGCTTTCGCATAGACCGCGTGGTGCTCGTCGGTGACGAGGCTGATTCGTTCCAGTGGGCAGTGTCGCCTTCTGTGCTGTCGGGTGCTGCTGGCGACGATTCCCCCATTGGCCGCTGCCTCGGCACCGGCGGCGTCAATGCGGTGCTGTCTCGCGCCCAAGCGGAAGTCATCGCCCGGGGCTGGACTACCACCCGTGTGCTGGCCGGGCCGCAGGACCTTACAGGTGGCGTTCTGACCTTGACCCTCGTGCCTGGGCGCATCGCTGCGATTCGCCTGTCGTCGGATTCCAGCGTTCCGCTTCTGGGCTCAGGTGCCTTTCTCGCTTCCGCGATTCCTGTTCGCTCTGGAGACCTGCTGAACCTGCGTGCGATAGAGCAGGGCCTGGAGAACCTCAAGCGCTCGCCCACGGCCGAAGCCGATATCCAGATCGAGCCTTCTATGGCGCCGGGTGCGGGTCCGGGGGAGAGCGATCTGGTGGTGAAGTACGTGCAGGCCAAGAAGTGGCGGGTCGCGATGAGCCTGGACGACAGCGGCACCGAGGCCACCGGGCGCTACCAGGCGGGCATCACGGCCTCCCTGGACAACCCGCTGGGCCTCAACGACCTCTTCTACGTCAACGCCAACCACAACATCGGCGGGCGCTTCCTGAACGACGACGGCAAGGGCACAGAAGGCCAGACCGTTCATTACTCGCTGCCCTATGGCTGGTGGACGCTGGGCTTCACGGCCTCCAACAGCCAGTATTTCCAGACGGTGCAGGGCTACTCGCAGGACTACATCTATGCGGGCAAGACCAACAACGCCGAGGTGAAGCTCTCGCGCATGGTCTGGCGCGATCAGCACCGCAAGACGCTGCTGAGCATTCGGGGCTGGCGCAAAGAATCCCGCAACTTCGTGGACGACGCCGAACTGGACGTGCAGCACCGGGTGACCGGCGGCTGGGAACTGGCCGTCAATCACAAGGAATTCATCGGCGACGCGACGCTGGAGGGCACGCTGGCCTACCGGCGCGGCACGGGGGCCTTCGGATCCAAGCCCGCCCCGGAGGACGCCTTCGACGAAGGCACCTCGCGCATGCGGCTGTACACGGCCGAGGTCAGTGCCAACGTGCCCTTCAAGCTGGGCGACGAGAAGCTGCGCTACACGAGCCTCATCCGTGCGCAGTGGAACCGCACGCCGCTGCTGCCCCAGGACCGCTTTTCCATCGGTGGGCGCTTCAGCGTGCGCGGCTTCGACGGCGAATCGAGCCTGATGGCCGAACGCGGCTGGTTCGTGCGCAACGACCTGGGCTGGGCCGTCGGCCAAAGCGGGGCGGAACTGTACCTGGGCATGGACTACGGCCATGTGGGCGGCCCGAGTACGCAGTACCTGCTGGGCAATCACCTGGCCGGTATGGCCGTGGGCGTGCGGGGCGCCTGGCAGAAGGTGAACTACGACCTGTTCATTGGTGCGCCGCTGTGGAAGCCCGAGGGCTTCAGGACGGGGCGGTACACGCTGGGGTTCAGCACCAGTGTGAGCTTCTGAAGGGGTTGGAGATAGGGAAGATGGCGATGCGATCGACTGCTGCCGTGCCATCTTTTTTGCTCACGGCAGTGTCGAAGCGCCGCCTCAATCCGCCGTCGCCCCCGTCTCCCGCACGATGCGCCCCAGCCGCGCTGTCTCGCTGCGGATCAGCTGGCCGAAGGCCTCGGGCGAGCCGGCCACCACAGGCGTGCCCAGTGCCTCCCAGGACTTGCGGAAGGCCGGGTCGGCAAAGATGTCCAGGAAGGTGGCATTGAGCCGCTGCACGGTGGCCACGGGCGTGCCGCTGCGCACGGCGATACCGTGCCAGGCGGTCACCTCGAAGCCGGGCAGTCCGGCCTCGGCCATGGTCGGCACCTGCGGCAGCGCAGGGCTGCGCGTGGCCGAGGTGACGGCGATGGGCACCAGCTTGCCCGCCTGCAGGTGCTGCAGCGAGCTGGCCAGGATGTCGAACATCAGCGGCACCTGGCCGCCCAATACGTCGTTGAGGGCCGGACCGGCGCCGCGGTAGGGCACATGGGTGAGCGGCACCTTGGCCTCGCGGGCAAACAGCTCGCCTGCCAGGTGCTGCGGCGTGCCGCTGCCGGCCGAGGCGAAGTTGAGCGGCGCCTTCTGGCTGCCCGCATAGGCGATGAATTCCTTCAGGGTGCGGGCCTTGACCGAGGGATGCACCTCCAGCACCAGCGGAAAGGCCGACAGCTGCACCACCGGCAGCAGGTCCTCCTGCGCATTGAAGGGCATGGACTTGTACAGCGCCGCATTGACGGCCATCGGCCCGCTGGCCGCCAGCAGCAGCGTCAGGCCGTCGGCCGGCGCCTGCCGCGCCACGTAGGCGCTGCCCAGGTTGCCGCCCGCGCCGCCGCGGTTGTCGACGATGACGGTGGTGCCCAGCCGGCGCTGCAGCTGTGGCTGCAGCAGCCGCGCCATCAGGTCGGTGGGACCGCCGGGCGGGTAGGGCACCACGATGCGCACCGGGCCCTTGGCGGCGTCGGACTGGGCAAAGGCGAAGGAGGGGGCGAGCAGGCCGGCGGCCGCGCCCGCCAGCCATTGGCGGCGATCGATCATGGGGAGTCTCCGGTTGTTGTGGCGGGGGGATGGGGCGTCAGCGCGGCCGGAAGCGCGCGCGGATCTGCGCTGCGGTCGCCAGCGGCCGGCCGAGCGTGGCCGCGGCCTCGGCGGCCTGCGCCACCAGGGCGGTGTTGTCGGGCGCCAGGCTGCCGTCGCGCAGCCGCAGGTTGTTCTCGAAGCCCACGCGCGCGTGGCCGCCGAAGGCCGCCGCGGCGGTGACGCAGGCCTGCTCGGTAGGGCCGAAGGCGCACACGGCCCAGGGCTCGGGGCCGTCGCCATGGGCGGCCAGGAAGGGCAGCAGGTCGCGCGGGTCGGAGGTCTGGCCGGCGCTGTAGCGGCCCAGCACGAAGAGCAGGAACCAGGGCGCATCGGGGATGGTGCCCGCCGCGCGCAGCGCCTGCCAGCGCGCCACGTCGGCCGCGTCGTAGAGGATCACCTGCACCATGGTGCCGCGCGCGGCCAGCTCGCCGAAGAAGGCGGCCAGCCCCGCCTCGCCGACGGCGGGCACATCCACCTCGCGCAGGCCGATGGAGACGGCCTCGGGCTGCAGCTCGCGCACCATGGCGATCTGCTGCGGCGCCTGGTAGACGCGGGCCGCCTCGCTGGTCACCTGCAGCACCATCGCATCGCCCACGGCCTGGCGCACCACGCGCAGGGCTTCGCGGTAGCCCTCGACGTCCAGGCTGTGGCGGCCTTGCGCATCGCGGATGTGCAGGTGGAGCATGGCGGCGCCGGCGTCCAGGCAGCGGCGGGCGGTGTCGGCCAGCGCCTGGGGCGTCAGCGGCACGGCGGGATGGTCGCTGTGTTGTTTGTAGGCGCCGTTGGGCGCCACGGTGAGGATGAGGGGGGCGGCGGTCACGTCGGGTTCCGGTCGGAGGAAGGGGCGCCAGCGGCACCCGGCAGCGGCGGCAGTTCGTCGGCCAGCAACTGCAGACCGGCGCGGAGCAGGCGGTCGTAGCGGGCCCGTTCGGCAGCGCGCTCGGCCTCCGGCCAGTCGCTGAAGCCGGCACCGGCCTTCATGCCCACGCGGCCGGCCTGCACCTGCTGCTGCAGCACCTTCGCGGGTTGGTCGTCGTTGCACAGGCTGGGGTAGATGGTGGCGGCGGCGGCGCAGTGCACGTCCAGCCCGGCATGGTCGCGCTGCAGGATCGGCCCGGCCGCCAGGAAGCGGAAGCCGAAGCCGAAGCGCACCGCGGCGTCGATGTCCTCGGCACTGGCCACGCCGTCGTCCAGCAGCGCGAAGGCCTCGCGCGCCAGCGCATGCTGCAGCCGGTTGGCGAGGAAGCCCGGCCGGTCCTTGCGCACCAGCACGGGCACGCTGGCACAGCGGCGCATCGTCTGCATCAGGGCCTGGGCGGCGTCGGCGTCGCTGTCCGGGCCCATCACCACCTCCACCAGCGGCACCAGATGCGCAGGCATGAAGAAGTGCAGGCCGAACATGCGCCCGCGCGTGGGCAGGCCGTCGGCGATGCGGCTGATGGGCAGGCCCGAGCTGTTGCTGGTCAGCAGGGCCGAGGGCGGCGCCAGCTCGACCAGCCGCGCGAAGAGCTGCTGCTTGGGCGCCAGCTGCTCGACGATGCATTCCACCACCAGCCCGATGCCGGCCCAGGCCACGTCCTCCAGCTGCTGCACGACGGCGATCGGCCCGGCGTGTGCGGCGCATCCGGCGGCTTCGAGCTGGGCGCCGATGTAGGCCGGCAGGCGGGCCGCCTTGGCGGCGTCGCGTTCCACCACGGTGACGGGCAGGCCGCCGCGGCTGAGCACCACGGCGACATCGGCGCCCATGGTGCCGCCGCCGATCACGGCGGTGCCCGGGGCGCGGGAGAGGGAGAGGGTCGTCATGGCGGCGCAGTCTAGGAAGATGGCACTGATCGGTCCAACGCTATTGGCCGATAGACTGATCGGCCGCCATGATCAATCTCTCGCTGCGCGAACTGCAGGTCTTCATCGAGCTGGCCGAGACGCTGAACTTCCGGCGCGCGGCGGCGCGGGTGCACCTGTCGCAGTCGGCCGTCTCGGGCGTGATCGGCCGGCTGGAGGAGACGCTGGGCGCGCGCCTGTTCGCCCGCAACACGCGCAGCGTGCAGCTCACCGATGCCGGGCAGGCGCTGCTGGCGCATGCGCGCATCCTGCGGGCCCAGGCCGAGACGGCCGCCAGCGCGGTGCGCGACGTGGTCGAGCTGCGCGAGGGCCGGGTGCGCATCGCGGCGCTGCCCTCGCTGGCGGCGACGGTGGTGCCGCCGGTGTTCGCGCGCTTCATGGCGGCGCATCCGGGCGTGCAGCTGGGCGTGGTCGATTCGCTGTCGGGCGCTTCCTTCGACCTGGTGCGCGCGGGCCAGGTCGACTTCGCCCTCACGGCCGAGAACCCGGCCTATGCCGACCTGGCCTACGAGACGCTGGCCAGCGATCCGCTGGTGCTGCTGCTGCCCGCGGACCATGCGCTGGCCGCGCGGCGCGGCCCGCTGCGCTGGGCCGAGGTGGCGGGCCTGCCGCACATCTCGATGCCCGCACCCACCAGCGTGCGGCAGTACGCCGAGGCGGCGCTGCTCTCATTGGGGCAGCGCTTCGCACCGCGCTTCGAGGTGGAACACCTGGCCACCATCAATGCCATGGTGGCGGCGGGGCTGGGGGTGTCGGTGCTGCCGGCGCTGGCGGCGCAGGTGGCGCTGGGCGGGCCGGTGGTGCAGCGGCGGCTGACCGCGCCGGATGTGCAGCGGCCCATCGGCCAAGTGATGCGGCAGGAGCGGAGCCTGTCGACGGCGGCTTCTGCAGTGGCCGAGGCGTTGCGCGCCGAGCTGCTGCGCCAGCTGGGCCAGGCTGCTGCTGGCCCGGGTGCCCGGAAGCCGAAACGCGCGCCTCAGGCGCCGCGTGCGTAGGCGGCCAGCAGGGCCAGCACCTTTTCCTCGTCAAGCGGCCCGTCAGGGTGCCGCGCGCGAGTCGGGCGTCAGCGGCCTCGGTCGTGCGCAGCATCTCTGCTCGTGGCGGCTCTCCGGCGGCATGGCCCAGCGCGCGGCCTCTACTGGTTTGCGTCACTCGTTCGACCGACGCAAGAAGTCGCTCAGTCCAGCCTGACGCCGGCACGCCGAATGACCGCGCCCCACTTGTCCCGTTCGGCGGCGGAGAAGCGTGCCATCTGGTCGGGCGTGCCAGGCATCGGCTCGACGCCCAGCGCCTGCAGGCGGGCGCGAACCTGCGTAGAACCCAGCGCGTTCTGCAAGGCATCGGCGAAGGCGGCCGTGGCCTCGGCCGGGGTGCCGGTCGGCACGACCAGACCCTGCCACGCGTAGCCCTCGAAACCCTTGAGGCCCTGCTCGGCGAAGGTGGGCACCTCCGGCAACAGATCCAGGCGCCTGGCCGATGCCACGCCGATGATCTTTACCTTTTTGCCGGCAAGGAAGGGCAGCACGGTGGCGCTGTCGATCCACATGGCAGGGATCTGTCCTGCCAGCACGTCCTGCATGGCGGGCGCGGCGCCGCGGTAAGGCACGTGCTGCATCGCCAGGCTGGTTTGCTCGCGGAAGAGTTCGCCGACCAGGTGGTGCGGACTGCCAGGGCCGGCAGAGCCCCAGCTCACTGGATCCTTCTGCGCCTTGGCCCAGGCCGTGAACTGCTGCAGGTTGTCCGCCGGCACCTCACTGCCCACCACCAGGAACATTGGAAAGCGCACCAGCAGCCCGACCGGTTGGAACGCCTTCTGCGCGTCGTAGCTCAGCTTGCTGAAGAGAAAGGGGTTGGCGGCCAGCGTGGCGAAGTCGGCCGTGAAGAGGATGTTGCCGAAGTCCTTCGACCGGGCCACGTAGTCGGCGGCGATGTTGGTGCCGGCGCCGGGCTTGTTGTTGATGACGATGGGACGGTTGAGGGTGCGGCCCATGGCTTCGGCAATGGTGCGGGCCACCACGTCGGAGCCGCCTCCGGCGGCATAGCCCACCACCCATTCGACCGGCTTGCCCGTGCTCTGCGACCAGGCCGGTGCACCAAGGACCGCCGCGGCGAGGCCGAGGAACTGCTTGCGATTGATCATGGTTTTGTCTCCGTTGTGTTGTCGTGAAAAAGGTGGCGGCACCACGGCATGGCCCGTCCGTGGCCGGCCATGGCCCCATGTGCCTGTCCGGCGCCCTTGAGGTCAGCGCGTGGATGCAGATTCGCGGGCCCGCGCGAGCGCATCGCGCAGCACGTCGAGATCGCCAATGTGGTTGGCCAGCAGCAGCACCAGACGGGCGTTCAGCGCGTGGCTCTGGTCGAGCGGCAGGTCCTGGTGTGCGGCCAGCAGCGCTTCGTAGAAGTCGTCGAAGCGGGCGATGTTCGGTTGCGTGTTGAGCATGGTGGGTCTCCGGCCTTAGTCGCGCAGGCCATTGGCGAGGCGCAGTGCGGCGCGCACGGCCTCCAGCGATGGCCGACGCCACCGCGCGCACACGTGCTGGTCGGGCCGCACGAGGTAGGCGGTGCCCGGCTGCGCATCGAGGCGGCGGGCGAGCACGCCCTGCGCGTCGATCAGGTCCTGCCCCAGGCAGCGCACGGCCACCCCCGGCAGTTCGCGAACCCAATGCGGCGCCTCGCCGAAGACGAGCAGTGTGAAGTCCGGCCCCAGGCTGCGCAGCAGCCAGGCCGGGTCGCCTTGGGGTGTCTGCAGGGGCGCATCGCACAGCGGCGCGCCGGGCACCATCGCACTGTCGAAGGTCGCGACGTCGGGTGTGTTCAGCGGCGACGCCCGCAGCACGCAGGGCACGGACAGCCTTCCGCTGTTGACCAGCCGGCGGGCGAACTCGTGCGAGCGGGCGAGGGCCAGCACCTGGTCGCGGAAGAGCCGGCTGATCTCGCTCTTGGGCGTGATGAAGTCGGTGGCTCGGCTGGAGTTGAGGATGTTCTCGTCCGCCGCCGCCTCGCGCTCGCTGCCATAGGTGTCGATGAGCGCGGCGCTCGCCTGGCCGCGCAGCACGCGGTCGAGCTTCCAGCCGAGGTTGTCCGCATCCTGCACGCCGCTGTTGGCGCCCCGCGCACCGAAGGGCGAGACGCCGTGGGCACTGTCTCCGGCGAAGACGACCCGCCCATGCACGAAGCGCTCCATCCGCTGGCAGGCGAAGGTATAGACGCTGGCCCATTCGAGGCTGAACTCGGCGTCGGGACCGAGCAGTGCACGCACGCGCGCGATGACCTTCTCGGGCTGGCGCTCCGCCTGCGGATCGGCATCCCAGCCGAGCTGGAAGTCGATGCGCCAGACGTTGTCGGGCTCGCGATGCAGAAGCACGCTCTGGTTGGGATGGAAGGGCGGGTCGAACCAGAACCAGCGCTCGGTCGGAAAGTCGGCCGTCATGCGCACATCGGCGATCAGGAATCGATCGCGGAACACGCGGCCCTGGCTCTCCAGGCCCATCCGCTGCCGCGTCGGCGAGCGCGAGCCGTCGCAGGCGACGACCCAGTCGGCCTCGATGCGGTAGGGGCCGTCGGGCGTGTCCAGGGTCAAGGTGGCGCCGTCCGGGCGGGGTGCGATGCCAGCGAGCGTGTTCTTCCAGCGGATCTGCAGCCCGGGCAACTGCAGCGCGCGTTCCACCAGGTAGGCCTCGCAGTAGTACTGCTGCAGGTTGATGAAGGCGGGGCGCTCGTGGCCGTCCTCCGGGAGGAGGTTGAACTGGTAGAGCTGTTGGTCGCGCAGGAACACCTTGCCCAGGTTCCAGGACACGCCCTTGGCCACCATGGCGTCGCCGACGCCCAGCCGGTCCCAGATCTCCAGCGTGCGCTTGGCAAAGCACAGCGCACGCGAGCCCGTGGACAGCCGGTCGTCGTTGTCCACCACCAGCACGGGCTGGCCGCGCTGGGCCAGGTCGATGGCCAGCGTCAGGCCCACGGGGCCGGCGCCCACGATGACGACCGGGTGGCGCACGGGCGAGGGCGCCTCCTGGTCCGGCGAGCGCCGGTAGGCGAACTGGATGGCCTGCACCTGCTCGCCGGTGCCGCGAAAGAGGTGGGGCGGGATGTCGGATGGCTTCATGGCCGATGTCTCCTGTCGTTCTTGTCTTCGCGGCGGGGCGATCGAGCGTGCCCGTCGCCAGCCGGGGTGGGCGCAATGCACGCTCGTCGCGCTCTGTTCAGCCTTCGAGCGCCTCCCACATCTGACGGTCACGTTCTGCGGTCCAGATGCGCGGATCGGCATGCTGCGTGGCCTCGTCGTAGGCCCGCGTCACGTCGAAGGGCATGCAGTGGTTGAAGATGACCCAATGCCCGTACTTGGGCTGCAGCGTGGCGAAGCTGTGCTCGTAGGTGGCGCGCAGGTCCTTGCCGGCGGCAACGCCTTCCTGCACGCTGGCCCACAGGTCGCGGATGAAGTCGCGCGTGGACGCGAGGCCGGCCTGCACCCGTTCCTGCCCGAGCAAGGCCGGGCCGCGGCCCGGCACCAGCGCCTGCGGTTGAAGGGCGGCGATGTTGTCCAGCGTGGCCGGCCAGTCGCGGAAGTAGGCGTCGCCGGCATAGGGGGTGGCGTCGAACTCCACCAGGTCGCCCGACAGAAGCGTCTTCTCGCCGGGCAGCCAGACCACCGTGTCCCCTTTGGTGTGGCCGCGGCCCAGTTGCAGCAGCTGCACCTCGAGCTTGCCGAGCCACAGGCTCATGCGGCCGGTGAAGGTGATCGTGGGCCAGGTCATGCCCACGGGCACCGATTCGACGTCGCGGAACAGGCGCGGGAAGCGCCCGATCTCGCTGGCCTTGTCGGCCTCGCCGCGTTCGACGATCAGATCGCGCGTGTCCTGGCTGGCGATCACCTGCTGCGCGCCGTAGGCCGAGGCGCCAAGGACGCGCACGGCGTGGTAATGCGTGAGTACCACGTACTGGATCGGCTTGTCCGTGACTTCGCGGATGCGGCGGATCACGTCCTGTGCCATGGCGGGCGTGGCCTGGGTGTCGGCCACCAGCACGGCGTCGTCGCCAATGATCACGCCCGTGTTGGGGTCGCCCTCGGCGGTGTAGGCCCAGGCGTGCTCCGAGAGCTGGGTGAAGCTGACTTTCTTTTCTTCGAGGTCGGCGGCGGATGCGAAGGTCTTGCTCACGGATGTCTCCTTGAAAGGACTTTGAATTCGCAAAGGGCGAACTCATTTGTTGGAAAAGAATGTACGGTTGTCGTGTGCGTATGTCAAACTCGTTTGTTCCATGAGAACGAAGAAGCTGGCGGCTCCCGCCTCTGAAGCACAGCCCGACGCCAAGCTCCAGCGCGCGGTTCAATCCGTCGAAGTTGGCGGGCGGCTGCTACTGACGCTTGCCGAGGGCGAAGGCGCCATGAACCTCAAAGACCTGGCCGCCTTGGCCGGACTCACGCCGTCGCGTGCGCATCCGTACCTGGTCAGCTACGGACGACTGGGTCTCGTCGAGCAGGATGCAAGCGGGCGGTACGACCTGGGGCCGGCGGCCCTGAAGATCGGGCTGGCATGCCTTCAGCGGCTGGATCCGCTCAAGGCCGCGGAGCCGGCGGTCCTGCAGCTCGCGGCGCAGACGGGCCATGCTGTTGCGCTTTCGGTGTGGGGCAATTTCGGCCCGACTGTCGTTCGGCTCATCGAGGCCCGGCAGCCCCTGCATGTGGCGCTGCGGGTGGGCAGCGTGCTGTCCCTGTTCGACACCGCGACCGGGCGTGCATTCGCCTCTGCCATGCCGGACGAGACGCTTCGGCAGGCCATTGCGGGCCCATTGGGCAAGATGGATGCCACGGGCTTCGACGGGCGGGAGGCGGCACTGGCGCGCATCCGTGAAGAGATGCGGCAACGTGGGGTGGCGCGCGCGGTGGGCAGCCCCATCCCCGGGGTGAATGCCTTTTCGGCCCCCGTGTTCGACATGCACGGCCGGCCGGTGCTCGCAATCACCGTCACAGATCACCAGGACCGTCTGTCCAGCGCTTGGGAAAACAGCGCGGCGCGCGCGGTGGCAGAGGTGGCGGGACAGCTGACGCGGCGGTTGTCGGGTCAGCTTTCCACTTGAAGCCGCGGCGGTGCCGGATGCCGTGCGGGCCGAGCTGCTGCGCCAGCTGGGCCAGGCTGCTGCTGGCCCGGGTGCCCGGAAGCCGAAACGCGTGCCTCAGGCGCCGCGTGCGTAGGCAGCCAGCAGGGCCAGCACCTTTTCCTCGCCGCGCGGCGTGGCGGCCATCTGTGTCGGTGTCATGCCACCCAGCAGCGGATGCGCCCGCTGGAGCCAGTCGATGGCATCGCTGCCCAGCACGCTTTGGGCGCGCAGGTGCACGGCGTCCATCGGCGGGCGCGGCTGCGACTTGGGTGCCGTCACGAAGGGTGCCGGCTTGATGACCGAGTGCCGCACGGGTTGTTCGACAGGCGGGGGGGCCGGCCGGGCGCGCGCCTGCAGGGCGTCGATGCCATCCTGCAGGCCGAAACCGGCGGCGCCCAATTGCTGGGCGAAGTGGTCGACCAGGGCCTTGAGTTCGTCGACCCGCAATTGCCGCTGCTGGCGTTCGAGGTCGCGGCGCTCCTGGGTGAGGCGCGCGATTTCGGCTTCCAGTGCTTCGACGCTCGAGGCACGTGCTGTCATGGAGGAGTACGGGCGCCTCGGGGGCGCCTTGTTGTGAGGGGAAGCTGGCGAGTCTAAATGCCTGGCGACCGGCGTCGGCCCTGGCACTTGGCGACAGGGCGTGTCTCCCGGCGGCCTACAGGGTGCCACTGGGGCTGCCGACATGGGCGTGCCTGGATGCGCTCGACAGTGCCTGCACGGCCGCAAGAGGGACCATCCCGATTTCCGCAGCCATGCCTCAGGAGGTCGCCATGCACTTCGACATTCCCACCCATTGCACTGCATTGCTGCGCGAGCGGGCGTCGCCGGTCCGATGGCGCAGCGGTGTGCTGGCCGCCCTGGCCCTGGGCGCGAGCGCGGCGGCATTGGCGCAGGCGCCGACGGCGCAATCGCCTCAGGCCGCCGCTGGCGACGCGGTTCGCATCCCCTTGTTCACGGCCGACCCGCGGCCCTCGCCCATGGGGGCGCCGACGTCGGATCGGTCCGTTCGCCCTTCCTCCGGGGCACCGTTGGCCATGGGCGCTTCTGTGCAGGTCGGCTGGACTGCACCGCTGGCTCCTTCCCCGATGCGTCGCCTGGGCGTGGAAATGGCGGCGGTCCGCTGAGCGGCGCCGGCCGGCTCATTCCCAGCCACCGCCCAGCGCCATGAACACGGCGACCTGCTCCTGCGCCACGCGCGTCTGCGCGGCGGCCAGGCTGGCTTCGGCGCTGGCCAGCGAGCGCTGGGCATCCAGCGTGTCCAGGTAGGCGCTGCGCCCGCCCACGTACAGGCGCTGTGCCTGGCTGGCGACCTGCGCGCTGTCGTCGCGCGCCCGCTGGAGCGCCTCCACGCCGACCAGCTCCTGCCGGTAGGCCGACAGGGCGGTCTCCGTTTCGCGAAGCGCCTGCAGCACGGTGCCGTCGAAGCTTGCCAGCGCCATCCGGGCCGAGGCCTCGGCCCCGGCGATGCGGGCGCGCGCGGCGCCGGTGTTGGGCAGGCTCCAGCGGATCAGCGGGCCGATGTTCCAGGCGAAGGTGTCCCGGCCCAGGAAGTCGTCGGCCGGCCCGGACGAGCTGGCCGACAGGCCCAGCGACACCTTGGGATAGAGCTGGGCCGTGGCCACGCCGATGCGGGCCGTGGCGGCGGCCAGTTGCCGTTCGCTGCGCCGGATGTCGGGCCGGCGCCGCAGCAGGGCGGCGCCGTCGCCCACCGGCAGCGCGCCGGCCACCTGGGGCACGGTGGCGCACTGCTGCACCTCGGCCGGCAGCGCACCGGGCGTGCGGCCCAGCCAGGCAGCCAGCTGGTACAGCGCGGCTTGGCGCTGCGCGCGCAGCGCGGGGGGCGCGGCCTGCAGTTGGGCCAGCAGCGCGCGCGAGCGGGCGAGGTCGGTGGCGCCCGCACGACCGGCGTCGTGCAGCCGCTGCACCACGGCCAGCTGTTCCTTCTGCAGGGCGACGGAGTGCTCGGCCACCTTCAGCTGCTGGCCGGTGGCGCAGGCGGTCGCATAGGCGCGCGCGGTACCGGCCGCGGCATTGACGCGGGCCAGGTCCACCGCGGCTGCGGCGGCCGCGGTGTCGGCGTGCGCCGCCTCGGCCGCGCGGCGCAGCTCGCCGACCACGTCGACCTGGTACGACAGGCCCGCGCCCAGGCTGTAGGCGAACTGGTCGGGTGGGCTGACGCCGGGCGCCAGCTCCGACAGTCCCGAGACATGGCCGAAGGCCGGCCCGCCGGACACCGACAGCTGCGGCTGTTCCTCGGCGCGCACCTGGGCCAGGGTGGCCTCCTGGCGTTCCAGGTTGGCGGCGGCCACGCGCAGGTCGGTGTTGTGCGCGAGCGCTTCCTGCACCAGCGTGTCGAGCGTCGGGTCGCGGAACAGGTGCCACCAGCGTGCCGGCAACGGCTCGGCCGAGACGGCGGCCTGGGCGCCCGGGGCCTGCGCCTCCTGGAAAGGCTGGGCCGCGGCCGGGTTTTGCACTGCGGCCTGTGGCGGCACTTGATAGTCGGGGCCCACGGCCAGGCTGCCGCAGCCGGCCAGCAGCAGCGCACCCAGCAGGGCGGGTGCGCGTCGGCCGAAGGCGGCGGCCGTACGGTCGGGGCGCCGGGTCATGCCCGTCCCCCTTGGGCGCGATCACCGTGGCCCGCCGTGGCCGGAGCGGCATGGCCCTGGTCCTGCGGGGCGGCCAGGGCGGCCCCGGCGTCGGCCGCAGGGGCGTGTTCGCGCGCGTGGGTCGCCGTGCCGTGCGCCGCCGCGGCATCGCCTTGCGCCACCACCTCGACCAGCACGGTCTGGCCCGCCACCAGGCCCGTTGCGTCCGGCTGCGCGTCCAGCTGCACCCGTACCGGCACACGCTGCGCCAGCCGCACCCAGTTGAAGGTGGGGTTGACGCTGGGCAGCAGGTTGGCGCCGGTGGAGCGGTCGCGGTCGGCGATGCCGGCGGCAATGCTCTGCACCCGGCCGGCCAGCGGCACGCGGCTGCCCATGGGCGTCACGCGCACGGCGTCGCCGGGGTGGATGCGGGCCAGCTTGGTCTCCTCGAAATAGCCTTCGACGTAGAAGGAGCCGCGGTCCACCACGGCCATGGCGCCGCGGCCGGCGGCGGCGTAGGCGCCGGTGCGCAACTCCAGGTTGGTGACCCAGCCATCGACCGGCGCCCGCACCGTGGCGCGCTGCAGGTTGAGCTCGGCCGTGTGCAGCTCGAGCTCGGCGCGTGCCAGGGTGGCGGCCGCCGCATCGACCCGGGTGCGGGACTGCTCGCGCAGCTCGCGCGGCACCAGGTCCGACAGGCTGGCATTGCGGGCGTCCTCGCGGCGGGCCTGCGCCAGGCTCACCTGCGCCGACTGCACGCCCACGCGCGCCTGCTGCACGGCGAGGGCGAAGCGCGCCGGGTCGATCTCGAACAGCACCTCGCCGGCCTTGACGGCCTGGTTGTCCTGCACGCGCACGGCACTCACCAGGCCCGACACGTCGGGCGCCACCTGCACGACGTTGGCGCGCACGCGGCCGTCGCGCGTCCAGGGCGCGAGTTCGTAGTGGTCCCACAGGCGCAGGCCGGCCCAGACGGCCAGGGCCACCATGCCGAGTGTCAGTAGCACCCGGGCGGATTGGGCCGCCAGGGCGCGGCTGCGTGTCGTCGTTGTCGTTGAAGTCGTTGTCATGAGAGGAATCCTTGGGCGGCCGTCAGTCGGCTCAGCAGAAAGAGGATCAGCACATAGAGCGCGGTGTCGAACAGGGCGGCATGCCAGACCCAGCGGTAGACGCCCAGGGCGCCGAGCAGGCGGCGTGCGCCCCAGCACAGGCCCCAGGCCACCACGGCCAGCACCAGCAGCCAGGGGACGTAGACGCCATAGAACGTGGCTTCGCCGGTCATGCGGGGACTTCCTGGAGGGTTGAAGGCGCGGCCGGCCAGGGCCGCGTGGGATAGAGGTTGCGGCGCAGGCCGACGAGGGCGGCCAGCAGCGCGCGGCGCCCGTCGGCGGCATCGGCTGCCAGGTCGGGCCCAGGGGGCGACGTGCCGGAAGGCAGCAGCGCCTGCAGGCCTTCGTCGATGCGCCGGGCCAGGGCCGGGCGGTCCTGCGCGGCCTGGCCGGTGGTCAGGCCGGCGGGATGCTCGCGGAACAGCCGCGCCACCTGCGCCAGGATGTCCGGCCCCAGCCGGCCCGGCAGCAGCGCGGCATGGCGGCGCAGCGCATGCAGGTCGGTGCCGATGCGCAGGTCCACCAGCGCGTCGTCGGCATTCACGCCGTCCACCGTGCCGCCGGCCTGCGCGATGCGCGGCGCCAGCAGGCCGATGCGGTCGAGCACGCGTGCCGCATGCAGCCGCGCCTGCGCGTCGTCGGCCTGCCGCGGCAGGCGGCCCAGTTCGCGCCAGGTCATGCGCTGGATGCGGCGTGCGCCCCAGTCGGCGCTCACCGAACGCACCAGCGCCGTCACCACGGCCGCCGCGGCCACGCCCAGCACCTGGCCGATCATGGCGTTGACGAAGCTGGCGAAGTCGGCCTGGCCGGTGTCGTGCAGCGAAAGCGTGCCGATCACGCCCGACAGCAGCAGCGCCATCGCCTTCATGAAGGTGGCCGGCCGGCCCAGGTAGACGCCCAGCACCAGGAAGGCCGGGGCGCACACCAGGGCCAGCGTGGGCAGGTCCACCACCAGGGGCATCAGCACCAGCACGTACAGGGCCGCCAGCGGCAGCGACAGCAGCAGCACCTTGAGGAAGGCGTAGATCGACGGCGCCGGGTCGTCCATGCCCGCGAAGAAGGAGCAGAAGACGGCCGCCATCATGGCCATGGCGGAGCCGCCGGGCCAGCCGGTGAAGATCCAGAAGGCGGAGCACAGGCAGATGGCCAGCGCCGCCGCCAGCGCGGACCAGGCGGCCATGCCCACGTCGCGGTGCAGCACGTCGCGCGCCGCCGGTGCGGCGCGGCCGGTGGTCGC
Source organism: Pseudacidovorax sp. 1753 (assembly GCF_040544975.1). NCBI lineage: Bacteria > Pseudomonadati > Pseudomonadota > Betaproteobacteria > Burkholderiales > Comamonadaceae > Pseudacidovorax > Pseudacidovorax sp. 1753. Next base: position 83,659 of record NZ_JBEPKY010000017.1, on the reverse strand, counting down.
AGGCAGCGGCACCGGGCGGCCGGCCAGACCGGCGTCGATCTGCTGGCGCAGCTGCACGCAGGCGGCCCAGGCGTCGATCAGGGCTTCCAGCCGCACGGCCAGGCCGGTGCGCAGGGCCAGCCTCCAGGCATCGGGCTCGGCCGCGGTTGCGGTTGCGGTTGCGCCCAGGCTCCGGGCGGCGGCGTGGAGTTCGGCCAACGCAGCGTCGGGCAGGGGCGTGGGCGTGCTGCCGGGCGCCGTGCGGCCGCTGTCGGCCAGGCGGGCGAGCACCTCGCCCACGGTGCGTTCCACGTCGGCCGGCAGGCGCCCGTCGGCATCGCGCAGGGCCTGCAGCCGGTCGTCCACGGCCGAGGCGAAGGGCGTGAGCGCCGCCACCTCGTGCTGCAGGGCCCGCACGGCGGACGCCGTCCACTTGAGGTGGCTGGTGTCGAAGGGCACATGCGTGGCCATCACGCGCAGCTGCGAGATATCGCCCGCCAGCTTGCGGCGCGCGGCCTGCCGGCCGGCGGCGGCGTTCGGCGCGGCCTGCACCATGCCGCGCAGCCAGGCGCCGGCATCGGTCAGCGTGCGGTCCATCAGGCCGATCAGCGTGGGCGCCATGCTCACCGGCCACACCAGGCTGTGCACCAGCGTGCCGCAGACGATGCCGATGGCGATCTCCTGCACGCGGGCCGAGGCCGTGTCGAACACGCCCAGCGGCGCGCCCACCGACGGAAAGCCGATCAGCGCCGCCGAGTAGCCGGCCAGCATGAAGAGGTAGGAGCGGGGCGTGCGGTCGAGCAGCGAGACGAACAGACACAGCGCCACCCACAGGGCCAGCGCCAGCGTGAGCAGCTCGGGCGCGTCGACCAGCGCCGGCACCAGCAGCAGCGTGGCCGCGCAGCCGAGCAGGGTGCCGAGCAGGCGGAACACCGCCTTGGAGCGCACCGCGCCAGCCAGCGGATTGGCCACGATGTAGGTGGTCATCAGCGCCCAGAAGGGCCGGGGCAGGCCGGCCCAGCTCGCCACCGTCATCGCGAGCATGGCGGCGCCGAAGCATTTCGCGGAAAAAAGCATCTCGGCCGCGCTGAAGCGCGGCAACTGGCGGGGCAGGCGCATGTCAGGACTCCGAGGCGGCGCCGCCCCGGTCGGCCTTGCCCAGGCGGGTCCAGAGCGTGCCGAACACGCGCAGGCAGGCGCGCACGTCCTCGGCGGGAATGTCCTGGAACAGCTCGGTGCGCAGGGCATTGAGCGCTTCCTCGATGCGGGCCTGGATCGCGGCGCCGGACTCGGTCAGGTGCAGCGTGCGGGCGCGGCGGTCGGTCGGGTCCTCGCGCCGCTCTACCAGGCCGGCGCCCACCAGTTGGTCCAGCGTGCGGATCAGCGTGGGGCCTTCGATGCCCAGCAGGTCGGCGATCACGCCCTGGCGGGTGCCGTCGCCCTGCCGGCCAATGGTCACCAGCGCCCAGCCGGCCGCCTGCGAGATGCCCAGGTGCGCCACCGCCCGGTCGGCTGCGGCGCGATAGGCGCGCTGCAGCAGGCTGAGCGTGAAGGTGAGGTTGCGCAGCTCGGCGGGATCGGCGGCGGAAGCGGGGAGGGCGGCATCGGACATGCCCTCCAATATAGTTAGCTAGCTATCTATTTGCCGACGAGCAAGGGTTAACCCTTGTCCGTGAGGCGGTCTTCGCTGCGGGCCGGGCCCGCGGCACGCAGACCGACAAGGCGGTCGTCCCGCCCGGTTGCCGACGGTTCGGCGCGTGCGCCCGTCATCAGCGCTGCTGCCCCCACTTGCGCACCGTCAGGCGCTCCAGGGTGGCGAAGCCCAGCCCTTCCACCAGCAGCCCGATGATCACCACCAGCGCCAGGCCGGCGAACACGCGGTCGGTGTAGAGCTCGTTGCGGTTCTGGAAGATGTACCAGCCAAGCCCGCCCTTGCCCGAGCTGGCGCCGAACACCAGTTCGGCCGCGATCAGCGTGCGCCAGGCGAAGGCCCAGCCGATCTTCAGGCCCGACAGGATGGCCGGCAGCGCGGCCGGCACCAGGATCTGCAGCACGTAGCGCAGCCCGCCCAGTCCGTAGTTGCGACCCGCCATGCGCAGCGTCTCGGGCACGGCCTGGAAGCCGGCATAAGTGTTGAGCGCCAGCGGCCAGAGGACCGAATGCACCAGCACGAAGATCAGGCTGCCCTGGCCCAGGCCGAACCACAGCAGCGCCAGCGGCAGCAGGGCGATGGCCGGCAACGGGTTGAACATCGAGGTGAGCGTGCCCAGCAGGTCGCGGCCCAGCTGGGTGGAGACCGCCAGCGAGGTCAGCAGGAAGGCCAGCCCGACCCCGAGTGCATAGCCCTGCACCAGCACGCCCAGCGAGATGGCGGTCTTGGCGATCAGTTCGCCGCTGGCCAGCCCATCGAAGAGCGCGCGGGCGGTGGCGCTGGCCGTGGGCAGCAGCAGGTCGTTGTCCTGCCAGCGTGCCAGCAGCTCCCACAGCAGCGCCAGCGCCAGCAGGATCAGGCCCTTGCGCAGCCAGGTCTGGCGCCACAGCCGCGTGGACCACGGCAGGGGCCGCTCGACGGCGCTGGCGGTGAAGGGTTCGAGCGCGTGTTCGTACTCGGGCCGCACGGGCGGCAGCGGGGGAAGGATGGCACTCATGGCGTGGGGCCTTGGTCGGCGCCGCGCGCCGGCGCGTCGAACAGCAGGTGATGGATGCGCTGGGCGGTGGCCTGGAACTCGGGGCTGCCCTGGCTGGCGAGGTCGAAGCCGTGGCTGTTGATCTCGGCCCGCATGCGGCCCGGGTGCGGCGACAGCAGCGCGATACGGCTGCCCACCACCAGCGCCTCTTCGATGGAGTGGGTGACGAAGAGCAGGGTGAAGCGCAGCTCTTCCCACAGGGCCAGCAGCTCTTCCTGCATGCGGCGGCGCGTCAGCGCGTCCAGGGCGGCGAAGGGCTCGTCCATCAGCAGCACACGCGGCTGCATGGCCAGCGCGCGGGCGATGGCCACCCGCTGCTTCATGCCGCCCGACAGCTGGTGCGGATGCACGTCGGCAAAGCGGGCCAGGCCCACACGGTCCAGCCAGTGCAGGGCGCGCTCCTCGGCTTCGCGCCGGCCCAGCGTGCGCGAGGCCAGCAGCGGGAACATCACGTTCTGCTTGACCGTCTTCCATGGGGGCAGCTGGTCGAACTCCTGGAACACGACGATGCGGTCCGGACCCGGGCCCTGCACGCGGCGGCCGTCCAGGTGGATCTCGCCCTCGGCGGGCGGGATGAAGCCGGCGATGGCCTTGAGCAGCGTGCTCTTGCCGCAGCCCGAGGGCCCCAGCAGCACGAAGCGCTCGGCCTGATGCACGTCGAAACTGACCTGGTGGGTCGCGCGCACCACGTGCTCGGGCGTGCGGTACTCCAGGCTCACACCCTGCACCTGGAGCAGGGCGGTGCGGGCGGCATCCGCGTGGGCCGCGGGGGGCTCGGACCGGCGTCGTGGCAGGGGTGCAGCGGCACGCGCCGGGGAGGGCGCGGCACGCAGAGTGGCTGTGGCAGCGGCGGTCATGGCAAGGATGAAGAGAAAAGGGTGGCGCGGGTCGTCCGGGGGCGGTTGGGTGGCAGGGTGGGCAGCAGCATCAACTGCCCGGCCGGCTCCACGCCTCCTCGAAGAAGAAGTCCTTCCACGAGGCCGCCTGGTTGCGCAGCACGCCCAGCTTGAACAGCGCGTCGGCATAGACCTGGCTGCGCTGCGGCGAGACGGTGAAGTCGTTCTCCGGGTCCTGCACGATGCGGCGCACCAGGGCCGGGTCGAGCCGGGAGTTCTGCACGCGGATGAAGATGTCGGCCGCGGCGGCCTTGTCGGCCTTCACGATCTGCTCGGCCTCCACCAGCGCGTTGTAGAAGGCCTTGTAGACCAGGCGGTTCTCGTCGCGGTACTTCTGCGTGGTGTAGAGCACGTTGAAGGTGGCCGGCCCGCCCAGGATCTCGTAGCTGCTGATCACCTTGTGCACCGCCGGGTTGGCGGCCAGGGCCTGGTAGTAGAAGGGCGCGCTGGAGAAATGGGTGTTGACCTCCGAGCCGCCCTTGATGAGCGCGGCCGTCGCATCCGGATGCGGCAGGCTCACGGAGATGTCGTCCAGGCGCTTGAAGTTCTCGCGGCCGAAGACGCGCTCGGCCTCGATCTGCAGCACGCGCGACTGGAAGCCCACGCCGGCCGCAGGCACCGCGATACGGTCCTTGGGACCCAGGTCCTTCAGCGTGCGCACCTGCGGGTTGTTGCTCAGCAGGTAGTTGGGCAACGCGCCCAGCGCGGCCACGGCCTTGACGTTCTGGCGGCCCTTCGTGCGGTCCCACATCGTGAGCATGGGCGGCACGCCGGCCGAGACGATGTCGAGCGAGCCGGCCAGCAGGGCCTCGTTCATGGCCGTGGCGCCGGAGATGGAGGACCACTCCACCTCGACCACGGGCACGCCCAGTGCCTTGGCGTGTTTCTCGATCAGCTTGCGGTCACGCACCACGTCCAGCAGCAGATAGCCGATGCCGAACTGCTGGGCGATGCGGATGCGCCCTTCGGCGCGGGCCGCCATGGCGCCCAGGCCGAGCGCAGCGGCGGCGCCCGTCTTCAGGATGTCGCGTCGATTCAGCACGGCCATCTCAGTTCGATTGCGCGTTCAGCACGTCGTCGAAGAAATAGTCCTTCACCGACTGCGGCTGGTTCTTGATGGCGCCCACGCGGTGCATGAACTGGCCCAGCGCCAGCGTGTTCTGCGGCTCGGTCTTGAACTGCACCTCGGGGTTCTTGATGATCTTCAGCAGCAGCGCGCGGTCGGTCTTGGCGCCACTGACCTTGAGGTAGATGTCGGCCGCCTGCTCGGGCTGGCTGCGGATGAACTGGGCCGCCTCGTCCAGCGCGGCGACGAAGGCCTTGTAGGTCTTGGGGTTCTCGGCCCTAAATTTCTCGGTGGCGTACAGCACCGTGGCCGACGAGGGGCCGCCCAGCACGTCGTAGGAATTGAGCACGATCCGGGCGTTGGGGTTGCCGGCCAGTTCCTGCTCCTGGAAGGGCGGGTTGCCGAAGTGGCCCGTGATCTCGGTGCCACCCTTGATGATGGCCGCGGCGGCATCCGGGTGCGGCAGCGCGACGCTGATCTTGTCCAGCCGCGCGAAGTCCTTGTCGCCCCACAGCTTGGCCGAGGCCAGCTGCAGCACGCGCGACTGCACCGACACGCCGACGGCCGGCAGCGCGATGCGGTCCTTGTCGGTGAAGTCGGCAATGGACTTCACGTTCGGGTTGTTGGTGACCAGGTAGTAGGGAAAGTTGCCCAGCGAGGCCACGCCCTTGACGTTCTGGCGCCCCTTGGTGCGGTCCCACAGCGTGAACAGCGGGCCGACGCCGGCGCCCGCGATGTCGATGCTGCCCGACAGCAACGCGTCGTTGACGGCCGAGCCGCCCGACAGCTGCAGGAACTCGACCTTGGCGTCGATGCCTGCGGCCTTGGCGTGCTTCTCGATCAGCTTCTGTTCCTGCGCCACGTTCAGCAGCAGGTAGACGATGCCGAACTGCTGGGCGATGCGGATCTGGCCTTCGGCATGGGCGGCCAGCGAGGCGGTGGCCAGGCCGGCGGCGGTGAGCAGCGCGGCCAGGCGGCGGGCGATGGGTTTCATGGGCTTCCTCTCCAGGATGTGTTGGGCGCGGGTCTTTTTCGGAAGCCGACCTGGGGTCGTCTTCCCGTCCCTGTCGGCCGAGTGAGGCGGCTGTTCGGCCGCCTGGGGTGATCAGAAGGGCTGGTCGCCCTCGATGGTGGTGCGGTAGAGCTTGCGTGGCAGGTGGTCGGGCGTGCCCGCGGCCAGGTGCGTGACCGAGCGGTTGTCCCAGAACACCAGGTCATGCGGTTGCCACTGGTGGCGGTACTGCAGGGCGGGCTGCGTGCTGTGCGCGAACAGCTCGGCCAGCAGCGCCTGGCTCTCGTCCTCGGGCAGGCCCACGATGCGGGTCGTGAAGTGCTCGCTGACGAACAGCGCCTTGCGGCCGGTCTCGGGATGCGTGCGGACCACCGGGTGGACCACGGGCTTCACTTCCTCGAGTTGTGCGGCCGTGAGGGCCGGACGCCAGGGGCTGCGGGCCCGCAGCTCCTCGTACTTGGCCAGGTAGCTGTGCTCGGCCTGCAGCGTGGCCACGCGGGCCTTCAGCGCCTCGGGCAGCGTGTCCCAGGCGGCATGCTGGTCGGCGAAGAGCGTGTCGCCACCTTCGGCCGGAAGCACCTGCGCATGCAGCAGCGAGCCGAGGCTGGGCTTTTCCTTGTACGACAGGTCCGAGTGCCAGAAGTGGCCGGCATCGCCCAGCCCGATGGGCGCGCCGTTCTCCTTGATGTTGGAGACGATCAGCACCTCGGGATGGCCGGCGAGCTGGAACTTCTTCTGCACATGGATCTGCAGCGGCCCGAAGCGGCGGCTGAACGCCACGTGCTGGGCCGGCGTGATGCGCTGGTCGCGGAAGACGAGCACCGGATGCGCCAGATGGGCGCGCCGCAGGCGGGCGAAGTCCTCGTCCAGCAGCGGCCGGCCGAGGTCGAGTCCCACCACCTCGGCGGCAAAGCTGCCGGGCAGGGGCCGGATGTCGAATTCCTGGAGAAGTGAGTGGGCGTCGTCGAGAAGGGCGTGAGCGGTCATGGCGGGGCTGTCGGTGTCGGCGCCACCGGCGTGGTGGCGATGGACAGGACTCTAGGGACGCGCCTTCGAAGCGGGAACGACAGAGTTCTCGCTTGTAAACAAGGGAATCATCTAAGGCGGAAAACGACGTTGCTTATGCGGCCAGCAAGCAAGGCCGTCGAGGGGCGGAGCCGGCTCTTCGGCGTCACACCGCCTTGCTCGCTTTGCGAATAAGGACCTGCGAACTGCGCGTTTCCCATGCAAGGCAGGCGGCCCAAGAATCCGCATCCCTTCCTTGCTGCGAGCGCCTGTTCCGACATGACTTTCCCGCTTCCCCTTTCCCGTCGTCGCCTGCTGCAGGTGGGCACTGCCGCTGCGGGCGGCGTGGCCTTCGCGGGTGCGCCCGCCTTCGCCCAGTCCGCTTCGCGCGAGCTGCGCATCGGCAACCAGAAGGGCATCCTGAGCCTGCTCAAGGCCCGCGGCACGCTGGAGCAGCGGCTGGCGCCGCTGGGCGTCAAGGTGAGCTGGACCGAGTTCACGGCCGGCCCCGTGCAGCTGGAAGCGCTCAACGTCGGTTCCATCGACTTCGGCGATGTCGGCGAGGCGCCGCCGATCTTTGCCCAGGCCGCCGGTGCGCCGCTGGCCTATGTGGCGGCCACGGTGCCACGGCCCGCGTCGGAGGCCGTGCTGGTGCCCAAGGATTCGCCCATCCGCAGCGTGGCCGACCTCAAGGGCAAGCGCGTGGCCTACAACAAGGGCAGCAACGTCCACTACTTCCTGGTCAAGCTGCTCGAGAAGAACGGCCTGGCCTATGGCGACGTGCAGTCGGTCTTCCTCCCGCCGGCCGATGCGCGGGCGGCCTTCGAGAAGGGCTCCATCGACGCCTGGGTGATCTGGGACCCCTTCCTCGCCGCCGCCGAGAAGACGCTGGGCGGCCGCATCCTGGCCGATGCCACGGGCGTGGTGGGCAACCGGGCCTACTACTTCTCGTCGTTGCCCTATGCCGAGAAGAACCGCGACATCACCAAGGTGCTGATCGAGGAGATCTCCCGCATCGACAGCTGGGGCGCGGCCAACCGCGATGCCTTCTCGGCCGAGCTGGCGGCCATCTGGGGCCTGCCCAAGCCGGTGGTGGACACCACCTTCGCTCGCGTGCAGTTCGGCACCGGTCCCATCACCCGCGCCATCCTGGCCGAGCAGCAGCAGATCGCCGACACCTTCTACGCGCTCAAGCTCATCCCGAAGCCGATCAAGGTGCTGGAGGCCGCGGCCTCGGGCCTGGCGTGAGCGGCGCTCTGCCTGCGTCCCCGCCTGCGATGAGCACACCCGCCCTTCATCTTCCCCTGCCGGCGCGTGCCGTGCCGGCACCTTCGGCATGGCGCCAGCGGCTGAAGGCTTCAGCGCTGCGCCTTGCCGGCTGGCCCTTTCCGCTGGCAGTCCTGCTGCTCTGGTGGGTGGCGGCCGATCGGGCCTGGGTGGCACCGCAGGTGCTGCCGGCTCCTGCCGCGGTCTGGGCCACGCTGGTCGACCTGGTGCGCACCGGCGAGCTGTGGCCGCATCTGGGCGTGAGCCTGGCGCGCGTGCTGGCCGGCTTTGCCGCCGGCACCGCCATCGGCCTGCCGCTGGGCGTGGCGATGGGTCTGTGGCCACGCTTCAAGGACTACGTCTATCCCTTCTTCAAGGCCTTCAGCCAGATCCCCGTGCTGGGCTGGCTGCCGCTTTTGATGCTGCTCGTGGGCATCGACGAGACGCTCAAGGTGCTGCTCATCGCCAAGGCGGCGCTGGTGCCGGTGGCGCTCAACACCTTCAAGGGCATCGAGGGCGTGCCCACCCGCTACATCGAGGTGGCGCGGGTGCTGCGCTTCACGCGCTGGCAGCTGCTCGCCAAGGTGGTGTTTCCCGCGGCCTTCGCGCCCATCTGGAACGGCATCCGCTACGGCTTCACCCATGCCTGGCTGGCGCTGGTGGTGGTGGAACTGCTGGCCTCCAGCGAGGGCATCGGCTTCCTGATCGTCTATGGGCGCCAGCTGTTCCAGCTCGACGTGGTGCTGGCGGCCGTGGTGGTGGTCGGCGCGGTGGGCTTCGCGCTCGACCGGTTGCTGGCGGCCGTCGAATCCCGCCTCACGCGCTGGCGTCGCCCGGGGTTCTGAGCCATGACATCCCCGTCGAACACCCAGGCCGCCACCGCGCGTGCCGACCGCCACCCCGTGCCGGCCGCGTTGCGCGGCTGGGTGCTGCCCCTGGCCCTGCTGCTGCTCTGGTGGGCCGCCGTGCAGTTCAAATGGATCGACTCGCCGCTGCTCGTGTCGCCCCAGGCCGTGTGGCAGCGCGCCGTCGCCTACACCGCCAGCGGCGAACTGCGCGTGGCGCTGGGCGCCAGCCTGTGGCGCGACCTGGCCGGCTTCGCCATCGGCGCCAGCGGCGGGCTCGTTTTCGGACTGCTGCTGGGTCTGTCGCGGCCGGCCGAGCGGGCGCTGGGCCCCAGCTTCCACACGCTCAAGCAGATCTCGCTGTTCGCCTGGATCCCGCTGATCTCCGTGTGGTTCGGCCTGGGCGATGCGGCCAAGGTGGCCTTCCTGTCGCTGGCGGCCTTCTTTCCGGTGGTGCTCAACACCTACGAGGGCATCCGCAGCGTGCCGCGTGAGCTGGTGGAGGTGGCGCGGGTGCTGCGCTTCACCCGCTGGCAACTGCTGTGGCGCGTGGTGCTGCCGGGCGCGACGCCCTCGATCTTCGCGGGCATCCACCTGGCGCTCATCTATGCGTGGCTGGCCACGCTGGGCGCCGAGTACCTGCTGGTCTCGGGCCAGGGCATCGGTAACACCATGATCGATGGCCGCGAGCATTTCAAGATGGACCTGGTGCTTTTCGGCGTGGTGGTGGTCGGGCTGGTCGGCTTCGCGCTGAACTGGATCGCCACCCGCATCGAGCGGCGCCTGCTGGCCTGGCGCGGGCAGTCGGTGGCGCGCTTCCAGTGACGGCGTGACGGCCTCGCTCCCATTCCTCTTCTTCGATCCGGGTTCCCCATGAGCCATTCCGAGGCCGGCACGCTGGCCATCCGCCATCTCTCCAAGCAGTACGAGGTCGAGGGCCAGCCGCTGCCCGTGCTGCAGGACATCTCGCTGGACATCGCGCCCGGCGAATTCGTCAGCATCGTCGGCACCAGCGGCTGCGGCAAGTCCACGCTGCTGCGGCTCATCGTGGGGCTGGAGGCCGGCTTCGACGGCGAGCTTCTGCTCGACGGCCGCCCCATCGCCGGCACGGGCCTGGAGCGCGGCATCGTGTTCCAGGAGCACCGGCTCTTTCCCTGGCTCACGGTGCAGGACAACGTGGCGCTGGGCCTGATCAACGCGCCGCTCACCGAGGCCCAGAAGGCCCGGCAGGTGGCCGACCACATCGCGCTGGTGGGCCTGCGCGGCTTCGAGCGCGCCTGGCCGCACCAGCTGTCGGGCGGCATGTCGCAGCGCGTGGCCATTGCGCGCGCGCTGGTCAGCCGGCCCGAGGTGCTGCTGCTGGACGAGCCCTTCGGCGCGCTCGACGCCATGACCCGCGCCCACCTGCAGCAGGAGCTGCAGCGCATCTGGCAGGCCGAGGGCATCACCACCGTGCTGGTCACGCACGACGTGGAAGAGGCCGTCTTCCTCGGCGACCGCGTGGTGGTGATGGCGCCGCGGCCCGGGCGCATCCAGCGCGTGGTGCCGGTGCCGCTGGCCCATCCGCGGCGCCGCGCCGACCAGGCCTTCGTGCAGATCAAGGATGCCGTGCTGGCCGAGTTCACCGGTCCCGCCGAGGTCGAAGGCGAAGTCGCTCTCGCGGCCTGATTCGTTTCGTCAACAGGAGAGGTCCATGTCCGTCCAGAAATTTCCCGTCCGCATCGAGCCCATCGACATCGCCGGCCGCTACCGCCACATCCGGCCGCAGCCGCAACAGCCCAACTTCGCGGCTCGCATCGAGGGCGTGGACCTGACGCAGCCCATCGGCCCCGAGGTGCGGGCCGAACTGCAGCAGGCACTGCTGGACTTCGAGGTGCTGTTCTTCCCGGCCCAGCCGCTCACGCCCGAGCAGCACGTGGCACTGGCCGCCGTCTTCGGCGAGCTGGCGCCCGGCGCCTTCTTCCCGCGCAAGGACGGTCATCCCTTCGTCGAGGTGATCGAGTTCGACGAGAAGCGTCCGCCCGAGATCAACATCTGGCACAGCGACCTCACCTGGCTGCCGCAGCCGCCCAACGGCACGGTGATCCAGATCACCGAGCTGCCGGCCCAGGGTGGCAATACCGCCTGGGCCAGCCTGAGCAAGGCCTTCGCGGCCCTGTCGCCCGGCCTGCAGACCTATCTCGAAGGCCTGACGGCCACCCACACCTGGGAGATCAGCGGCTGGCGCCAGGCGCTGGAGAAGTACGCCGGCCTGCAGGGCCTGACCGATGCGCTGCGCAAGTACCCGCCGGTGTCGCGGCCGGTGGTGCAGGTGCATCCCGAATCGGGGCGCAAGGTGCTGTTCGTCAACGAGAACTTCACCCGGCACATCGATGGCGTGCACTTCCGCGAAGGGCGCGGGCTGCTCGAATTCCTGCGCGAATGGATCGTGCAGCCCGAATTCGTCTACCAGCACAAGTGGGAGCCCCACGGCATCGCCGTGTGGGACAACCGCAGCACCCAGCACTACGCCCTGACCGATTACTGGCCGCACCGCCGGGTGACGCAGCGCGTGACCTTCAATGCCTTCGGCACCACGCCCACCACCCAGACCACCCGCGCCGCGGTGGTGGACGAGAGCACGGCCACCGCCTGAGCGCCCCCTTCCGTATTCCGACTCCTTCATTCCTCCTGCCCGCATGACTGCTGCCTACCCCCGCCGCCGAACGCTCCTGGCCGCCGGCGCCTTCGCCATCGCCGCCACGGCGCTGCCCCTCGCCCATGCCCAGGGCGCTGGCCTGCCCAAGGTCATCCGCCTGGCTGCGCCCGAACAGGGCAGCCAGGGCAAGTCCTTCGCGGGCGCCGGCCCGGTGTCGCTCGCCTATGCGGCCAAGGCCATCGAGGCCGAATTCGCCAAGGACGGCGTGCAGGTGGAGTGGAAGTTCTTCAAGGGCGCCGGTCCCGCCATCAACGAGGGCATCGCCACCGGCCAGCTCGACGTGGTGTTCCTGGGCGACCTGGCGGCCGTCATCGGCCGCGCCAGCGGCCTCAAGACCCGGCTGGTGGCCGCCTCCGGCCGCGGCGCCAACAGCTACCTGGCGACGGCGCTGGGCAGCAACATCCAGGGCTTCAAGGACCTGAAGGGCAAGCGCGTGGCCGTGCTGCGCGGCACCGCCTACCAGCTGCCCTTCGACCGGCTGCTCAAGGCCGAGGGCCTGACCGAGAAGGATGTGCGCTTCACCAACCTCGACTGGCCCACCTCCAAGGCGGCCCTGGTGAGCAAGGACATCGACGCCACCTTCGGCGGCTCGGACCTGCAACTGCTCAAACTGGCCGGCACGGCCGACATCCCGGTCAGCACCAAGGGCCGGGGCGACCTGTACGCCATCCACTCGACCGTGATCGCCACGGACGCCTTCGCCACCCAGCATCCCGAGGCGCTGACCCGCATCGTCAAGGTGCTGGTGCAGCAGGCGCATGCGGCCAGCAGCGGCGCCATCGCCCGGGACGCGCTGTTCCAGCGCTTCGCCGACATCAGCGGGCTGCCGGTGCAGCTCTTCTCGAGCGAGTTCGAGGGCACCGACATCAAGTCCCGCTATTCGCCGCTGCTGGACGAAGGCTACGTGGCGCACTTCGACGACGTGATCGAGGGCGCCAAGGCCGCCGGCATCGTGCGCCAGAGCTTCGACCCCAAGACCTGGGCCGATGCGCGTTTCGTCAACCAGGCACTCAAGGAACTGAAGCTCGAAGGCTTCTGGACGCCCACCAGCGCCGCCAGCGCGCGCGCTGCCACGACCGCGTCCCGATGAGCCGCGCCGCGCCCAACATCCTGTTCATCCTGGCCGACGACCTGGGCTGGGCGGACCTCGGCGTCTATGGCGCCACCGACTTCGCCACGCCGCACCTGGACGCCCTGGCTGGCGAGGGCGTGCGCTTCACCCAGGCCTATGCCAACTCGGCCGTGTGCTCGGCGACGCGCTTCGCGCTGATCACGGGGCGCTACCAGTACCGGCTGCGCGGCGGCCTCGAAGAGCCCATCGCCCGCAGCGGCCATGTGCATGGGCTGCCGCCCGAGCACCCCACGCTGCCCTCGCTGCTCAAGGGCCAGGGCTACGACACGGCGCTCATCGGCAAGTGGCACCTGGGCCATCCGCCGGCCTTCGGGCCGCTGCGCAGCGGCTACGACCGCTTCTTCGGCAACCTGGGCGGCGCGGTGGACTACTTCACCCACAAGCCGGGCGTGGGCGACGCCGTGCCCACCGACCTGTGGGAGGGCGAGGTGCCGGTCGAGCGCGTGGGCTACTACACCCAGGTGCTGGCCGACGAGGCCGAGGCCTATGTGCGCGGCCGGGCCGGCCAGGCGCGGCCCTTCTTCCTCTCGCTGCACTTCACCGCCCCGCACTGGCCCTGGGAAGGACCGGGCGACGAAGCGGTGTCGCGCGAGCTGCGCGACCTCTTCCACTACGACGGCGGCAGCCTGCGCAAGTACGGCGAGATCGTCGAGGCGCTGGACGCCGCCATCGGCCAGGTGCTGGCGGCGCTGGAGCAGACGGGCCAGGCGCGCGACACGATCGTCGTCTTCACCAGCGACAACGGCGGCGAGCGCTTCTCCAAGACCTGGCCGCTGGTGGGCCAGAAGACCGAGCTGCTCGAAGGCGGCCTGCGCGTGCCCACCTTGTTGCGCTGGCCGGCCCGCATCGCGCCGCAGGTGCAGGAGCAGGTGGCCATCACCGCCGACTGGCTGCCGACCCTGCTGGCCGCCGCCGGCGGTGCGCCCCATGCCGACTATCCGAGCGACGGCGAGAACCTGCTGCCCGTGCTCGAAGGGCAGGCGCCCGTGCACCCGCGCACGCTGTACTGGCGCTACAAGGCGCAGGCCCAGCGCGCCGTGCGCGACGGCGACTGGAAGTACCTCAAGATCAACGACAACGAGTTCCTGTTCGATGTGGTGGCCGATCCACGCGAGCGCGCCAACCTGCGCGAGCGCCAGCCCGAGGTGTTCGCACGGCTGCGGCAGCAGTGGCTGGACTGGAACGAGGGCTTCCTGCCGATCACCGACGAGGTGTTCACCCACGGCGTGACGCCCGACGTGCAGGCGGACCGCTACGTGCCGGAGCGGGCCACGCGGGCGCTGTGAGCGCCTGACGGGCCATGCACGGGGGCCTTTGCCAGAGCGAGCCGGCGCCGGACGCAGCCCGCTCAGTGCCAGCGCGCCAGCAGGGAAGGCAGGCCGCCCGCGAGCAACGCGAGCCCCGAGAGCGTCAGCAGGCCCAACACGAGTCGGCGGAACTGTGCCTCGTCCAGCCGGTGATAGAGACGCGCGCCGATCAGCGACGGCAGGAGCATGGACACCGCGGCGACACCCAGCAGCGGCAGCATCGGAGCCGTCACGGCGCCCCGCGCTGCGTATCCTGCGGCCGCGACCGCCAGCATGATGAGGTTGAAGTTCTGGATCAGCGCACGCTGCGCCTGGCGGTCCATGCCACGCAACTGGCACCAGAGCGTCGGCAGCGTGCCCGTGAGGCCACCCAGCGCGCCGAGGGCGCCGCCGGCCAGTCCCACCAGGCCATCTGCGGCGCGGCCGCCACGCACGCGCGGCAGGCGGCGGGCCATGAGCATCGCGGGGCACCAGACCACGAGCAGCAGACCGAGTCCGGCCTTGAAGAGGGGCGCATCGATGCGGGGCAGCAACCACATGCCCAGCGGGACGCCCGCCAGGCCTCCGGCCAGCAGAGGCCACAGCCTCGGCAGGTCAACCGGCCTTCGGCCGGCCGCGGTGGCCGCGATCAACTGGCCGGCGAGGGAGCCGAAGACCGCCAGCACCGCAGCCAGCGGAGGTGGCAGCGTCCAGGCCCAGACGCTCATGGCCACCAGGCCGAAGGCGAAGCCGGACAAGCCCTGCACGAAGCCGCCTGCAGCGGCGCCCATGGCCACGATGAACAGCGTGGAGCTCATGCGACGAATTCCGGTTCTATGTGCGGTGCGCGCACCCTTCGCCGGGGCGAGGCCCGCGTCCAGCGCGGCAGGTGCTGTCCTGCCGCCGTCAGAACGCCGGGATCAGCGCGCCCTTGAAGGTGGTCTCGATGAACTGCCGCACCTCGGCCGACTGGTAGGCCGCGACCAGCTTCTTCGCCCAGGGCTTGTCCTTGTCTGCGCGGCGCACCGCGATCAGGTTGGCATAGGGGCTTTGCGGCGACTCCTTGATGACCGCATCGCGCACGAAGGACAGGCCCGCCTTCTCGGCGTAGTCGTTGTTGATCGAGGCGAGGGTCAGGTCGTCCAGGGAGCGCGGCAGCTGCGCGGCGTCCAGCGGCACCAGCTTGAGCTTCCTGGGGTTGGCCGTCACGTCCAGCGGCGTGGCGGTGTTGTTCTTGACGGCCTCGGGCTTGAGTGTGAGCAGGCCGGCGGACTGCAGCAGCAGCAGCGCGCGGTTGCCGTTGGACGGGTCGTTCTGGATGCCCACCGAGGCGCCCTCGGGCAGCTCCTGCACCGACTTGATCTTGCGCGAGTAGAAGCCCAGCGGCGCGGTGATCGTCAGGCCCACGGGCACGATGTCGTAGCCGCGCGACTTGATCTGGTTGTCCAGGAAGGGCTGGTGCTGGAAGGCGTTGGCGTCGAGGTCGCCGGCGGCCAGTGCCGCATTGGGCAGCTGGTAGTCGCTGAACACCACCACCTGCACGTCGAGGCCGTCACGGGCCGCGACCTTCTTGACCACTTCGAAGATCTTCTCGGCGTTGCCGATCGAGATGCCGACCTTGATGGCCGCCTTGTCCTGGGCATGTGCGGCAGGCACGAGGGCGCCGAGGGAGAGGAGCGAGAGCGCGGCGATGGCGGCACGGCGGCGGAGGAAGAGAGGCATGAAGCAGTGAAAAGCAGAGTGTGCGAACACGGGGTCGCCACTGTGCCGGGCCAGCCGCTGCACCACAACGAAGCATGGTGCATGTCGATATCCGGTGTCCGCATGTCCAGGGCCTGCGGTCGCGACGGCCTCGCGGCGGCGCGCCGGCCCGCGCTCACTGCCAGTCCGTCGCCGGCCTGCGCCACAGGTCGATGCCGCCGTCCACCGCGTGACGGTCGATCTCGGCCAGCTCCTCGGGCTGGAAGTCGAGCCGCTGCAGCGCCTGCACGTTCTCGACCAGCTGCTCGGGCCGGCTGGCGCCGACGAGGGCCGAGCTCACCCGCGGATCCCGCAGCGTCCAGGCCAGCGCGAGCTGCGCCAGGCTCTGCCCGCGCTGGCGGGCGATCTCGCGCAGCGCCCGCGCCCGCGCGAGGTTGGCCTCGGAAAGGTGCTCCGGCTTGAGCGAGCCGCCGCCGGGCCGGTGGATGCGCGCATCGGCTGCCGCGCCGTCCAGGTACTTGTCCGTCAGCAGGCCCTGGGCCAGCGGCGTGAAGGCGATGACGCCCGCGCCCAGCGATTCGGTGGTCGCCAGCAGCTCGGGTTCGATCCAGCGATTGAACAGGTTGTAGGCCGGCTGGTGGATCAGCAGCGGCACCTTCCACGCCGCCAGCAGGTCCGCGATCTCGCGCGTCTTGCGGGCGGAGTACGACGAGATGCCCACGTAGAGCGCCTTGCCCTGGCGCACGGCCTGGGCGAGCGCACCCGCCGTTTCTTCCAGCGGCGTATCGGCATCGAAGCGGTGCGAATAGAAGATGTCCACATGGTCCAGCCCCAGGCGCTGCAGGCTCTGGTCGAGGCTGGCGAGCACATGCTTGCGCGAGCCGCCCCCACGGCCATAGGGCCCCGGCCACATGTCCCACCCGGCCTTGGTGGAGATGACGAGCTCGTCGCGGTGGGCCTTGAAGTCCTCACGCAGCAGCCGCCCGAAGTTGATCTCGGCGCTGCCGTAGGGCGGGCCGTAGTTGTTGGCCAGGTCGAAGTGGGTGATGCCCAGGTCGAAGGCGGTTTGCAGCAGCGCTCGCTGCAGCGTGAGCGGCGTGCTGTCGCCGAAGTTGTGCCACAGGCCCAGGGACAGGGCGGGCAGGACGAGGCCGCTGCGGCCCACCCGGCGGTAGGGGATGCGTTCGTAGCGGTCGGACTTGGCGAGGTAGGTCATGGTCGGGCGGGTCTAAGAACAAGGGCGGCACGGCGCGAGGGCTGTGCCTCAGGCCAGGTGACAGGCCACCTGGTGGCCGTCGCCGGCATCGCGCAGCAGAGGTGCCTCGGCGCGGCATTGCGCGGCGGCCAGCGGGCAGCGCGGATGGAAGCGGCAGCCCGCGGGCGGATCGATGGGGTTCGGCGGATCGCCCTGGAGCAGGGCGCGCGGCGCGCGCACGGCCTGCGGGCGCGCCACGGGCATCGCGGCCATCAGGGCGCGCGTGTAGGGATGCAGGGGCGCGCCCCACACGCGGTCGCGCGGCCCCTGTTCCACCACCTGGCCCAGGTACATCACGGCGATGCGGTCGGCCATGTGGCGCACCACGCCCAGGTCGTGCGAGATGAACAGGTAGGCCACGCCGAATTCCTCGCGCAGACCCAGCAGCAGGTTCAGCACCTGGGCCCGCACCGACACGTCGAGCGCGGAGACGGCCTCGTCGCAGACGATCATGGCCGGCCGCAGCATCAGCGCCCGCGCGATGCCGATGCGCTGGCGCTGGCCGCCGGAGAACTCGTGCGGATGGCGCTCGGCCATGTCGGGCGACAGGCCCACGCGCGCCAGCGCCCAGGCCACCTGCTCGCGCTGCTCGGCCGCGCTGCCGGCACGGCCCTGCACGATCAGCGGCTCGCGCAGCACGCGGCCGATGGTGGCGCGCGGGTTGAGCGAGGCGTACGGGTCCTGGAAGACCATCTGCAGCCGCGCGCGCAGGTCGCGCAGGGCGGCGCCGCCGGCATGGCTCAGGTCCTGGCCGTCGAAGTGCAGCTGGCCGCTGTCCAGGGGCACCAGGCGCAGGGCGACACGGGCGACCGTGGACTTGCCGCAGCCGCTTTCGCCCACCAGGCCCAGCGTCTCGCCATGGCCCACGGCCAGGTCCACGCCGTCGAGTGCGTGCACGACGCCGCCGGCCGTGGGGTAGTGCTTGACCGCGCGGCTCAGCTGCAGCAGCGGCGTTTCGGCGGTGGTCAGCGTGACTGGGAGGGCACTCATGCCGCCTGCTCCCACGGTGCGGCCTGCCCAGCCGGCAGCGGCAGGTGGCAGGCCACATGGACGCTGTGGCCCGCGTCCTGCAGCACCGGCGCCTGGGCGTGGCAGCGTGCCACGGCCCGGCTGCAGCGGGGCGCGAAGGCACAACCTGGCGGCATGTTCGCGGGCGACGGCACGGTGCCACCGATCTCGGGCAGCCGCGAGCCCGGCGGCAGGTGCTCGATGGCGAGCGAGGCCAGCAGGCCCGCGGTGTACGGGTGGGCCGGCGCCTCGAACAGCACATCCACCGGCGCCTGCTCGACCACGCGGCCGGCGTACATCACGGCGGCCCGGTCGGCCACCTCCGCCACCACGCCCAGGTCGTGGGAGATCAGCAGCAGGCCCATGCCGTGCTCGGCCTGCAGCGTGCGCAGCAGCGCCAGGATCTGCGCCTGGGTGGTCACGTCCAGCGCGGTGGTCGGCTCGTCCGCGATCAGCAGGTCGGGCTCGCAGGCCAGGGCGATGGCGATGACCACGCGCTGGCGCATGCCGCCCGACAGCTGGTGGGCGAAGTCGTGCACCCGCCGCTCGGGCGAGGGGATGCCGACCTGCGCCAGCAGCTCCACCGCCCGGGCCCAGGCCTCGCGCTCGCGCACGGGGCGGTGCAGGCGGATGGCCTCCACGATCTGCCAGCCGACGGAGCGCACGGGGTTCAGGGCCGACAGCGGCTCCTGGAAGATCATCGAGATGCGGTTGCCGCGCAGCGCGCGCATGGCGGCCTCGGGCAGCGTCGTCAGGTCCTGCCCGTCGAACAGGATGCGACCGCCGCTGATGCGGCCCTGGCCGCGCGGCAGCAGCCGCAGGACCGAATAGGCGGTGACGGACTTGCCGCTGCCGCTTTCGCCCACCAGGGCGACGGTCTCGCCGCGCTCCACGCGCAGGGAGACGCCGTCCACGGCGCGCACCGGGCCGGCGCGGGTGTCGAAGGTGGTCTGCAGTTGCTGGATGTCGAGCAGGGCCATGGCTTATCTCTTGCGCAGGTGGGGATTGAGCGCGTCGTTCAGGCCTTCGCCCAGCAGGCTGAAGCCCAGCACCGTGACGATGATGGCCAGGCCCGGCAGGCCGCAGATGTACCAGGCGTCCACCACCTGCTCGCGGCCGATGCCGATCAGCGTGCCCCAGCTCATCACGTTGGGGTCGCCCAGGCCCAGGAAGGCGAGGGCGGCCTCGGTCTGGATGGCATGGGCCACCGACAGCGTGGAGACCACCACCACCGGCGGCAGTGCGTTGGGCAGGATCTGCGTGAGGATGAGCCGGGCATGGCCCATGCCCAGCGTGCGGCCGGCCAGCACGAACTCGCGCTCGCGCAGCTGCAGGAACTCGGAGCGCACCAGCCGCGCCGTCGGCGGCCAGGAGACGATGCCGATGGCGAACACGGCCGTGGCCACCGAGGGCTTGAACAGCGAGACCAGCACCACGGCCAGCACGAAGCTGGGCACGGTCTGGAACAGCTCGATCAGCCGCAGCAGCACCGCATCCACGCCGCCGCGGAAGTAGCCGGCCAGCGCGCCGATCGCCACGCCCAGGGTGGCCGACAGCAGCGTGCTGACCAGGCCGATGAGCAGCGAGACGCCGGCACCGGCGACGAGGCCGGTGACCAGGTCGCGGCCCATGAAGTCGGTGCCCAGGGGAAAGGCGCGGTCTTCGCCGGGCCACAGCATGGGCGGGCCGCTCATCTCCCAGGGATCGCCGGGAAACCACAGCCGGCCCAGCGTGCCGGCCGCGACCACGAGCAGCAGCAGCACCAGCCCCAGCACCGACGCGCGGCTGTGCAGCACCCGCCGTGCGAAGGACGGCTGCTGCGCCGTGGCGCCGGCGCGTGGCGCCCACCGCAGGCGGCGCAGCAGCGATGCGGCGGCCGTCATGCGGGCCTCCCGCCGGCGAGCTGCACCCGCGGGTCCAGCCAGGCGTAGAGCAGGTCCACCCCCACGTTGATCAGCGTCACCAGGATCGAGCTGAGCAGCAGGATGCCCAGCAGCAGGTTGAAGTCGCGGGCCATGACGGCCTCGAAGGCGAGCCGGCCGATGCCCGGCCAGTTGAAGACCGATTCCACCAGCACCGCGCCCGACAGCAGCGAGGCCACCTGGTAGCCCACCATGGTGACCAGCGGCAGCAGCGCGTTGCGCAGCGCATGGGCCAGGTTGATGCGCCATTCGCCCGCGCCCTTGGCCCGGGCGGTGCGGATGAAGTCGGCGCCGTAGAGCTCCAGCATGGCCGTGCGCACGAGCTTGGTGTAGACCGCCAGGTAGAAGGTGGACAGCGTGAGCGCCGGCATGAGGGCATGGCGTGCCACGTCCCAGGCCAGGGCCAGCCCTTCGTGGCGCACGCCCAGGTCGACCATGCCGCCCGAAGGCAGCCAGCCCAGCCGCGCCGAGAACATGACGATGGCCATCAGCCCCAGCCAGAAGGTGGGCATGGCATAGCTCACCAGCACCAGCACCGAGATCGCGTCGTCCAGCCAGCCGTGCACGCGCAGGGCCGAGAGCACGCCCAACACCACGCCCAGCAGCAGCGCGACGGCGATGGCCGCGCCCATCAGCAGCAGCGTGGCCGGGATGCGCTCGGCGATCAGGTCGAACACCGGCAGGTTCTGGCGGAAGGACCAGCCCAGGTCTAGCGTCGCCAGGCGCACCATGTAGTGCCAGAACTGCACGGCCAGCGGCTGGTCCAGGCCGAAGCTCTGGCGCAGCTGGGCCATGTACTCGGGCGTGGCCGCGCCGGCCTCGCCGGCCATCACGTCCACCACGTCGCCGGGCGCGGCCTGCAGGATCAGGAAGTTCAGCAGCGCGATGCCCACCACCACCGGCACCGCCAGCAGCAGCCGGCGGCGCAGGAAGCGCAGGAAGGGAAGCGCCCTCATTTCTCCAGCCAGGCGTCGGCGTAGGACGCGAACAGCCCGTCGCCCTGCAGCGCCTGCTTGCGCAGGCGGGCGGTGGAGACGGTGACCCAGGTCTGCTCGATCAGCTCGATCAGCGGCACGTCCTCCTGCACGATCTGCTGCCACTGCTTGATGAGTGCCTTGCGCCTGGTCTCGTCGGGTTCGGCGGCGGCGGCTTCCATCACCTTGTCGAGCACCGGGTTGGAATAGCCCGAGCCGTTGGTCCAGGGCGCGCCCTTGACGATGTTCTTGGTCCAGTACAGCCGCTGCACGCCCAGCGTGGGGTCGGGCAGGCGGTGCAGGCTGGAGGTCATCAGGTCGTAGTCCTGGTCGGTGAAGATGCGGCGCAGGTAGGTGGCCGTGTCGCCCGAGCGCAGTTCCAGGTCCACGCCGACGCGCGCCAGCGACTGCTTGAGGAACTCGGACGAGCGCGAGCCGATGGGCCCGCCCGAGCCGTCGTAGTCCAGCGTGACCTTCAGGCGCTTTCCGTCGGCACCCTTCCTGAAGCCGGCCTCCTCCAGCAGCGCCTCGGCCCGCTTGGGGTCGTAGGGGTACTTGCGCACGTCGTCGCTGTAGTAGTTGACGACCGAGGACGGGATCGGGCCCGTCGCGGCCTTGCCGTAGCCCAGGAACACCACCTTGAGCAGCGCGTTCTTGTCGATGGCATGGGCGAAGGCCTGCCGCACCCGCTTGTCCTGGAACTGCGGCCGGCGCACGTTGAACTGCAGCAGGAAGATGGTCGAGAGGTAGCGGCCGTCGTCCAGGTTGATCGTGTACTTCTTCTTGTCGGCGAAGCGGTTGAGGTTGGTCAGCGGCACGATCGAGCCCAGGGCCACGTCGACCTCGCCGGCCTCGATGGCCACGGTGCGTGCGGCCGAATCGGGAATGAACTTGATGAGCAGGCCGTCCAGGTAGGGCTGGCGCTCGCCGCCCGGGCCGCGGCCCCAGTAATCGGGGTTGCGCTCCAGCCGCACATGGCTGCCGCGCACCCATTCCTTGAAGACGAAGGGGCCGGTGCCGATGGGCGCGTTGTTGGCGGGGTTCTTGAGCACATCCGTCCCTTCGTAGATGTGCTTCGGCAGGATCTGCGCGCCGTAGGTGTTGATGTAGTTGAGGATGTAGGGCGCCGGCGAGGACAGCCGGATCACCACGGTGAGCTTGTCCGGCGTCTCCACCTTCTCCACGTTGGCGAAGGCGGCGCGGCCGAAGGGATGCAGCTTGCGCCACACCTCTTCCAGCGTCCATGCCACGTCGGCCGAGGTGAAGGGCTTGCCGTCATGCCACTTGACGTTGGGTCGCAGGCGGAAGGTGAGCGCCAGGCCATCCGGCGCGACCTGCCAGGACTCGGCCAGCGCCGGCACCGGCTTGAGATCCAGGTCGTAGCTCACCAGGCCCTCCAGCACCTTGCTGGAGACCATGCCCACGTTCATGGTGGTGAGGTTGGCCGAAGTGAGCTGCGTGGGCTCGGGCGCCACGGCCACGTTGAGCACGCCACCGCGCACGGGCGTCTTGCCCACGGTCTGGGCATAGGCCGTCGGCGCCAGCGCGAAGTCGAGCGAGAACAAGGCGCCCAGGGCGCCGGCGGAGGTGATCAGGTCGCGTCGGTTCATGATGAGGTCGGAAGGCGGCGCGTGATGCGCCATGACGAGGAACGAATGGCCGCGGAGCAGGCCATGCCAGGGCACCCGAGGAACTGGCTTCGCCAGGCCTCTGGGTGCGCCCCCCTCCAAGCCGAAGGCGCCAGGGAGGGGGGAGCCGCGAAGCGGCATGGGGGGTGCTTCTTCAATTCAGCCATGCGTCAGCCAGGGAGGCATAGAGGCCATCGCCCTGCGGCGTCTTCTTGTGGAAGCGCGTGCTCGACACGGTGGTCCAGTCGATCTCGATCAGATCGAGGATGGGCACCTCCTCCTGCACGAAGGCCTGCCACTGGTCGATGAGCGCGCGGCGCTTGGCCGGATCGGCCTCGAACGACGCGGCTTCCATCAGGCGGTCCAGCTCCGCATTGGCGTAGCCCGAACCGTTGCTCCAGGGCACGCCCTTGGCGATGTTCTTGCTCCAGTACCAGCGCTGCACGCCCAGCGTGGGGTCCGGCAGGTTGTGCAGGCTGGTGAGGAAGAGGTCGAAGTCGGCGTCGCCGAACACGCGCTTGAGGTAGACCCCGGCGTCCGAGACGCGCAGTGTCACGTCCACGCCCACACGCGCCAGCGACTGCTTGAAGAACTCGGCCGTGCGCACGTCCTCCAGCGAGCCGGCGCCCAGGTCGAGGTTGAGCGACAGACGCGGCGCGCTGCCCTTGCGCGCAAAGCCGGCCGCATCCAGCAGCGCCTCGGCCTGCTTCGGGTCGTGGCGGTACTGCCGACCCGACTTGCTGTGGAAGGCCGGCACGGTGGAGGGGATGGGGCTGGTGGCCACGCGGCCGATGCCGCGGAAGACCACCCGCAGCAGCGCCTCGCGGTCCAGCGCATACAGCAGCGCCTGGCGCACGCGGCGGTCGGCCAGCGCCGGCCGGCGGGTGTTCACCTGGATCAGCTTGATCGACGCCAGGTAGTTGCCGTCGGTGGTGTTGATGCGCCACTTCTTCGCATCGGAGAACTGGTTCAGGTTGGACACCGGGATGTTGGAAGCCAGCGCCACCTGCACCTCGCCGCTGGCCAGCACCACGCTGCGCGCCGCCGCCTCGGGGATGAAGCGGAACACGACGCCGTCCAGGTAGGGCAGACCGGGCTTCCAGTAGTCGGGATTGCGCTCCAGCGCGATGTGGCTGCCCTTGACCCATTCCTTGAAGCGGAAGGGGCCGGTGCCGATGGGCGCGTTGTTGGCCGGGTTCTTCTGCAGGTCGGTGCCTTCGTAGATGTGGCGCGGCAGCACCTGGGCGCCGTACACGTTCATGAAGCTCAGCAGGTAGGGCGTGGGACGCGAGAAGCGCAGCACCGCCGTGTGTGCATCGGGCGTGTCGACGGCCGTCACCGAGGCATAGGCCAAGCGTCCGCCCGGGTGGAACTTCTGCCACACGTTCAGCAGCGAGAAGGCCACGTCGGCGGAGGTGAAGGGCTGGCCGTCATGCCACTTCACGCCGCGGCGCAGGTTCAGCGTGAGCGACAGGCCGTCGGGCGCGAAGGACCAGGATTCGGCCAGCTCGGGCTGCGGCTGCAGCTTGTCGTCGAACCAGACCAGCCCCTCGCTGATCTTGCCGGCCACCATGGTGGTCTGCATGGTGGTGAGGAAGGCGGCGGAGATGATCTGCGGCTCGGGCGCCAGCGAAATCGACAGCGTGCCGCCGCGCTTCGGCGTGGCGCCGGTCTGGGCTGCGGCCCAGGGCGCGGCCAGCGGCAGTGCGCCCAGCGCAAGGCCGCCCTGCAGCAGGGTGCGGCGGCGCGAGGAAAGGGGAGAGGACATGGAAGCGTAAAGAACGGATGGCGTCTGGATGAATGCCCGCGCGCCGATGGGCGGGGCGGCTGGGTGTGTGCGGCGCTGCGCGGGGGCTGTCCTCAGAACAGGCCGGTGGTCGGCGGTGCTTCGCCCTTGAGGAGCCAGGCTCCCACCGCCGCGGCCTTCCATTGGCGCGGGTTGTGGTTGGCCACCGTGCGTGCGTTGCGCCAGTGGCGGTCGAGGTTGAAGCGGCGGTCGGCGGCCGAGGCGCCGCCGACATCGAAGGCCAGTTCCGCGGCCTTGAGTGCCGCCTCCACGGCGAAGTGCTGCGCCTGGGCGATCTCTACCGAGGCGCGGTTGAGTGCCGCGTCGTCCAGCTGCGCGGCCCAGGCCGCGTCCAGCGCCTCGGCACCGCGCAGCACCACCGCCTCCGCGGCGAAGGCCTGGGCCGCGATCTGGCCCACGGCCTCGCGCACATAGGGGTCGTCCACCGAGGCCTGTGCGCTGCTGTGGCGGATGGGGCGCGCATGGTGGCGCGCGTAGTGCACCGCGTCGTCCAGGGCGTTGCGGGCGATGCCGGCCTCCACCGCTGCCAGCACCAGCTGGTAGAGCGGCGTCACGGGGTTGCGGCGGTCGCGCGCGAAGTGGCTGGCGCGCACCTCCTCGGCGGCGACCTCGGTGTCCACGAAGCGGGTGGTGCCGCTGGCCGTCAGGCGCTGGCCGCTGCTGTCGAAGTCGTCGATCAGCTCGACGCCCGCGCGCTCGCGGGGCACGATGAAGGCGGTCTCCTTGCCGTTCTCGTCCAGGGCGAGCGAGGTGATCCAGTCGGCGAACAGGGCGCCGGTGCTGTAGTACTTGGTGCCGTTGACGCGGAAGTGGTCGCCCTCGGGCAGGATGCGCGCGGCTGTGGCGCCGTGCGCGCCGCCGCGCTCCAGCCCGCCGTTGCCCAGGATGTGACCGGCCAGCAGCCGGTCGAACCAGCGCTTGCGGGCGGCCTCGTCCTGGCCGGAAAGAAGGCTCTCGATGAAGCCGAAGTTGGGCCGCAGCGCCTGCGCGATGTTGGAGTCCACCGCCGCCAGGTCGATCAGGAAGCGGGTGAGGTCGCGCACCGATCCACCGGGACCGCCGTAGGCCGCGGGAATGCGGAAGGTCAGCAGCCCAGCCTCGGCGATGCGGCGCACCAGCGCAAAGGGCAGTTCGCGCCGCAGCTCGCGCTGGGCCGCGCCTTCGGCGATGTCGGGAAGCAGGGCCTGCGCGCGGGCGAAGAGCTCGGCCACGTCGCGTGCGGGCGGCTGGGCGCGGCCCAGCGGGGCGGGGTGGGGGCTGGGGACCGGGGCGGTGCGTGGAGGGGGCGAGAGAGTCGCGGCAGTGCTCATGGGCGTGGATCGGAAGAGGGCGCGGGTGCAGGTCCGCCGGGGTCGGCGCGGACATCGCCCAGCGCAGGCAGCCGGCGACTATGGCGCGCGCGGCTGCGGCGGGGAACGAAGTTGTGCGTCCATCGATAGCCGGGCGCTGCATAAGGCCGGCAAGGACGAGCCGGGCACCGGCGTGCCTGCGTCGTTCAGGGGACGGCCGATACGCGGTGCGCGGGCGCGTGCTCCGGCAGTAGCGGCAGCTTCGGCAGCGCCGCCGCCAGGGCCGCGGTGTAGGGATGGGCGGGCCGCGCCAGCACCTGCTCGGTGGGGCCCTGCTCCACGATGTGGGCCTCGTGCATCACCAGCACCCGCTCGCACAGCAGGCGCACCACCTGCAAGTCGTGCGAGATGAAGAGGTAGGCCATGCCGCTGTCGCGGCGCAGCTGCTCGAGCAGCTGCAGCACGCCGACCTGCACCGAGACATCGAGAGCGCTGGTGGGCTCGTCCAGGATCAGCAGTGCGGGCGCTGGTGCGATGGCCCGGGCGATGCCCACGCGTGCGGCCTGGCCGCCGGAGAGTTCGTGCGGCCGGCGGTCCAGCAGGGTCGAGGCGATCTGGCTGCGGTCGGCGGCATCGCGCACCGCCGCGGCCAGCGCCGCGCCGCGCAGGCCGCGCAGCCGGCGCAGCGGGTCGGCGATGGCTTCGCGCGCGGTGGCGCGGGGGTCCAGGCTGTCCAGCGGGTCCTGAAAGACCATCTGGATCTCGCCGCGCCAGGGCGCGCGTGCGGCCGACCGCGCCGGCACGGCGGCGATGTCGGTGCCGCGCAGCAGGATGCGGCCGGCGTCGGCATCGGCGAGCCGGGCCACCAGCGCGGCCGTGGTCGACTTGCCCGAACCGGATTCGCCGACAAGGCCCAGTGCCTCGCCGGCGCGCAGGCTGAAGTCCAGCGCGTCCACGGCCACGCGGGCCGCCCGACCCGGCACGTCGAAGCGCTTGGTCAGGCCTTGGACCTGCAGCAGCGGCGGCTTCTCGCTCAGCATGGGTTCCAGCAGGCCACGCGGTGCCCGTCCTCGCGGGCCGCGAGCGGCGGCCGTGCATCGCAGCGCTGTGCCAGGCGCCGCTCGCAGCGTTCGGCGAAGCGGCAGGCGGGCAGGTCGGCGCGGTCCAGGTCCGGCACGCGGCCGGGCACCGCCTGCAGCCCGGCCAGGGTCACGCCAGGCCGCGGGGTGGCGGCGATGAGGTGCCGGGTGTAGGGATGGGCGGGCGCCGCCAGAAGCCGCAGCACCGGCGCGTCCTCCAGCAACTGGCCCGCATGCAGGAGGGCGATGCGGTCGCAGCGCGAGGTCGCCAGGGCCAGGTCGTGCGTGATGAGCAGCAGCGCCATGCCGCGTTCGCGCACGAGGCGGGCGAGCAGGTCCATGACGCCGGCCTGCGTACGCACGTCCAGTCCCGTGGTGGGCTCGTCGGCCACCAGCAGCCGCGGTTCGCCGCCGAGCGCCAATGCGATCATCACCCGCTGGCACAGGCCGCCCGAGAGTTCACCCGGCAGGGCGCGCCAGCGCTGCTCGGCATCGGCGATGCCCACCTGCGCCAGCAGGGCCAGGGCATCGCGCCGCGCCTGCGCGGCGGGGCGGGCACGACGGGCCTGCAGCGCATGCTCCAGCTGGCGGCCCACCGGCAGCAGCGGGTGCAGGGCGCGGCGCGGGTTCTGGAAGATCATGGACAGGCTGCTGCCGCGCAGGGCCTGCCACTGCGCGGCCGGCGCGCCGCGCAGTTCCCGCCCGTCCAGGCGCAGGCTGCCGGCGTCGATGTGGGCCGTCGGCGGCAGCAGGCCGAGCAGCGCCAGCGCGGCCACCGACTTGCCCGAGCCGGACTCGCCCACCAGCGCCACCGTTTCGCCCGCCTGCAGCTGCAGGCTCAGGCCGTCGAGCACCTTCACCGGCGGCGCGCCGCGGCGCCGGAACTCCACGTTGAGGCCGTCGACGTCCAGCAGCGGCGCGGTAGTCGCACCCGCTGACCCAGCCGCCGTGGGCAAGGGAGAGGCCGAACTGCTCATGCCCGACGACGTGGATCGAGCCGGTCGCGCAGGGCGTCGCCGGCCAGGGTGAAGGCATACACGGCGCCGAACAGCGCCAGCCCGGGAAACAGCGCCACCCACCATTGCCCGCCCAGGATGTGCTGCGCCCCTTCGTTGACCAGCACGCCCCATTCGGCCGTGGGCGGCCGCACCCCCAGGCCCAGGAAGGACAGGCCGGCACCATTGAGCATGGCCCAGCCCAGGTTGAGGGAGGCCTGCACCGCCAGCACCGGCAGCGCGTTGGGCAGCAGCACGCGCAGCAGCAGCGCGGTCGGTCCGGCGCCGGCCAGTTGCGCCGCCTGCACATAGGGGGCGTGCCGTTTGATGGCCACCTCGCCGCGGGCGAGCCGGATGTAGAAGGGCAGGTTGATGAGCGCCGTGGCCCACACCACGCTGCCCACCGAATTGCCGAGCACGGCCACCAGCGCCATCGCGACCACGAAGAGCGGGAAGGCCATGAGCACGTCGACCACACGGCCCACCCAGCGGTCCAGCGCGCCGCCCGCGTAGCCGCAGGCCGCGCCGAGCAGCGACCCCGCCGTGGCCGAGAGCGCCACGGCCGCAGCGGCGATGCCCAGGTCCAGCCGCGCGGCCACGACCACCCGGCTGAAGACGTCGCGGCCCAGCGCGTCGGTGCCGAACCAGTGCGACGCCGAGGGCGGCGCCAGGGCCTGGGCCACGTCGGTGGCCAGGGGGTCGTGGGGCAGCAGCGCCGGCCCCAGCGCCGCCACGGCCAGCAGCAGGATCAACGGCAGCAGCGGCGCAGGTGGCAGACGAAGGCGCAGACGGATGCCCGGCCCGATGCTGCCGGTGCGGGTGTTCATGCCAGCCCCCGTGCGCGCGGGTCGACGGCCAGGGCCAGCAGATCGACCGCCAGGTTCACCGCGGTGAACAGCAGCGCGACCAGCAGCACGAAGCCCTGCAGCGGTGCGCGGTCGGCGGCCATGAGGGCGTCCAGGGCGTAGCTGCCGATGCCGGGCCAGGCGAAGAGCTTCTCCACCACCACGTTGGCACCCAGCATGTACGAGAACACCATGCCCAGCGTGGTGAGCACCGGCAGCAGCGCACCGCGCAGCGCATAGTCCAGCACCACCTGCCGCGCGGGCAGGCCCAGCGCCCGGGCGCTGCGCACATAGTCGCTGGCCAGGGCCGTGAGCATGGCCGAGCGCGTGATGCGGGCCAGCGGGGCCAGCGAGAACAGCGCCATCGACACGCCCGGCAGCAGCAGATGCCCCAGGGCCGAGCGCCAGGCCGCCGCGTCGCCCGCCAAAGCCGCGTCGACCAGCAGCAGCCCGCTGCGCAGCGGCGGCAGCTCCAGGGCGGGGTCGATGCGGCCGATGGGCTCGGCTGCCCATCCCGCCAGCACGTAGAACAGCTGGATCAGCAGCAGGCCGACGACGAAGGTGGGGGCGCATCCGCCGGCCGTGGTGACCCAGCGGCACAGCCGGTCGGGCCAGCCCTGCGGCCGCAGCGCCGCGGCCACGCCCAGGGGCAGGCCGAAGACGACGGTGATGGCGAAGGCGAAGCCCGTCAGCTCCAGCGTGGCAGGCAGGCGCGCCAGCAGGTCCGACAGCACCGGCTGCCCCGTCAGCAGCGACTGGCCCCAGTCGCCCCGCGCCAGGTCCGCCAGGTAGTGCAGCAGCTGCTCGGGCAGCGGCCGGTCCAGGCCCAGCTGGGTGCGCAGCGCCGCCAGATCCTGCGGTGTCGCCTGTCCGGAGGCCAGCACCGCGGCCGGGTCGCCGGGCAGCCAGCGCATCAGCAGGAAGGTGAAGACCGCCGCCGCCAGCAGCACCGGCGGCGCGGCGGCCAGCCGCCGCAGCAGCAGCGCACCCCGGCGTCCGCTCATGCGGCCGTGCGCGCCAGGGGGCGGAAGTCCACCTGGCCGTGGATGTAGTAGGTGAAGCCGGCCACGTCCGGCTGCAGGGCGATGTCGAAGGAAGGCAGCCACAGCGGCACCAGCGGCACGTCGCGGAAGGCGATGGCGATGGCGCGGCGGATCGCGGTGTCGTAGCGGGCCTTGTCGCTTTCCCAGCGGGCGGCCTCGACCAGGGCATTCAGCTCGGGGTTGTCGTAGGCGCCGAAGTTCCAGCGCCAGTCGCCCTGGAAGAAGATGCGGAAGAAGTAGTCGGGGTCGTTGAACCAGGCGCTGGAGCTGTCGATGTAGAAGGGCAGCCGCCGCTCGGTCTGCAGCGTGCCCCACTGGGCGCCGGCCACCTTGTCGATGGTCACGCGAACGCCGATGCGCGCCAGCGACTCCTGGATCAGCAGCGCCGCCGGCTCGCCGATGGTGGCGTCGCCCACGTTGAAGCTGAAGCGGGTCTCGAAGCCCTCGGGATGTCCGGCCTGGGCCAGCAGCTCGCGCGCCTTCTGCAGCTGCGTCTCGTAGGGATAGGGCTGCGGGAAGGTGCTGCGCGACGGCGTCGCCGAGGCCGCACCGAACAGCGGCTGGCCATGGCCCAGGCTCGCGCCCCGGAACAGGCTGGTGTAGGGCAGGGCATAGGCGATGGCCTGGCGCACCCGCACGTCGTCGAAGGGTTTGGTGCGCGTGTTGAAGGCCACGAAGCGGAAGGCGTTGGTCACCGGCACGGAATGCACCTGCAGCGTCTTGCGCTCGGCCAGCGCATCGATCTCGCGCGGGGGCAGCTGCAGGGCCACGTCGGCATCGCCCCGCTGCAGCGCCGCGGCGCGGGTGGCGGGCGAGGGCACGGTCTGGAACACCGCACGTCGCAGCGCGGGCAGCGGGCCGCTCTTCCAGGCATCGAAGCGGGTGTAGACCACCTGCTGGCCCGGCGTCCACGATTCGATCTGGTAGGCCCCGCCGCCGGCCGCGTTGTTGCGCACCCATTGCGCGCCCCAGGGGTCCTGCTCGGTGGCGTGGCGCCTGACCAGCTCGGCATCGAGGATCGAGGCGAAGGTGAGGGCCAGGTTGGGCAGGGTGTAGCGGTCGGCGCGCGGCAGCGTGATGCGCAGCGTGTGCGGATCCACCACCACGAACTGCGCGGGGTTGGTGAGCGAGCCGGTGGCCAGCTGCCGCTTCGAGGCCGGCAGCGACACGGCCCGGTCGAGCGACCACTTGACGTCGGCCGCCGTCACCGGCCGGCCTTCGTGGAAGGTCGCGTCGCGGCGCAGGTGGAAGGTCAGCACGCGGCCGCCCTCGGTGGATTCGAAGCGCTCGGCCAGCTCGCCCCGGAAGCGCGAATAGTCGTAGCGGAAGATGCCGCCCGGCAGCGGCTGGCGCTCGAAGGCGATCAGGCGGTCGTAGACATTGGTGAACACGCCCAGCGACTCGCGGCTCACGCCCTCGCCATGCGGATCGCGCGAGTTGGGCGCGCCTTCGGCCAGCACGCGCAGGGCGTCCTTGCGCGCCTGCGCGCCAGCGGTGGGCAGCATGCCGGGCAGGCCGCCCAGCAGTCCGGCAGCAGCACCGGCCTGGAAGAGATGTCGTCGTTGCATGGTGCGGTGTCCTTAGAGGGAGGCATGGCGTCGCGGCGCGGCGCCGTTGAGCCAGTGGTCGCCGATGGCATGGAACTTCCAGCGCACGGGGTCGTGCACGGTGTGCGTGCGGGCGTTGCGCCAGTGGCGGTCGAGGTTGTGGCGGTTCAGCGTGGACTGCGTGCCGGCCAGCTCGATCAGGCTGCTGGCCGCGTCCAGGCTCAGCTGCGTGGTCAGCACCTTGGCCTCCGCATTGGCGATGGAGGCCGCCGTCACCGCCTCGGGGCCCGGCCGGTCGCGCGCCGCGTCCAGAAAGCCGGCGGCGCGCGTCTGCAGCGCCTCGGCGGCATGCAGGCGGATCACCAGTTCGCCCACGCGGGCCAGTGTGAGCGGGTCGCGCGCGGCATGGTCCACGCCGCTGTCGGCCCAGGGCCGGGTTCGTTCGCGCAACCAGTGCCGCAGCTCGGCCAGCGCGGCGCGGGCGATGCCCAGGTCGATGGCCGAGTGCAGCAACTGGGCGAAGGCGCCGTGGATGGTGGGCGGCTCGAACAGGCGGTGCCGGGGCAGCACCTGCAGCGTTGTCACCTCGACGTCCTCGGCCACCACGGTGCCGCTGGCGGTGGTGCGCTGGCCGAAGCCCTCCCAGTCGTCCACCACGGCCAGTCCGGGCGCATCGCGTTCCACGTAGACCAGCACCGCCCGGCCGCCGTCGTCGACGGCGGCCACGGGCACCCAGTGGGCGAACAGCGCGCCCGTCGCATAGGCCTTGCGCCCGTTCAGGCGCAACCCGCGTGGCGTGCGCGACAGGCGGGTGGTCACCGTCTTGGCGTTGGGCGTGCCCAGCTCGGACACGGCATTGCCGAAGCGCCGGCCGGCCAGCACCTCGGCATAGAAGAAGCGCTGCTGCTCGGGCGAGCCGATGAGCCGCAGCGCATCCACCAGGCAGTGGTGGTTCTGCGGGATCTGGGCGAGCGAGGGGTCGGCTTCGGCGACCAGGGCCGTCGCCTCCGACAGCGTGGCGTGCGAGACGCCCGGCCCGCCGAATTCGCGCGGCACGGTCAGGCCCCACAGGCCGCTGCGCGAATAGCGCTCGACCTCCTGCACGGGCAGGCGGCGCTCGCGGTCGCGCGCGGCGGCGCCGGCCGCGAACTCGGTGGCCAGGGCACGGGCCACCTCCAGGGCATGCGCGTCGTCGCGGATGCGGTCGGCGGAGGTGGTGGTGGACGAAAGGTCGGTCGGTACGGCGCTCATCGGTCAGGCCTGGGTCGTGGGTGGGGCGGTGCGGCGCCACGCGGCGCCGGGGTGGCCGGCAGGAAGATGGTCCAGGCCGTCGCCGCGCAGCCGCGCGCGCAGCGTGCCCGGGGCATGGGCGGTCTTGAAGCGCCCGCGGGCCTGCAGCTCGGGCACCACCCAGCGGGCGAAGTCCTCGAAGCACTCGGGCGTCACGGTGCGTGCGAGGTTGAAGCCGTCGACGCCGGTGGCGTCTGCAAAGTCGATCAGCGCCTGCGCCACCTGCGCACCACTGCCCACGGTGGGCGTGAAATTGCCGCCCAGGCGCATGCCCTGCAGCAGTCCGCGCACGGTGGGCGTGCCGCCGCGTGCCAGCCCTTCCTGGATCGAGCGGATGCCGTTGCCGGCCGTGCCTTCGGTGGCGATGGGCTCGTCCGGGCCGTAGCGGGCGAAGTCGATGCCGGTGGCGCTGGCCAGCTGCACCAGGGCCGCCTCGGGCTGGGCATGGCGGGCGTATTCCTCCAGGCGGGCATGCGCCTCGCGCTCGGTGGCCGCCACCACGACCTGCGCCGTGGTGAGGATGCGCACCCGGGCCTCGGCCCGGCCTGCGGCCGACAGCCGTTCGCGCAGCCGGCGCACCAGCGCGGCGGTGGCCTGCAGGCCGAGGTTGGGGATGAAGATGGCCTCGGCATGCCGGGCCGCGAAGTCCATGCCGCGGGCCGAGGCGCCGGCCTGGAACAGCACCGGCGTGCGCTGCGGCGAAGGCGCGCTCAGGTGCAGCGCATCGACGCGGTAGTAGGGCCCGTCATGGCGGATGCGGTGTACCCGTGCGGGATCGGCATAGACACCGTGCGCGGCGTCGGCGAGTACGGCGCCATCATCCCAGCCGGCCTCCCACAGCTGATAGACGGCCGCCATGAAGTCCTCGGCGCGGTCGTAGCGCTCGTCGTGGCCGGTCTGCGCCGCGGCGCCCGTGGCGCGTGCCGCGCTGTCCAGGAAGCCGGTGACGATGTTCCAGCCCAGCCGGCCGCCGCACAGGTGGTCCAGCGTCGACATGCGCCGCGCGAACAGGTGGGGCTGCTCCTCGCTCAGGTTGACGGTGAGGCCGAAGCCCAGGTGCCGCGTGACGGCGGCCATGGCCGGCAGCAGCACCGCCGGATCGCCCACCGGCACCTGGACCGCATGCCGAACGGCCGCGTCGGCGCTGCCGCCGAACACGTCGTACACGCCGGTCACGTCGGCCAGGAACAGGCCGTCGAACAGGCATTCCTCCAGCGTGCGCGCCAGCTGCTGCCAGTAGTGGACGTCGTTGTGCCGGCGGGCCTGGTCGCGCGGATGGCGCCACAGCCCATGGGCCAGGTGGCCCACGGCATTCATCTCGAAGGCGTTGATCTGCAGGTGCTGCGACAGAGGCTCATGCGGCGGCAGGGCGGAATCGCTCACGGTGTCTCAGAAGGGGCGGCTGCCCGAGAGGCTGATGCGCCGCAGGCGGCGGCGCTGCGCCGCATCGAAGCCGGTGCGGCTGTGCAGGGTGGCCTGGTTGTCCCAGTACACGATGTCGCCGGGCTGCCAGCGATGGGTGTAGGCGAAGCGCGGCTGCAGGATGTGCGCGCGCAGCCGCTCCACCAGCGCCTGGCCCTCGGTCGGGCCCCAGCCGACCACCTCCACCTCGGTGCTCTCGCCCAGGAAGATCAGCCGCCGGCCGGTGTCGGGATGGGTGCGCACCAGCGGGTGCGCTTCCCACGGCGTCAGCGGCTCGATGTCGGGCGTGCGGTAGCGCGGGATGCGTGCCGTGCCGGGCAGCGGATGCAGGCGGCGCAGGAAGGGGTTGTAGGTGATCAGCTGCAGGCCGTCGATCTCGTGCCGTGTGGCGTCGTCGAGGGCCTCGTAGGCGGCCACCAGGTCGATCCAGGTGGTGTCGCCGCCCACGGAGGGCACCTCCAGCGCGTGCAGCATCGACCCCGAGGAGGGTTGCGGCGTCCAGTGGTGATCGGCGTGGGCGCTCAGCTCGGCATGGCCCAGCACGCCGCCTTCGTCGGCATTGGAGACCCACACGATGTCGGGCGGGATGCCCTGCGCGTCCGAGCCCAGCACCGGTGCATTGCGCGGCGGGGCGAACACGGTGCCGAAATGGCTCGCGAAGCGCAGGTATTGCGCGTCGTCCGGCCACTGGCCGGGCAGCAGCAGGATGCGGTGCTCGCGCAGGGCAGCCTTGAGCGCGAACACCTGCTCGCCGCGCAAGGGCTGGCGCACGTCCAGGCCCTCGACGCGCGCGCCCAGCGGCGCATCCAGGGGCGTGATCCGCCAGGTGCTGGCAGCGGCGGTTCGGGCGGGTGAGGGGGCGATGGCAAGGTTGGTCATGGCGCGTGTTCAGGCCGTGGTGCCGACGGCCCAGTAGAAGGTGGGCCGGCTGGCGTTGAGGGTGTGGTCGCCCAGCACGCGGGCCTTGTAGATCACCGGGTTGTGCGAGGCGAGCGTGCGCGCATTGCGCCAGTGGCGGTCCAGGCGGCGGTCTTCCTGCAGCGCGGTGGCACCGCCTACGTCGAAGAGCCGCGTGGCGGCCTGCAGCACGGCATCGGTCGTCACCACCTGCGCCTTGGTGGCGCGCAGCTCGACGTCGAGCAGCGCGGCTTCGGGCACAGGCTGGCCGGCCTGGCGCAGCCGGTCGATGTCGCCCAGCGCGCGGGCCACGTCCTGCACGGCCAGCCGCGCGAGGTAGGCCGTGGCTTCGAGCTGGCCGATCACCTGCTGCACCAGCGGGTCTTCGCGCGGCGCGGTGCCGCTGCCATGGCTGAAGACGCGCTTGCGGCCCTGCACGAAGGCGGCCGCGTCGCGCACGATGGCGCGGGCGATGCCGGCCAGCGTGGCCACGTGGAAGAGCTGGAACACGGCGGGCAGCGAGGTGGCCTCGCGCGCCGGGAATTCGAGGATGTGGTCCTCGGGCACCTCGACGCGGTGCAGCCGCGTGGTGCCCGAGGCCGTCAGCCGCTGGCCGAAGCCGCGCCAGTCGTCCAGGCGTTCCACGCCTGCCGCGTCGGTGCGCACCACGGCCAGCGTGCGGTATGCGCCGGGCTCGTTGCCCTCGCGTTGCGCCGTCACGCTGACCCAGTCGGCGTAGAGCGTGCCGGTGCTGTAGAACTTCTCGCCTTCGAGCAGCCAGCGTCCGTCCTCGCGGAACAGCCGGGTCTGCAGCCGGCCCAGCGTGCCGTCGCCCGCTTCGGTGGTGGCATTGCCGAAGAGGGCGCCGTCGGCCACGCGTCGCAGCCAGGGCACGCGCCGCTCGACATCGATCTCGGCCTGCAGCCGCTCGACGAAGCCGAAATGCGCGCGCAGGGCCTGCGGCAGGTTCGAGTCGGCCTCGGCCAGTTCGATCAGCAGGTCGAACAGCTGCTCCGGCGTGGCGCCCAGGCCACCGTGGGCGCGCGGCACGCGCAGCGCGCCGAAGCCGGCCTGCCTGAGCAGGTCGATGGCATCGTGCGCCAGCCTGCGCTCGTGTTCGCGCTGCGGCGCGGCCTCGGCGATCTGCTGGAAGAGGGGGCGAAAGCGCTGCGCCAGGGCGCCGGCGTCGGAAGGGGCGGAGGGCATGGGGAGACAGTAGGGCCGGTGCCTGGCGCAGGCCCCGCGCTTGGGCGTTGGCGTGTGCCGCGCATCCGTGCGATGCGGAAAGCGTCGAAGCCTAGGTGGAGCAGCCGGTGACGCCAACGACGTTTTTCGCGCTTGCTTGCTGCCGGTGCGCATAAGGCCGGCCCTCGTCCCCAGGTGGCCTGGCTTCTGTGCGCAGCGAGTAAGCATCTGCCAAAGCCTTTGTTCGCAGGCCAGGGCGCGGCCTTGACCATTCGCGACCGTGCAGCTGCTGCAGCGGCATTTCCGAGTCCCGACAAAGGAGCTTCCATGTCCATCGAAACCAAGGCCGTGAACGTGCGCAACCAGTTCCGCGGCACCGTCCGTGCCATCAAGCGCGGCGACGTGCTCAGCGAGGTCGACGTCGAGACCTCGTGGGGCACGGTCACATCGACCATCACCACGCGCTCCCTCGACCATCTGCAGCTGCGCACGGGCGCCAGCGTGGTGGCGCTGGTGAAGTCGACCGAGGTGTCGGTCGCGCTGCTCGGCTGACGTTGCCCCGCATGCCCATGCGCAGGCATGGGTTGCCGGGCCTGCGCATCATGGCGCCTCCATCCGCCCCGCAGGTCCACCCGTGAGCACTCCCAGACGCCAACTCCACCTGGGCGCATTCATGCGCCCCGTCAGCATCCACACCGGGGCCTGGCGCTATCCCGGCGCCTGGCGCGATGCCAACTTCAACTTCGAGCGCCTGCGCGAGCTCGCGCAGCGGCTGGAGGCGGCCTGCTTCGACGCCTTCTTCATGGCCGACCATCTCGCCGTGCTCAACATGCCGGTCGAGGCGCTGCAGCGCAGCCACACGGTCAGCTCTTTCGAGCCCTTCACCCTGCTGTCGGCGCTGTCGCAGCACACCACGCACCTGGGGCTGGTCGCCACGGCCTCGACGACCTTCGACGAGCCCTTCCACATCGCGCGCCGCTTCGCATCGCTGGACCACCTGAGCGGCGGGCGCGCCGGCTGGAACATCGTCACCACCTCCAATCCCGACGCGGCGCTGAACTTCGGCCGCGAGGAGCACATGGCGCACGACGAGCGCTATGACCGCGCGCGCGAGTTCTACGACGTGGTCACCGGCCTGTGGGACAGCTGGGCCGACGATGCCTTCGTGCGCGACGCCGACAGCGGCCGCTTCTTCGATCCGGCGCGGCTGCATGTGCTGGGCCACAAGGGCCGCTACCTGTCCGTGCGGGGGCCGCTGCACATCGCGCGGCCCGTTCAGGGCTGGCCGGTGATCGTGCAGGCCGGCGCCTCCGAGCCCGGGCGCCAGCTGGCGGCCGAGACGGCCGAGGTGGTCTTTGCGGCGCCGGGCACCTTCGAGAACGCGCAGCGCTTCTATGCCGACGTCAAGGGCCGGATGCCGGCCGCGGGGCGCGAGCCGCAGCACCTCAAGATCCTGCCCGGCGCCTTCGTGGTGGTGGGCGAGACGCAGGCGCAGGCGCGCGAGATCCGCGCGCGGCTGGATTCGCTGGTGCACGAGCAGAGCGCGCTGGCCTCGCTGTCCATCGCCCTGGGGCACGATGTGTCCGGCTTCGACCTCGACGGGCCGCTGCCCGAGATACCGCCGACCAACGCGAGCCAGACCAGCCGCGAGCGGGCCATCGAGCTGGCCCGGCGCGAGCAGCTCACCGTGCGCCAGCTGGCCCAGCGGCTGGGCGGCTATGCGGGCCTGGCCTTCGTCGGCACCGCCGCGTCGATTGCCGACGAGATGCAGGCCTGGCTCGAAGGCGAGGCCTGCGACGGCTTCAACATCATGTTCCCGTGGCTGCCCGGCGGGCTGGTGGACTTCGTGGAGCAGGTGGTGCCCGAGCTGCAGCGGCGCGGCCTGTTCCGCACCCGCTACGAAGGCCGCACGCTGCGCGAGCATCTGGGGCTGCCGCGTCCGGCAAACCGCTTCTTTCCCGCGTGAGATCGAGGTGCCTCAGGGCAGCCCGCCCTGCGCCAGGGTGCGGCGCGGCTGGGCCAGGGTGGCGAAGTCCACGTTCGACGGCCACGCGAAGCGAAGGCGGCCCGGCACTCCGAGCATGACGGTCAAGGTCTGGGTGGTGGCCAGAGGGCCGATGCGCGCCTCCACCTCGTACGTGCCGGGCGGCAGGCGAGCCAGCAGCAGCGGGCCTTCCGCGCGGGCCGACAGCACCTGTCCGCCGCGGTAGCGATCCACGATCCGCACCTCCACCGGCAGGGCGTCCGTCGGCGTCAGGGCGGCCGGGGCCACGAATTCCAGCGTGGCGCCCCACTGCGGCGCCACGCGCTCAAGGAAAGCGCGCTGGCGGCCGTCCTGTCCGCCGGCCATGTATTCCATGCCACCGTCGTCCCTGCGGATGGGGGGCTGAAGGTCGGCCAGGGTGGCAGCGCCGCTGGGGGGCAATGCCAGGCACAGGACGAGGGCAGGGAACAGGCGGGCGGCGGTCATGGGAAAGGGAAGCGGCCGCATGTGCTGATGGCCGTCGAATGCGGAAGCCGCCGATGCTGCGCCGGCTCCATGGCCGTCGGCAAAGAAGATATCCGCAGGTCGATAGACGCTGCCGGCCGCGCAGGCCACGGCGGCTGGGCACACCTCGTCTGCTTCTGCCCGGCGCGAGGATGCTTCTGCGAAAGCCTTCGTTGGCGACGCGGCGTTCGCTTCCAACAATCGCGGGCTTTCGCTGCAGGCCTTGCGTGTCTGCAGAACTTCTTCCTGCTCCGCTGGTGGTCTTCATGTTCTCTTCCTCCCCCTTCGCAACCCGGCGCCGCGGCGCACCCGCATGGCGCGCGCTCGGCGCGGCACTGCTGCTGTCCGGCACGGCCGCTGTCCAGGCCCAGGCGCCGCGCAGCGGCGGCGAGATCGCCTTCGGCGTGACCACCGATCCCATCTGCTTCAACCCGCACCGCTCCTCGCAGCAGAACTCCTACATCCTGATCCGCAACTACGTCGACTCGCTGGTGGCCAAGGGCCAGGGCGGCAAGTTCCTGCCCTGGCTGGCGCGCGAATGGTCGGTCTCGGCCGATGGGCGCACCTACCGCTTCAAGCTCAAGCCGGGCATCGTGTTCCACGACGGCACGCCGCTGGATGCCGAGGCCGTGAAGTTCAACCTGGACTTCGTGCGCGACACGCGCAACACCAACGGCTCGGGCGAGCTGCTGCGGGCGGTGGACGAGGTGCAGGTGCTCTCGCCCACCGAGGTGCAGCTGAAGCTGTCCCGGCCCGATTCGAGCCTGCTGGAGTCCATCGCCAGCGTGCGGCTGGGCCTGATCTCGCCCAAGTCGCTGCGCTCGGGCGACGGGCTGTGCGGCGGCGGCCCGGCCCTGGCCGGCAGCGGGCCCTTCGTGTTCGAGAACTACACGCGCGGCCAGTCGGCCACCTTCGTGCGCAACCCGCGCTACGACTGGGCGCCGGGCTATGCGACCCACCAGGGGCCCGCCTACCTCGACAAGGTGACGGTGCGCTTCCTGCCCGAATACGCGGTGCGCGCGGGCGCCCTCAAGTCGGGCCAGGTGGACGTGATCGAGGGCGTTCAGCCCACCGACATCGGCCTGTTCAAGGACCAGCCGGGCTTTCAGTTCCTGGTGGGACCGGCGGGTGCGCAGACGGCCTTCACGCTCAACATCAACTACACCATCGCGCCGGCCACCGACGTGCGGGTGCGCCGTGCGCTGCGCGACGGCGCCGACATCGACGCGCTGGTCAAGAGCGTCTACCGCGGCACCTACCGCCGCGCCTGGTCCAACATCGGGCCGGACAACTACTTCTACAACAAGACGCTGGAGGGCCGCTGGCGCTTCGATGCCAAGGCCGCCAACCGCGCCCTGGACGAGGCCGGCTGGACGGGCCGCGATGCCGAGGGCTTCCGCACCAACAAGGAGGGGCAGCGCCTGGCCATCGAGGTCGGCTATCCGCAACCCTTCGTGCGCGACAACCGCGAGGTGCTGATCCAGGGCCTGCAGGCGCAGCTGCGCAAGAACGTGGGGCTGGACCTGCGCCTGCGCTTCATCACCGCGGGCGAATGGGCCCAGCAGCTGCAGAAGGGCACCTGGACCATCTATCCCAACACCTACCTGCCGGCCGATGCGGCGCAGGAGCTGCAGGGCAACATCGGCGACGGCGGCTTCATCCGCGCCGTGGCCGACAAGGGCGACAAGGTGCTGTTCGGCTACATCAACGATGCGCTGGCCTCCACCGACCCGGCGCAGAAGAAGAAGCTGGTGGACGAGGCCCAGCGCCATGCGGTGGACGAAGCCATCATCGTGCCGCTGTTCGCGGCCAACTACCAGCTGGCGGCCAAGAGCACGGTGCGCGGCCTGTCGTTCGAGACGCAGCTCGACTCGCCGTCGAACTTCCACGACGTGTGGCTGGCCGCGGCGCCCTGAGTGACCGCCATGTGGCGCATCGTCTTCTCACGGCTGGCCGCCGGCCTGCTGGTGGCCTGGGGCAGCACCACCGCGGCCTTCATTGCGCTGCATGCCCTGCCGGGCGAGGTGCAGGACATCCTGGCCGGTGACCTGGACTATCCGGGTCTGCGCGAGGCCATCGCGACCGAATGGGGCCTGGACCGCAGCATGGGCGCGCAGTACCTGGCCTTCCTCGGTCGCATCGTGCAGGGCGACTTCGGCACCTCGTACGCGCTGCGCCAGCCGGTGGCTGGTCTGGTGGCCTCGCAGGTCGGTCCGACCGTCGAGCTGGCGCTGGCGGCCGGGCTCATCGCGCTGGTGCTGGCCGTGCTGGTGGGCAGCCTGACGGCCGGGCCGGGGCGCCGCGGCCGCCGCGTGGCCGGCACGCTGGAGCTGGCCTTCGCCTCCACGCCGGTGTTCTGGCTGGGCATCCTGCTGCTGATCGGCTTCTCGTTCA
The DNA here is from genome assembly GCF_040544975.1 of Pseudacidovorax sp. 1753. Taxonomy (NCBI): domain Bacteria; kingdom Pseudomonadati; phylum Pseudomonadota; class Betaproteobacteria; order Burkholderiales; family Comamonadaceae; genus Pseudacidovorax; species Pseudacidovorax sp. 1753. The sequence continues at coordinate 43,018 of NZ_JBEPKY010000017.1, read as the reverse complement.
CGCTGCCGTGGTTCCCGGTGTCGGGCGCGGAGGGCTGGCGTTCGCTGGTGCTGCCGGCGCTGGCCCTGGCGCTGCCCACGGCGGGCCTGCTGGCCCAGGTGCTGCGCGAGGCCATGGACAAGGCGCTGGAGCAGCCCTTCGTCGTCACCGTGCGTGCCCGCGGCCTGGGCGAGGCGGCCGTGCGTCTTCGTCATGTGCTGCGACATGCGGCGCTGCCGCTGCTCACGCTGGGCGGCTGGATCATCGGCGGGCTGCTGGGCGGCGCCGTGATCACCGAGAAGGTGTTCGGCCGGCCCGGCCTGGGCACCGTCACCCTCAACGCGGTGCTCAGCCACGACGTGCCGGTGGTGCTGGCCGTGGTGCTGCTGGCGGCCTTCGTCCATGTGGTGGCCTCCACGCTGCTGGACCTGCTGGCCCTGCTCATCGATCCCCGTCTGGCGTCTTCCCCATGAGTGCGATTCCCGATCTTCTTCTGCCCCGTGCCCGTGTGGACGCGCCGCGGCGTGTCGTCGGGCGGCTGCGCCGTCCCTCCGCCACGGCCGTGGCCGTGCTGCTGTCGGCTGCGTTCCTGATGCTGCTGGCGGTGGCGGCACTGGCGCCGCGCTGGCTCACGCCGCACGATCCGCTGGAGGGCGACTTCCTGGCTGTGCTGCAGCCGCCTTCGGCCGAGCATCCCTTCGGCACCGACCGGCTGGGCCGCGACGTGCTGGCGCGCACCGTCCATGGGGCCCGCTACTCCCTGGCCATCGGCCTGGGCAGCACCGCGCTGGCCGTGGGCGCGGGCGTGCTGCTGGGCCTGCTGGCCGGCCAGCGCCATCGCCTGGTCAACGAGGGGCTGTCGCGCGTGTTCGACGTCATCTCCTCCTTTCCCGGCGTGCTGCTGGCGATGCTGGTGGTGGTCTTCCTGGGTCCGGGCCTGGCCAACATCGCCATCGCCGTGGGCATCGCCGGCATCCCCAAGTTCGGCCGCGTGGTGCGGGCGCAGACGCAGCTCGTGCTTCGCGCCGACTATGTGACCCAGGCCGTCATCTACGGCCGCAGCCGCCGGCAGGTGTTCCTGGGCCATCTGCTGCCCAATGTGCTGGTGGCGGTGCCCGTGACGGCCACGGTGCACGTCGGTACAGCCATCCTGGCGGCTTCGGGGTTGAGCTTCCTTGGCCTGGGACCACAGCCGCCCACGCCCGAATGGGGTGTGATGCTGGCCGAGAGCCGCGACGTGCTGCGCGTGGCCTGGTGGCCCGGCGTGTTCCCGGGCGTGGCGATCACGCTCACCGTGGTGGCCTTCACCGTGCTGGGGCAGGCGCTGCAGCGGCGCTTCGAGGGGCGGTCGTCATGAGCGCGGCAGCACAAGCGGCGACGCCGCTGGTGGATGTGCGCGGCCTGCAGGTGCGCTTTCCCGCCGCGGGCGGCCTGCGCACCGTCGTGGAGGGGCTGGACCTGCGCATCGAGGCCGGCGAGTGCGTCGCGCTGGTGGGCGAGTCGGGTTCGGGCAAGAGCGTCACCGCCCGCGCCCTGATCGATCTGGCCGGCCCGGGCGCGCAGGTGCAGGCCGAGCGCTTCCTGATCGACGGCGCCGACACGCGCGCCTTCGCCGCAGCCGACTGGCGCCGCCTGCGCGGCACCTTCGCCGGGCTGGTGATGCAGGACGCGCTGGTCTCGCTCGACCCGCTGCGGCCCATCGGCGCCGAGGTGGGCGAGGTGCTGACCCAGCACCGCCTGCTGCGCAGCCGCGCGGCCGTGCGTCGCAGGGTGATCGACACGCTGTCGCAGGTGGGCATGCCCGAGCCCGGACAGCGCCTGCGCCAGCATGCGCACGAGCTCTCCGGCGGTCTGCGCCAGCGTGCGCTGATCGCCGCGGCCATCGCCGCGGGCCCGCGCCTGATCATTGCCGACGAGCCCACCACCGCACTGGACGCCGCGCTGCAGCAGCAGGTGATCGGCCTGCTGGCCGAGCGCGTGCGTGCGAGCGGGGCGGGGCTGCTGCTGATCAGCCACGACCTGTCGGCGGTGGCCGGCATCGCCGACCGGGTGATCGTGATGCGGGCCGGTCGCGTGGTGGAGTCGGGCCCCACCCGCGAGGTGCTGGCCTGGCCGCGCGAGGCCTACACGCGGCAACTGATCGCCGCCGTTCCCTCGGCGTCGTCGCGCGGCAGCCGGCTGGCCTCGGCCCGCTTCGTTCGCGAAGAAGCGCAGGACCAGGCGCGCGTGCACATCGAGCGCGAACCATTGCCGCCCCGGCAGCCGCCGACGGGCGAGCCGGTGCTGCGCGTGCAGGGCATCGGCAAGCGCTACCGACGGCGCGGCCTTCGCGCACAGGCGCCCTTCGTTGCGCTGGCGGACGTGTCCTTCGAGGTGCGGGCGGGCGAGGTGCTGGGGCTGGTCGGTGCCTCGGGCTCGGGCAAGTCCACCTGCGCGCGCATCGTGCTCGGGCTGGATGAGCCCGACGAAGGCGAGGTGCAGCTGCTGGGCCAGCCCTGGTCGGGCCGGCCCGAGACGTCGCGGCGCGCCCTGCGGCCCCGGCTGCAGTACATCCCGCAGGATCCGCTCAGCAGCTTCGATCCACGCTACCGCGTTCGCGATGTGGTGGCGCAGAACCTGCCCGGTCTGCGCGGCGAGGCGCGGGACGCCCGCGTGCGCGCCCTGCTGGCCCAGGTGGGTCTCGCGACCGACCTGCTCGACCGCCTTCCGCGCACGCTTTCCGGCGGTCAGCGCCAGCGCCTCGCCATTGCCCGCGCGCTCGCAGCGGAGCCGCAGCTCATCGTGTGCGACGAGCCGGTCTCCGCGCTCGACGTCAGCATCCAGGCCCAGGTGATCGACCTCATCGGCGAGCTGCAGTCGCGCCTGGGCACGGCGCTGCTGTTCATCTCGCACGACATCAACCTGGTGCGGCACGTGGCCGACCGCGTCGTGGTGCTGGACCAGGGCCGCGTGGTGGAGCAGGGGCCGGTGGACGCGGTGCTGGCGCATCCTTCGCATGCGTACACGCGCAGCCTGCTGGCCGCCGTGCCGGCGCCGCTGGTGGGGTGAGGCCGGCGTTCCGCCCGCACGGACGTGGAGGAGCCAGGGGCGTGCCGACACAGGCAGCCCTCGCGCGCCGGGCCGCTAGACCTGCGCTTGTGCAGGAGGGTGCATGTGCGAGCGCTGTACCCAGGCCAGGGGAATGATCGCCAGGGCTGTCAGCGCGGTGGCGAAGGTCGCCGCAACGACGCCCACATGGTCGCCCAGCAGGCCGTACGCGATGGGCGACACGGCACCCGAGGCGATGGTGCCGGTGTAGAACACCGCGAAGGCGCGCTCGGTCCGATCCGGCGCGACCATGTCCGGCACGCTGCCGTAGAGCACCGACGAGGTGCCGTTGAGCATCAGCCCCAGCAAGGGCAGCAGGACCAAGGCTGGCCACAGCGGGCACAGCATCACGGCCACGATGCACGCCGCGGTTCCGCCTTCGGTGACGAGCACGGTGCCGGTCAGGCCCAGACGCTCGCCGAGCCAGCCGCAGAGGAACTTGCCCGCTGCGCCGCCGATGAACACGAGTGCCAGGGCGGTGCCCAGCATGGCTGGCGAGATGCCCTTCCTCTGCAGCAGGAAGGGCAGGAAGGTCAGCATGCCCATGCGCACGGCGGTGTCGAGCACGCCGATGGACAGCAGAAGCCGGAATCCCGTGTTCGATGCCGGAAGGCCGCGGCCGTGCTCCTGCGCCTGCTTCGGCCGCGCAGGCCGTGCCTGAGACGGGAGAAGAAGTGCAATGGCGACGGCAGCCACGAGGCCTGCCCCGGCCACCGTCCACAGCGCATGGCGCCAGGGCATACAGACCAGAAGGAAGGACATGGCGGCCGGCAGGGCAGCCTTGCCCAGATCGCCGGCGAAGTTGTAGATGCCCAGCGGACCGCGGGCGCGCGCGCCGTACGCCTGGGAGACGGCGGCGGAAGCCAACGGGTGCTGCGTGCTCGAACCGACGCCCGAGATCGCCAGTGCCACGCACAGGCCGAGCAGGCTGCCCGACAGGCCGGCGACCGCGTAGCCCAGGGCGGCCAGCAGCGTCCCCAGCGCGAGCGTGGCGCGCCGTCCGATCCATTGCGACAGCCGACCTGCCGAAAGCTGCAGACTGGCCATGGTGCCGCCATAGACCGCACGCAGAACAGCCAGGGCGCCGTAGCTCAGACCGAACTCGGTCTGCCAGAGCGGCAGCAGCACATAGATCAGGTCGGTGTAGCCGTCGTGCAGCGCATGGGCGACGCACGACACCCAGAGCACGCGCTTCGGCTGCGACAGGGTTCGCCGTCCTTCGGCCACGTCGGCAGGGAGGAGGCGATGTGTCGTCATGGGCTCGATGCTAAGTCCGCGTGGTCTGCCTCACCACAGACATAATCTCGCGCCTATGGGGAGAAAAAGTCCCTCTTCCGTTGAGCCTGCCGAGCGCGCACCGGGCCGTGGCCAGGTGCCGCCCCTCAACGCATTGCGCAGCTTTGAAGCGGTGGCCACGCACGGAAGCTTTGCGGCCGCGGCGGTGGCGCTGAACGTGACCCATTGGGCGGTCGGCAAGCAGATCCGCCTGCTGGAGCAGTGGTTCGGCAAGCCCTTGTTCGAGCGCCGCGCGCGCGGTGTGCAGTTGACCGCCGAGGGCGCGACTCTGTTCGCCGATGTCGGCGCCGCTTTCGACCGGCTGGCCGCGGGCTCGGCCCGGCTGCGCGAGCGCAGGCCCGCCGCGCGCGTGTCGGGAACGGTCAAGGTCAATGTGCTGGTCAGCTTCGCGTTGAGTTGGCTGCTGCCGCGACTGCCCGACTTTCACCGGCGCTTTCCGGAGGTCGACGTGCTGGTGTCGACCACCTCTCGCAAGCTGCGCTACGTGGGCGATGCCTTCGACATCGGCGTGCGGTCGGGGCCTGAGCAGGGCGCCGGCCTCGTCTCGCTCAGGCTCATGGCGGACGAGCGGCTGCCGGCCTGCAGTCCGGCGCTGCTGAGCGACCGTCCCATCGGCAGCGTGGAGGATCTTCGCCAGCACACCCTTCTGCATTCCGCGAGCACCCGGGGCGCCTGGACGCAGTGGCTGCGCCAGGCCGGCGTTCCCCGGCTTCTGCCGCAGCGCCAGATGGAGTTCGAGCATGTGTTCCTGCAGCAGGCTGCCGCGGTGGAAGGCCTGGGCGTGGCACTGGTCTCCCTGCCGCTGATCCAGCGCGATCTGGCGGCCGGCCGGTTGGTGTGCCCGCTGCGCACAACCACCTGGCGTGCGCCCGACTACACCCTGGTGCTCAACGTCGAACGCGAAGGCGACGCCGCGGTTTCCGCGCTGCGCGACTGGATGCTGGAGGCGGCGGCGCAGGAGCAGGGCCAGCCGGCCTCGGGGTGAAAGGGTGCACGGCCGGGGCGCCCGAAGGGCTCAGCGCCGAGCGGGGTGCTTGCCCCAGCGCTCAGGCTGCCCGACGCGTCGCCTCGCGCCCGGCGGGCCGCGCAAGCCCCAGGTGCTCGCGCAGCGTGCGGCCCTCGTAGGCCGTGCGGAAGATGCCCCGGCGCTGCAGGATCGGCACCACGCCGTCCACGAAGTCCTGCAGTCCGCCCGGCAGCTGGTCGGGCATCAGGTTGAAGCCATCGGCCGCGCCGGCCCTGAACCAGTGCTCGATGTCGTCGGCGATCTGCTCGGGCGTGCCGACGATGACGCGGTGGCCGCCGCCGCCGGCCAGCTCGCGGATCAGCTGCCGCACGGTGAACTGGCCGCGCCGCGCATGCGCCAGCGTGGCATGGAAGAAGGTGTGGTTGCCGTTGCCGCCGCCCGGAAGGGCCAAATCCTCGGGCAGGCGCTCGTCCAGCTTCAGCCGGTCCACGGGCACGCCCAGCGTCCCGGCCAGGCGGGTCAGGCTGTAGTTCCACGGGATCAGGTCCACCAGCTGGTCGCGCCGGCGGCGGGCCTCGGCCTCGGTGCTGCCGATGATGGTGGTCAGGCCGGCCAGCACCTTGACTGCGTCGGGGCCGCGGCCCAGGGCCTCGGCCCGCTGCTTCAGGCCGCGGGCGTAGTCCAGCGATTCCTCGAAGGACTGCGAGGCGCTGAACACGGCCTCCGCATGGCGCGCCGCCAGCTCGCGGCCATCGGCCGAGGCACCGGCCTGCACCAGCACCGGCCGGCCCTGCGGCGAGCGCGGCAGGTTGAGCGGGCCCTGCACCGAGAAGAACTCGCCGCGGTGCCGCACCGGATGCACCTTGGCCAGGTCCACGAAGCGGCCGGTGGCCTTGTCGCCGATGAAGGCATCGTCCTCCCAGCTGTCCCACAGGTCCTTCACCAGCTGGGTGAACTCGTCGGCGCGGCGGTAGCGCTGGGCATGGTCGGGCACGGCCTCCAGGCCGAAGTTGCGGGCCGAGGGCAGATCGGCGGTGGTCACCACGTTCCAGCCTGCGCGACCGCCGCTCACCAGATCCAGCGAGGCGAAGCGGCGGGCGATGTTGTAGGGCTCGTTGTAGCTGGTGGAGGCGGTGCCGATCACGCCCAGGTGCCTGGTGGCGGCGGCCACGGCGGTGAGCAGCACCGTGGGCTCCAGCGCGGTGATGGGGCGGAAGTCGATCTGGTCGACGATGGCCGCGTTGTCGGCCAGGAAGATCGCGTCGAGCTTGCCGGCCTCGGCGATGCGCGCGAGGCGCACGTAGTGGTGCACGTCGATGAAGGCGTCGGGCGCGCTTTCGGGCAGGCGCCAGGCCGAGGGCACGAAGCCCGAATGCAGGGCGTTGATGTTGAGGTGCAGCTGACGGGGACGTGGGGCGGTCATTGGAAGGTTCCAGGGGCGGGCGGCTGGCCCGAAAGAAAGTGGCGGCCGACGTTGCGGACCTTGTATTCGGCCGGGTTGTGCAGGGTGTGGATGCGCACGTTGCGCCAGAAGCGGTCGAAGCCGGCGCCGCGGTCGGCGGCCAGGGGCCCGAGCGCTTCGAGCAGGCCGGCCGCGGTCTGCAGCGCGACCTCGCCGGCCAGCACGTTGGCCGCGGCGATGGCGACGGCGGCTTCGCCGCGCTCTTCGGCCGTGAGATGCACGCCGCGCGCGGCGGCGGCGTCCAGGGCGCGCAGGGCGCGGTCGGCCAGCGCGATGGCGGCGCGGGTGCGGCTCCACAGTTCGCCCAGCAGGCGCTGCACGCCGGGGTCGTGCTGCAGCCGGCGCGAGGCGGGCGCGTCCAGCAGCGTGTCGCGGGCCGTGCGCAGGGCGCCCTGGGCCACGCCGACGAAGACGTTGAGCAGCACGCTCTGCTGCAGCAGCGGCGTGACGGTGCGCCAGGGCTCGGCCGGCGCGCGGGTCGGGTCCAGCGGCGCGGGCGGGCCCAGCACTTCGTCGGCATGCACGCGCACGCCATGGAAGCTGACCCGGCCGCTGCCGGTCTGCCGCTGGCCGATGCCGTCCCAGTCGTCCTCGATCACCACGCCCGCGCGGCCAGCCTCGATGGCGGCGGCGCGGCGCTCGCCGGTGGCCGGATCTTCCCAGGCGATGGAGAGCCAGTCGGCCACGTGCGAGCCCGAGGTGAAGGGCCGGAAGCCGTCGAGCACGAAGTGGTCGCCCTCGCGCCGGCCGAACAGGCTCTTGGAGAAGCTGTTGGCCGTGTTGCCCCAGAACCATTGGGCCTGCGCGGAGCGGCGCCACAGCGGCTCGACCTGGGCCGGCACCTGGCGCAGCCCCAGGCCGAGCAGGCTGACGTAGTGGTAGCCGTAGAGGTGGCCGACGGAGCTGTCCACCTGCGACAGCAGGCGTGTGATGCGCAGGGCCGTCGACCAGGGTTGGGCCTCGCCGCCGACGGCCGTGGGCAGCAGCAGGGCAAGCAGGCCTTCCTGCCGCAGCAGGGCGATCTGCGCCGAGGGCCGGCCGCCGGCGCGGTCGCGCTCGGCCGCGTCGCGGGCGAACAGCGGGCGCAGCGCGGCGGCGCGCGTGATGTACGGGTTGGCGCTTTCGGGCTCGAAGAGCGCGGGCGGTGCCTGTTCTTGCAAGGTGGGGTGGGGCAGGATGACGGCGCTCAAGGGAAGACCTCCGGCGTGGGCTGTGCGGCGGGCGCTCATGGCGATGGGGCCGCGAAGACGGCCGTGGGCGTGGCCGGCGTGGACAGGGGCGCGGCGCCCCCCAGCAGCCAGCGGCCCAGGGCGCGCTGGCGTGCGTCGGTGCGCTGAGGCAGGCGCAGCGTGCGCGTGTCGCGCCAGAAGCGGTCGTAGCCGTTGGCCACGGTGGCCGAGCGTGCGCCCATCAGCTCGAAGATGCCGCTGCCGGCGGCGTCGGCCGCCTCGGCGGCTTCCAGGTGGGCGGTGGCGATCTGCACGGCCAGCGCATCGCGGGCGGCGGCATTCAGGTCGTCCCCGGCCGCCCGGGCCAGGTCGAAGTCCCGGGCTACGCGCTCGGCCAGCTCGGTGGCGGCCTGCACGCGCAGCGCGAGTTCGCCGTAGCGGCGCTGGATCCACGGATCGTCCTCGTGGCGCTCGACGCCGGAATGGATCCAGGGCCGCGAGGCGGTGAGGGTGTAGGCGCGGCCTTCGTCCAGCGCACCCCAGGCGCTGCCGATGAAGACCTCCAGCTGGGCGGCCTGCTGCAGCAGGGCCGGCAGGTCGGCGCGCGGCGAGGTGGGACGGACCGCGGGGCCGAGCAGTTCGGGCTCGCCCAACTGCACGGCCGACAGGGGCAGCGTGCCGCCGCCGGCCTGGCGCAGGCCGAAGCCATCGTCCAGCAGGGCCTCGCCAACGCCGGGATGGTCCAGCCGCAGGCTGGCCGTCACGCGCGATCCGCGCACGTCGGGCCAGCTCAGCAGCAGGCGATCGGCGGCATGCAGGCCGGCCGTGGCATGCAACTGGCCGTCGAGCAGCCAGCCCGCGCCGATGCGCCGGGCGCCCAGCGTGGGCAGGTCGGTGTCCAGCGGATGCGTCCACAGCCAGCGCTGCCGGGCCGTGGCGTTCAGCAGGGACTGGGCCTGTGCACTGCCGTGCACCGCCAGGCCCAGCACGGCCGCGATGTGATGGCCCAACAGCAAGGCGACCGAGGCATCGGTGCGGGCCAGCTCGCGCACGGCGCGCAGCAGGCTGGACACCGCGGCGCCCCCGCCGCCCTGATGCACGGGCACCAGGGCCGGCAGCAGGCCGCTGCCCTTGAGCAGTGCCTGCGCGGCCACGGGCCGGCCGCCGGCCCGGTCGCGCATGGGCGCGTCCGCCTGCAGCGCCTGTCGCAACCCATGGGCGCGGGCCTGCCAGGTGTCGGCGGTGGGCCCGTCGAAGAAGGCTTGCGTGCTCATGGTCACTGCCTGGGCGCTGGCGCTCGACGAACGGGTCGGGGCTTCGTCTTCGGTGCGGGCGGTCATTGGGCCGCGGTGAAGTAGTCGGGCAGCCGGTAGCCGGCCCACACCGGGTTGGCGCGGAAGAAGCGCTGGAACTCGACCGAGCGGTAGGCCTCGGCGATGTCGCGGGCGAAGGCCGCGTTCTCGTTGCCGCGCTTGACGGCCACCACGTTCACGTAGGGCAGCGTCATGTCTTCGAGCTTGAGCGCCTCGGTGAGCTTCAACCCCGAGGCGACGGCGAAGTTGCCCTGCACGGCCGCCAGGTCGGCATCGGCCAGCGAGCGCGGCGCCTGCGCGGCGTCCAGCGGCACCAGCTTGAGCCGCTTGGGATTGGCGACGACGTCGCGCTCGGAGACGCTGATCGGGTCCACGCCCGGCTTGAGCTGCACCCAGCCGAGCGCCGCCAGGATGTTGAGCGCGCGCGCCGCATTGACCGGATCGGCCGGCAGCGTGACGGTCGCGCCGTCGGGCACATCGGTCAGCTTCTTGTGCTTCTGCGAATACAGCCCCATGGGCGGGGTCGGTACATGCACCACCGGCACCAGGTCGAAGCCCTGGCTCTTGTTGGTGGCCTGCAGGTAGAGGGTGTGCTGGAAGATGTTGGCGTCGATCTGGCCGCGCTGCACCGCGTCGTTGGGCTGCACGCCCTGGCTGAACTCGACGTAGCGGATCTGGTAGCCCTTCTTTTCGAGCTGGGGCGCGATGCCCTTGGCGAAGGCGTCTCGGTAGGGGCCGGGCATGAAGCCCACGGCCAGTTCGGCCGCGTGCGTCGCGAAGGCCGCGAGGCCGAGGAGCGAGAGCGCCGCAAGGCGGCGGGGACGGAGGGGAAAGGACATGGCGCGAATCGTCGGGAATGCGGCCTGGAGCAGCCTGGGAGGCGCACTGTGCGTCGACGGCCGTCCGGCATGAACGAAGCATTCCGCCATTGCTTAGCCGGGCGGCGCATAACGGCGCTGCGTTGAGCGGCGTGGCGTGCGGTGGCGCGCCAAAGACGTTTTCCGCATGAGCAACGCCGGATTCATTCGTTTGTTCTGGAACCGCGCCGGCCCACAGTCGGGGCCTTCGCCATGCCGTGCCATGCGGTGCCTCGCCGCGTCGGCCCTTCCTGCCAGCCCCATGAGCCTTGTCCCCCACAACGTCGCCACCGACGAGCCTTTGATCCGGCTCGACGGCGTGCACAAGCAATTCGCCCTGCCCGACGGCCGGCGCTTCACCGCCGTGCAGCCGCTGCAGCTGGCCATCGGCCGCGGCGAGGTCTTCGGCCTGATCGGCAAGAGCGGCGCCGGCAAGTCCACGCTGCTGCGCCTCATCAACCTGCTGGAGCGGCCCGATGGCGGCCGGGTGCTGGTCAACGGCCGCGACCTCACCCGCCTGTCGCGTCGCGAGCTGCGCGAGACCCGCCAGTCCATCGGCATGATCTTCCAGCAGTTCAACCTGCTGCAGAACGCGACGGTGGCCGAGAACGTGGCCTTTCCGCTGCGCATCCACGGCCGCCATTCGCGCGCCGACATCGAGGCGCGGGTGCAGGAATGCCTCGCCCTCGTCGGCCTGGCGGACAAGGCGGGCGCCTATCCGGCGCAGCTCTCGGGCGGCCAGAAGCAGCGCGTGGCCATCGCCCGCGCCCTGGCGCCGCGGCCCGACGTGCTGCTGTGCGACGAGCCCACTTCGGCGCTCGACGCCGAGACCACGCGCGCCCTGCTGCACACCCTGCGCGAGATCAACGCGCGCCTGGGCGTGACCATCGTCATCGTCACGCACGAGCTGCCCGTGGTGCAGCAGCTGTGCCGCCGCGTCGCCGTGCTGGAGCAGGGCGCACTGGTGGAGCAGTTCGACGTCGACCAGGTGGCGGCCCAGCCGCGCCACAGCAGCCTGGGCCGCGAGCTGGCCGAGCAGATCGCGCAGCGGCCCTGGTCGCCCCCGGCTGCGGCGTCTCCTGCCGCCGCCGACGCCGCCACAGCCGCTGCGACGGCGTCGGCCGCTCGCCCATCGCCTGCGGCCGACGCTGCCACGGCTTCCCTCTCCACCGCCCGTCTTGCCCATGTCTGAGAACATCGTTGCCATCCTTCCCGAGCTGTGGACCGCCACGCAGCAGACCCTGCTGATGCTGGCCATCGGCCTCGGTGCGGCCATCGTGCTCGGCGGCCCCCTGGGCGTGCTGCTCTTCCTGCTCGGGCCCGGGCAGTCGCTGGACCACCGGCCGTCCTACCTGGTGCTGAGCTGGGTGGTGAACACCGTGCGTTCCTTCCCCTTCATCATCCTGCTGGTGGCGCTGGTGCCATTCACGCGGGTGATCGCGGGCACCTCCATCGGGCCGCTGGCGGCGGCCGTGCCGCTGTCGGTGGCGGCCATTCCCTACTTCGCGCGGCTGGTGGAGCAGAGCATCCGCGAGGTGCCGCGCGGCGTCATAGAGGCAGCCCATGCCATGGGCGCCTCCGAGCTGCAGATCGTGTGGCGGGTGCTGGTGCGCGAGGCCCGCTCGGGCCTGGTGCTGGCCCTCACCGTGCTGGCCGTGAGCTTCCTGTCGTACTCGGCCGTGGCCGGCGTGGTGGGCGGCGGCGGCATCGGCGACCTGGCCATCCGCTACGGCTACTACCGCTTCCAGACCGACGTGATGCTGCTGACCGTGGCGCTGCTCGTGGTGCTGGTGCAGATCATCCAGTTCGGTGGCAACGCCATCGCGCACCGGCTGGACAAGCGCTGACCGCTTCTCTCCTTTCCTTCCTCTCCCCTCGGCTCCTTTCCATGTCCCTGTTCCGCCGTCATGTCGTCCTGGCCAGCCTGGCCGCTTCCCTGGCCCTGCCCGCGCTGGCGCAGCAGCCTGCCGCCGCCAAGAAGGAGCTGGTCATCGGCACCACGGCCGGCTCCAACATCGAGGTGCTGCGCCGGGGCATCCAGCCGCAGCTCGAACAGAAGGGCTACAAAGTCAAGCTGGTCGAGTTCAGCGACTACGTGCAGCCCAACCATGCGCTGGCCCAGGGCTCGCTGGACGCCAACTACTTCCAGCACATCATCTACCTCAGGAACTTCGCCGAGAAGAACAAGCTCGACCTCGCGGACGTGGTTCAGGGCCCCATCGCGCCCCTGGGCCTGTACTCGCGCAAGTTCAAGACCGTGGCCGAGGTGAAGGAGGGCGCCCGCATCGCCGTGCCCAACGACCCCACCAACCTGGCCCGCACCTTCGTCTTCCTGGAGCAGTACGGCCTGGTCAAGACCAAGGCCGGCGTCGACCCGCTCAAGGTGACCGAGAAGGACATCGCCGACAACCCGAAGAAGCTGCGCTTCGTGCCGCTCGAAGCCGCCCAGCTGCCGCGAGCGCTGGACGACACCGACTTCTCGGTCATCAACGGCAACTTCGCCATCTCCTCCGGCCTCAAGCTCACCGACGCGGTGGCATTGGAGAAGACGCCCGACTACTACCTGCTGGTGGCGGCCGTGCGCACGCCCGACAAGGGCGCGCCCTGGGTGGCCGACCTGCAGGCGGCCTTCAGGTCGCCGTTCTTCAAGCAGGTGCTGGACCGCGACTTCCCCGGCTACGCGCGCCCGGCGGCGCTGCAGTAGGGCCTCGCACACCAGGCCACCGCAACGGGGACGTCGGCATGGCGGCACTGGTGCATTTCGACAAGCGGGGACGCTGGGGCGAGACCCTGGTGTGCGAGCACCGCATCGCCGGCGCCCTCGCAGCGCTGGGCCTTCGCAGCGGCCGCGTGCCGGTGCACGAGGACCTGGGCGAGGGCCTCGAGGCCGTCTGCAATGTCTACGCGGCCGAGCTGGCCGACTTGCAACGCGTTCTGGACGTTCGCAGCATCGACCGCATCACGCTCCGGCCCGGCCACTTCGACTGGCCGCGGCTGCGCCGCAGCTTCCTGACGGAGCACACGCATGCCGAGGCAGAGATCCGGCTTTTCCTGTCCGGCACCGGCCTGTTCCATCTGCGTCATGCCGACGGCTTCGTGGGCCTGCTGTGCGAAGCCGGCGACTGGGTGAGCGTGCCGGCCGGCATGGCCCACACCTTCGACGGCGGTGAGCAGCCCGACTTCGATGCGCTGCGACTCTTCGGCAGCAGCGAAGGCTGGGTGGCCCGGCCGACCGGCGCCAGGGGGCCGCGCCTGCCCCTGCTGGACGACTTCGCCGTGCAACTGCTCAGCCTCAGCGGCCAGGCGCTGGACGAGTGGGAATGAGACGGTGCGAACGAAGCCGCCATGCCCGCTCGGCCACGCCGGACGCATTCACACCGTCTGAGCACGCCGACCCTCGCCACATTCGCCGCCCGCCGCATCCTCCCCATGCCCAGTTCCACGTCTCGCCAGCTGCACCTCGGTGCCTTTTTCTTCGGCGTCGGCCACCATCTGGCCGCATGGCGCGATCCCCGCTTGGATGCGGGTGCGGCCAGCCGCATCGAATCGCTGCGGCAGTGGGCACGCATCGCCGAGGACGCGAAGTTCGATGCCATCTTCTTCGCCGACAACGTCGGCCTGCCCGGCGGTCCCGACGATGTGCTCGCCCGCAACGCGCTGTGGTATCCGATGGAGCCCACGCTCACGCTGGCCGCCCTGTCGCAGGCCACCACGCACATCGGCCTGGTGGCCACCGTCTCGTCCACCTACCTGCCGCCCTATCAGCTGGCGCGCAAGTTCGCCACCCTCGACCAGCTCAGTGGTGGCCGCAGCGGCTGGAACCTGGTCACCTCCGGCAGCGACTTCGAGGCGCGCAGCTTCGGCCTGACCCAGCAGCTTCCGCATGCCGAGCGCTATTCCCGTGCCCGTGAATACGTGCGCATCGTCCAGGGCCTGTGGGACACCTGGGAGGACGACGCCTTCATCCACGACCGCGCCGCCAACCGCTTCTTCGACCCGGCGAAGCTGCACCGGGTGGATGTCGACGGCGACCACTACCGCGTGCACGGCGGCCTGCAGACGCCGCGCTCGCCGCAAGGACGGCCGGTGGTGGTGCAGGCCGGCTCCTCCGATGACGGCCAGGACCTGGCGGCCGCCACCGCCGAACTCGTGTTCACGGCCCAGCAGACGCCGGAGCAGGCGCAGGCCTTCTACCGCGGCCTCAAGGCCAGGCTCGCGGCCTTCGGACGGGCACCCGATTCGCTCAAGATCCTGCCCGGACTCTCGCCCTTCATTGGCCGCAGCGCGCAGGAGGCGCAGGAGAAGTTCGAGCAACTGCAGTCGCTCATCGACCCGGTGCTGGGCGTGGGACTGCTGTCGACCTTCCTGGGCAATGTCGACCTGTCGGCCTATTCGGTGGACGACCCCTTTCCGCAGGACCTGCCCGTCACCGAAGGCTGGAAAAGCCGGCAGGCGCTTTTCGCCGACCTGGCCCGGCGTGAGAGCCTGAGCATCCGCCAGCTCTACGAACGTGTGGCCGGCGCGCGCGGGCACTGGACGGTGGTGGGAACGCCCGAATCCATCGCCGACCAGATCGAGCACTGGTTCCGCAACGAGGCGGCCGACGGCTTCAACATTCTGGCGCCGACGCTGCCGCACGGGCTGGAGGACTTTGCCCGGCTTGTAGTGCCCGAGTTGCAGCGGCGCGGGCTGTTCCGGCGCGAGTACGCGCACCGCACCCTGCGCGGCAACCTGGGGCTGGCGCGACCTGCGCATCCCGCAGCTGGTGCGCACTGAAGCTGGCGTGCCGTCGCCGGGTGTGCGCGGACGGCAGCGTCCTCGGGCGCGGAGACTGCCCGCGCATGCATCGACCGCAAAGCTGTTTCCCGCATAAGAAGCTGCGCGCTTTGTGCTTCGCCGCCGGCACCCGCCGAAGGAGACTGCAGGGCTTACGTCCTTTTCCCACTGCGCCGAATGCCAGGCTCCGCCGACCTTGAACGACAACTCCACCTCGGGATCTTCCTTTTTTCGCTCGGTTACCACCCGGGCGCGTGGCGCCTGCCCGACGTGGACCCTCGGGCCTCGCACGACCCCGATTTCATTGCTGGCATCGCACGCAAGGCCGAGGCGGCGAAGTTCGATTTCTTCTTCCTGGGCGATGCCCTGGCCACCAGCGCCGAGCAGCAATACGTCTTTCCCTCCCAGACCGTCAGGCTGGAGCCCTTCACCATGCTGGGCTATGTGGCGGCGGTCACTCAGCGCATCGGCCTGATCGCCACAGCCAACACCACGTATGCCGACCCGTACCACATCGCGCGCCAGACCGCGTCGTTGGACCACCTGAGCCGCGGGCGCCTTGCGTGGAACGTGGTCACCGGCGCCGACCCGCGCGCGGCGGCGAACTTCAGCCGCGAGCAGCACTGGGACAACCCGCGCCGCTACGACTGGGCCGAGGAACTGGTGGATGTCGTCCAGAAGCTGTGGGACAGCTGGGAGGACGATGCCCTGCAGGGCGACAAGGCCGCGGGTGTGCTCGTTCACCCGCAACGGGTGCACACGATCGGGCATGAGGGCGAGCATTTCCAGGTCCGCGGCCCGCTGAACGTGCTCAGGCCGGTTCAGGGCCAGATCCCGCTGGTCAACGCCGGCACCTCCGCGAGGTCACGGGCATTCGGCGCTGCCCGTTCCTCCGTCGTCTTTGCAGGCGTTCCGACGCTGGAATCGGCGCAGGCGTTCTATCGCGAGATCAAGGCAGGCGCCGCCGCGCAGGGCCGCCTTCCGCAGGATGTGCATGTGTTGCCCGGCCTGGTGCCTTATGTCGGCCGTACCCGCGAGGAGGCGTTCAGCCTGTATCGCCGGCTGAGCGAGCTGATCGCCACCCCCCTCGACATCGAGGCGCTGGAGCAGCAACTGGGCGTGCCGCTGGCGGGGCTGCAGGCGGATTCGCCGTTTCCTGCCGTCGATCCCCATGTGCCTGGGCTTGCCCTGGCACGCCACTTCGTGGCGCAGGCCCGACTGCTCAACCAGACCCAGACGCCCACGGTGCAGCAGGTCTTTGCCTACGGTATCGCTCGCGGTCGCGGGCATTTCCTGGCCATCGGCAGTGCACAGGAGGTGGCAGACACGATGCAGCACTGGTTCGAGCACGGTGCCGCGGATGGCTTCAACATCTGTCCGCCCCATCTGCCGGGAGGGCTGGACGATTTCGTGGATCTGGTGGTGCCCCTTCTTCGTGAACGGGGACTGTTCCGGACGGAATACACAGGCGTGACCTTTCGCGAGCATTTCGGTGCGAAGCCTGCGCCCGCCAGCCGCTATGCCGCCCCGCTGGCGGCGCCGGCAGCAGTGCCAGCCGCGCTCACCGAGGTCCACCATCGTCTCGACGACGTGGTGCGCCGGGGTGTTTGAACGCGCGGGCGGGCACCGCCGGTCGTGGCGCCTGCGTCTTGCCCAGTGGGTGGCCCTTTGTCTTCTGCTCGGAGTCTGGGAGTTCGCGGTCCGCGCAGGCGGCGTGAATCCGCTCTACCTGCCGACGCCATCGGCCATTGGTGCTTCGATGCTGGAACTCTTTCAGAAAGGCGCACTGGTCCGGCACACCGGCATCACCCTGGGCGAATTCGCTGCTGGCTATGGGGCTGCCGTGGTGGCGGGCATGACCGGCGGCGTGGTGCTCGCGCTGATGCCGGGACTGGAGCGCTTCGCCAGTCCTTATGTGGCTGCACTGATGTCCGTGCCGAAGGTTGCCGTCGTTCCGCTGCTTGCGCTATGGCTTGGCATCGGCTTCGGCCACAAGGTGGCCATCGTGTTCCTGTTCTCCGTCTTCCAGATCCACTACAGCACGCTGGCCGGCGTGAAGCAGGCCCGTCGGGACCACCTGCGCGTGGCGCAGGCCTTCGGTGCTTCTCGGGGGCAGGTCGTGCGGAAGGTGCTGCTGCCTTCCGCGGTACCGACGGTGTTCGCCGCACTGCGCGTGTCGGCGTCGGTGGGGCTCGTGGGCGCCCTGTTCGCGGAGATGCTGTCGTCCAAGGCGGGCCTGGGCAATCTGCTGACCCGGTCTGCCGCCGCCCTGGATACGCCCGCCACCTTCGCCCTTGTGACCGTGGTGACGGCCCTGGCCGTTGCGATGGTCGCGGCCCTGGACCTGATCGAGCGGATGTTCTTCCTGCGCTGGCGCCTGGCCTGAGGGTCGCCCGCGCGCATCGTCTTCCCGGTTTCCATCGCTTCCTGGAGATATCCATGACTCTTCTTTCTTCGCGCCGCGCCGCCGGCAGCTCGCTTCTGCTGGGTCTCGCTCTGCTGCTGGGTGCGTGCTCTCGCACCGGCGATACCGAGGCCGCGCCGCCCGCAGCGGCTGCGCCGTCCGCGCTGCAGGCCGTCCGCTACGCGGGTTACGGCGGCGTGACAGGGCTCGGGGTGCAACTGGGCATCGAAAAAGGCTTCTTCAAGGAAGAGGGCCTGGCGCTGGAATTCATCGACACCCGCGACCCGATCTCAGGCCTGGCCAGCAAGGACATCGACATCGCGGACTGGAACACCACCGGTGCCATCGTCGCGGCGGGCAAAGGCGTTCCGCTCACCATCGTGTCTTCGCTGTTCCGCCACGTCGGTCCGTTCTACCTCGTGGCCGCGCCCGACATTGCCCAGGTGTCCCGGCTCAAGGGCAAGACCGTCGGCGCCGCCGCCTTCGGTACGGGCCTCGATGTCTACGCACGGACCATCCTGACGAAAGAGGGCGTGCCTGCAGACCAGGTGAGCTTTGTCGCCAACGGCGTCAATGCCGCGGCCCTCGCCACGCTGGAGAACGGCGCGGTGAGCGCCACCATCATCCACGAGCCGTTCGCGTCCCTGGCAGAGGCCACCGGCAAGGGCCGGGTGATTGCAGCCGGCTATGACTACCTGCCTCGCTTCCATACCGGCGTGATCGTCGTGCGCAACGACTTCCTGGCGCAGTCGCCAGACACGGTGCGCAAATTCCTGCGGGCCTACTTCCGCGCGAATGCCTACGCCAAAGCCCACCTGGACGAATACAAGGCGTTCTACGCCAGTCGATTGAAGGTCGATCCCAAGGTGGTGGATGCGGCGGTCGCACGCGAGCTCCCGATCTGGAGCAACGACCCGCAGGTGTCGCTGGAGGCGGTGGATGAGACACAGCGCATCCAGCACGCACTGGGCTTCCAGCCCGAGATCTACGATGCCTCGAAGTTCATCGACACCCGCCTGGCACCCGCCAGCGTGGCGCCCTGATCCGCGCGCTGCACTGCCATGCCGGACTTCCGCCTGCGCTCGGTGAGCCACGTCCACAAGGGGCCCGTTCCCGTCCAGACGCTGCAGGACGTGGACCTGCACGTGCGCGACGGCGAGTTCGTTTGCCTGCTGGGTGCAAGCGGATGCGGCAAGAGCACGCTGCTGGACATCCTGGCCGGTCTGCTCGCGCCCACGGGCGGTGTGGCGGAGTATGCGGGCGCTCCCATCCAGGGCCCCGATCCTGCACGCGGCCTCGTGTTCCAGGATCCAGCGCTCTTTCCTTGGCGTACGTTGTTGCAAAACGTGGCGCTCGGGCCGGAGCTGCGTGGCGAGTCGCGCCGGGCGTGCGCAGCCGCGGCGTTGGATGCGCTGGGACGGGTCGGGCTGGAACGGTTCGCCAGCGCCTATCCGCACCAGCTGTCGGGAGGCATGCGCCAGCGTGCGGGTATCGCGCGCGCTCTGGCCAACCAGCCACGTGCGCTGCTCATGGACGAGCCCTTCGGGGCCGTGGACCATCTGACCCGCGTCGCCCTTCAGGAAGAACTTCTTGAGCTCTGGCAGCGCGAGAGGCAGACCGTGGTGTTTGTGACCCATGACGTGGGGGAAGCCGTTTTCCTGGGCGATCGCGTGGTCCTGCTGTCGCCCAGGCCCGGTCGCATCCGGTGCATCGTCGACGTGCCCGCGCCCCGGGCCCGAGTACGTGGCCAGGCGGACTTGTTGAAGATCGAAGCCCAAATTTATTCTCTTCTTCACGATTCGCCGTCGACAGAGCGTTTAGAGCCTGCAGTTGTTTGAAACCCACTTTTCCGTCGTTTGCGTTCCGGGGTCGGCCGCCTAGAGTGATGGCCATCGCCACCGGACAGACAACCACAGACAAGGAACCCGCGACCATGCCGATCGACAGCGAAGCCCCTCTTCGCCAGACCCCGCCGCTGCCCGCCGCCCTGGAACAGGCGCAGGCGCTGGCGGCCGAACTCAACCTTCCCTACGCCGGCGGCGTCCAGCCGCCCGTGGCCTGGACGCTGGTTCAGGCCGGGCAGGCCCAACTGGTGGATGTGCGCACGGCCGAAGAGCGCAAGTTCGTCGGGCATGTGGAAGGCAGCGTGCATGTGCCCTGGGCCACCGGCACATCGCTCACCCGCAACCCGCGCTTCGTGCGCGAGCTCGAAGCCAAGGTCGGCGGCAAGGACGCCACGGTGCTGCTGCTGTGCCGCAGCGGCAAGCGCAGTGCGCAGGCGGCCGAGGCCGCGGCCAAGGCGGGCTTCCGGCATGTGTTCAACGTGCTCGAAGGCTTCGAGGGCGAGCTCGACGCGCGGCAACAGCGCGGGCACGCGGACGGGTGGCGCTTCCACGGCCTGCCCTGGGTGCAGGACTGAACACGCCAGCGCCGGCGGCTTCGGCTGCGCGTGTGACGCCCGGGCCATCGAACCCGCGCGCACGCGCTCCAGTGCCGGCAGACGCAGCAGCGCATTGAACGAATGAGGGAGGCCACATGGCGGAGTTCGACATCGAGGGCGTGGTGCGCGCCCTGCACGAGGCGCGCGCCGACTGGCGCGCTACGCACCGACGCTCGCGTGAACCCGGCGGCCGCGAGCTGCCCTCGCGCACGGCGCTGGCGGCGATCCTGGAGCAGTTGCAGGGCGCGCTGTTTCCCATGCGGCTCGGGCCGCCCGAGCTGCGGCACGACGGTGAGGATTTCTACGTCGGCTACACCCTCGAGACCGCCCTGCAGGCGCTACTGGAACAGGCCCGGCTGGAGGTCTCGCATGCGCTGCGGCACGACGAGACCGTCACGCACGCCGATGTGCAGGGCCGCGCCGAGTCCGCGGTGCGTGCTTTCGCCGCGCAGTTGCCGCAGATTCGCCGCCTGCTGGATTCCGACGTGCAGGCGGCCTTTCAGGGCGACCCGGCGGCGCGCAGCGTGGACGAGGTGCTGCTGTGCTATCCGGGCGTGCTGGCACTGATCCACCACCGGCTCGCCCATGCGCTGTATGGCCTGGGGCTGCCGCTGCTCGCCCGCATCGTGGCCGAGCAGTCGCATGCGGCCACCGGCATCGACATCCACCCGGGCGCGCAGATCGGGGCCGCCTTCTTCATCGACCACGGCACGGGCGTCGTGATCGGCGAGACGGCCATCATCGGCGAGCGGGTGCGGCTCTACCAGGCCGTCACGCTGGGGGCCAAGCGCTTTCCCACCGACGAGAACGGCGCGCTGCGCAAGGGCCTGCCGCGGCATCCGGTGGTGGAGGACGACGTCGTCATCTATGCCGGTGCCACCATCCTCGGGCGGGTCACCATCGGCCGCGGGGCGGTGATCGGCGGCAACGTCTGGGTCATCGACGACGTGCCGCCGGGCGCCAGCGTCACCCAGGCCACGCTGCGCAACGGAGCCGCGGCGTGAGCACCTTGCCATCGTCCAACGGCTGGGCGGCACCTGCCGAGGCGTCCCGGGCCATCCGCGAGGCCGCGGTAGCCGAACTGGTGGAACTGTTCGGGCTGACGGTGCGCCAGCTGCGCGAGCAGCAGCACTGGTCGCAGGAAGAGCTGGCGGCCCGCTCCGAACTCAATCGCAGCTATGTGGGCGAGGTCGAGCGCGGCCGCGTGGTGGCTTCGCTGGCCACGGCGCAGAAGCTGGCCGCGGCGCTGGAGCTCAACCTGGCCACGCTGCTGGTGCGCTGCGAGCAGACCGGCCGGCACCGCATCGCGCAACGCATCAACTTGGCGGCTATAGCCAGTTGATGGCGCCACGCACCGGCACAGACACTTCCCGCCGTCAGCAGCCTGTGGCGGCCGCGTTGGACAGCGGCCCGTTCCACCTGCCCTCCCTCTTTCTTCACTGAGCACCGGAGTTCCTTCATGAGCGCAACCGTGGGCGGCACCGCCGCATTGGGCGACATCGCCGCAAGACAGCTGGCCAATGCCACCAAGACCGTTCCCCAGCTCGAGACGATCAGCCCGCGCTGGCTGACGCACCTGCTGCAGTGGGTGCCGGTGGAGGCGGGCATCTACCGCCTGAACAAGGTCAAGAACCCCGAGGCGATCAAGGTCACCTGCACCGCCAAGGAGTCCGAGAACCAGCTGCCGCGCACCTGGGTGGACTACGAGGAGCATCCACGCGAGTACTTCCTCAATGCCGTCAGCACCGTGCTGGACGTGCACACCCGCGTCTCCGACCTCTACAGCAGCCCGCATGACCAGATCAAGGAACAGCTTCGCCTGACGATCGAGACGATCAAGGAGAACCAGGAAAGCGAGCTGATCAACAACCCGGACTACGGCCTGCTGTCGCAGGTGACGGACGAGCAGCGCATCTTTCCGCTCAGCGGCGCGCCCACGCCCGACGACCTGGACGAGCTGCTCACCAAGGTCTGGAAGGAGCCGGCCTTCTTCCTCACCCATCCGCTGGGCATCGCGGCCTTCGCGCGCGAGGCCACGCGCCGCGGCACGCCGCCGCCCACCGTGAGCCTGTTCGGCTCGCAGTTCATCACCTGGCGCGGCATCCCGCTGATCCCCTCGGACAAGGTGCCGGTGGCCGACGGCAAGACCAAGTTCATCCTGCTGCGCGTGGGCGACAAGCGCCAGGGCGTCGTCGGCCTGTACCAGCCCGGCGTGCCCGGCGAGCAGGGTCCCGGCCTGTCGGTGCGCTTCATGGGCATCAACAACCATGCCATCGCGTCCTACCTGATCTCGCAGTACTGCTCGCTGGCTGTGCTCACCCGCGACGCGCTGGCCGTGCTGGACGACGTGGAAGTCAACCGCTACCACGACTACTCGGTCCTGGACACCTACAAGTAAGGGCGGGTGACAGGCATGACCGCAGTCCCGGGCGCCTTCGAGGCACCCATCGATCCAGCCGTGCTGGCGCGCATGGCCAATGCGCTGTTCGCCGCCTTGCCGGGCGAGGCGGGCGATGCGTTGCGCTCGCCCTTGGCGCCCGGCCTGGCGGGCGTGTCGCCCACGCCGCCGTCCTCCGCCCTGTCGGCGGCCAGCCTGCCGCTGAGCGTGCCGGGCGTGCAGGCACCGGTCAACATCGCGCCACCGGGCTCGCCGCTGGCCAGCCCTGCCGGGCTGGGGCCTTCGGTGCCCGGCACGCCGATTCCGCAGGGGCAGGTGCCGGGCAGCAACCTGCTGCCGGCCTCGCCCACGCCGGTGCTCTCGCTGGCGCATCGCGCACCTGCGCTGGCCCCGCATGCGACGGCCGGCAACGGCGTGCCCGACACGGTGCTGACCACCGTGCCCGGCTACGAGCCGCGGCTGGGCAGCGGGGTGCAGGGTGTGCCCGAAGGCCACGCCGCGGCCGCCTCGCAGGCGCAGCGCCATCCGCTGGCTTCGGCCGGCGCACCCTTCTACTTCCTGGCCGACGGGCACGGGCATCCCTCGCCCGGCGGCGCGCCTCAGCCGGCGCAGGCGCCGCTCGCGGGCGATCCGCTGGATGCGCTGGCGCAACTGCCCTTCGCCACGCCCGAGGTGCCGCGTGCGACGCCGGCCACGGCGGCAGGCGCCCAGCCGCCGGCACCGCCGTCGGCCGAACCGCGCTTCTACTTCGTGGACCCGGTCGTGCTGCCCAGCGGCTACCGCACCCCCGCCACGCCCGGCGCGCGCCAGCCTTCGCACGCGGGCGCTGCCGACCGGCATCCGCCTTTCGACGTGCATGCGGTGCGGCGCGACTTCCCCATCTTGGCCGAGCGCGTCAACGGCCGGCCGCTGGCCTGGCTGGACAACGCGGCCACCACGCACAAGCCCCGGTCGGTGATCGAGCGGCTCTCGTACTTCTACGAGCACGAGAACTCCAACATCCACCGCGCCGCGCATGCGCTCGCCGCGCGGGCCACCGACGCCTACGAGGCGGCGCGCGAGAAGGTGCGCGCCTTCCTCAACGCGCCGGACGTGAACGAGGTGATCTTCGTGCGCGGCACCACCGAGGCCATCAACCTGGTGGCCAAGAGCTGGGGCTGGCAGCACGTGGGCGAGGGCGACGAGATCATCGTCAGCCATCTGGAGCACCACGCCAACATCGTGCCCTGGCAGCAGCTTGCGGCGGCCAAGGGGGCGAAGCTGCGCGTGATCCCGGTGGACGACAGTGGGCAGGTGCGCCTGGACGAGTACCAGAAGCTGTTGAACGACCGCACGAAGATCGTCTCGGTCACGCAGGTGTCCAACGCGCTGGGCACCGTGGTGCCGGTCAAGCAGATCGTCGATCTCGCGCACCGGGCGGGTGCCAGGGCGCTGGTGGACGGCGCCCAGTCGGTGTCGCACATGCGGGTGGATGTGCAGGACATCGGGGCCGACTTCTTCGTCTTCTCGGGCCACAAGGTCTTCGGGCCCACCGGCATCGGTGCCCTGTGGGGCAAACGCGAGGTGCTGGAGGACATGCCGCCCTGGCAGGGCGGCGGCAACATGATTACCGACGTCACTTTCGAGAAGACGGTGTTCCAGCCGCTGCCCAACACGTTCGAGGCCGGCACCGGCAACATTGCCGACGCGGTGGGCCTGGGCGCCGCCATCGACTACGTGCAGCGCCTGGGCATGGAGAACATCGCCCACTGGGAGCATGCGCTGCTGTGCCACGGCATGCAGCAACTGGGCGAGGTGCGCGGCGTGCGCCTGATCGGCACCGCGGCGGACAAGGCCAGCGTGATGTCCTTCGTGCTGGCCGGCTACAGCACCGAGGAGGTCGGCCGCGCCCTCAACGAGGAAGGCATCGCCGTGCGCACGGGCCACCACTGTGCGCAGCCGATCCTGCGTCGTTTTGGCGTGGAGACCACCGTGCGGCCCTCGCTGGCCTTCTACAACACGATGGAGGAGGTGGACCGGCTGGTGGCGGTGGTGCGGCGGCTGGCGGACGCGCGGCGGGCGGGGTAGCGGGGCGGTCGGGTCGGACGGCCCGGCACCGGGAGGTGCGCCACACAAGGACTCGTGCGCTCCCAGACAAGTGCGCACGGGAGGCCGTTCCTAAACTGGTTTGACGCGGTGCAGCAAAGCCGGACATGGTGTCCGGCCGGGCCGCCTCACCAGGAGTTTCCGTCCCATGAACAGCCCCCTCGTCGTCCCGGGCCAGCGCCCGTCCCGCCCTGCCTGGCCGGTGCGCCTGCGCCGGCTGCTGGCCACTGCCCTGGGCACCGTCGCCCTGGCGCTGGGTGCCGCCGGCGCGGCCCATGCCGAGGTCTTTCCCACGCCCGGCGAATGCGCGGCGCTGCAGGCCAAGTACCCGCAGTTCAAGGGCAAGACGCTGGTCAACGCCATCAATCCGCACACGCCCGGCTACGAGACCATCGACCCCAAGAATCCCGAGCGCTACATCGGCTTCGACATCGACCTGGGCGAGACGATCGGCGCCTGCCTGGGCTTCAAGGTGAGCTACAAGCCCGTGACCTTCGCGGCGCTGCTCACCACGCTTCAGTCGGGCCAGGCCGACATCGTCATCTCCGACATCTACGCCACCGAGGAGCGCGCCAAGGCGGCCGACTTCATCACCTATTCCAAGGTGTTCGACGGCGTGCTGGTGGCCAAGGGCAACCCCAAGAAGATCACCGGCATCGACACCTCGCTGTGCGGCACCGTCGCGGCCGAGAACACCGGCTATGTGGAGGTGCCGCTGATCCAGGCCCTGGCCGCGCAGTGCAAGGCCGCGGGCAAGCCCGAGCCGCAGATCCAGCTCTACGACAACAACCAGAACTGCATCCAGGCCATCCTGGCCGGCCGCGCCGACACCTACATCAACGACGTCAACACCGTCGACAGCGCCGTCAAGGCCTATCCCGACAAGCTGGAGAAGGCCCTGGCCGTGACCATTCCCTACTCGGTGGGCATCGCCGTGCCCAAGGGCAAGACCGACTTCCGCGATGCCGTGATGGCCGCGCTGGTGGCGCTGCAGAAGTCCGGCGCGCACGCCGAGATGCTCAAGAAGAACGGCCTGCCGGTCGAGAACCTCGAAGCCCCGCGCCTGGTCCTGGCCAAGTGAGATGACCTGGTCCCGGGCGGCCCCGGCCGCCCGGGAGTGGCCCGATGGACCTGTTTCTTCACTACCTGACGATGCCCTACCTGCTGTGGGGCATCGGATTCACGCTCGCGGCGACGGCCATCGGCCTGGCCGGCGGGGCCCTGATCGGGCTGCTGCTGGCGGCGATGCAGCTCAGCCGGTTCCGCCCG
Organism: Pseudacidovorax sp. 1753; assembly: GCF_040544975.1. Lineage (NCBI taxonomy): Bacteria > Pseudomonadati > Pseudomonadota > Betaproteobacteria > Burkholderiales > Comamonadaceae > Pseudacidovorax > Pseudacidovorax sp. 1753. The sequence goes on along the minus strand of NZ_JBEPKY010000017.1, from coordinate 17,516 downwards.
CTGGCCGCCTTCGCCCGCGCCTATGCGGTGATCTTCCGCGGCACGCCGCTGATCCTGCAGATGGTGTTCTTCTACGACGCGCTGCCGCACGTGGGCATCCGCATGCCGGGCCTGGTGGCGGCCGGGCTGGCGCTGGCCTTCAACGAGGCCACCTTCATCGCCGAGATGGTGCGCTCGGGCGTGCTCGGCGTGGAGCGCGGCCAGGTGCTGGCCGGGCAGGCGCTGGGCCTGACGCCGCGCATGCTCATGCGCCGCATCATCGCGCCGCAGGCCCTGCGCGCCATGCTGCCGGCCATGGGCAACGAGGCGGTGAGCACGCTCAAGAACTCGTCGCTGGCCTCGGTCATCGCGGTGCAGGAGCTGACGCTGCGCAGCACGCAGCTGGCCTCGTCCACCTTCGACTTCTTCTCCGTCTTCTTCGCCTCGGGCCTGCTGTACCTGGTGCTGACCGGCGGCATCAGCCTCGTGCAGCTGTGCCTGGAGGCACGCTTCGACCTCGACCGGCAGGCCACGCTGCAGGGCCTGGCGCGCTGGCTTCCCTGGCGGCGCGCGCCGGTGCTGGCGGCCACGCCGGCCCCGGAGCTGTCAGTCGGGCATGACGATGAGAGTCCGCGCACGACCACCGGCGCCTCGGACGCCGCCCGTGCCGAGCGCGCGGCCGTGCTGGCCCAGGCGCCGACCGTGGTCCGCGTCAGCGGGCTCAGCAAGACCTACGGCGGCCAGACGGTGCTGGCGGACCTGGCGCTCGACGTCGCCGTGGGCGAGGTGGTGGCCCTGCTCGGGCCCAGCGGCTCGGGCAAGAGCACGCTGCTGCGCTGCATCAGCCACCTGGAGGACTGGGACGCCGGCCACATCGTGGTCGATGGCCAGCGCCTGGGCTACCAGGCCGGCGGCGAGCGCATGAGCCCGGCCGACCTGGCGCGCGAGCGGGCCCGGGTGGGCGTGGGCATGGTGTTCCAGCAGTTCAACCTGTTCGCGCATCTGTCGGCGCTCGAGAACATCGCCGGGCCGCTGCGCTGGGTGCATGGCTGGACGGCCGAGCGGGCCGAGCAGCGGGCGCGCGAGCTGCTGGCACGCGTGGGCCTGTCGCACCGCGCCGATGCGCTGCCGCGGCACCTGTCGGGCGGCCAGCAGCAGCGCGTCGCCATCGCACGGGCCATCGCGCCCGGGCCGCGCGTGCTGCTGATGGACGAGCCCACCTCCGCGCTCGACCCGGCCCTGGTCAACGAGGTGCTGGAGGTGATCCGCTCCCTGGCGCAGGACGGCGGGCTGGCGCTGGTCATCTCCACCCACCAGCTGCATTTCGCGGCCGACGTGGCCGACCGCGTGGTCTTCCTGGCGGGCGGCCGCATCGTCGAGAGCGGGCCCGCGCGCGAGGTCCTCACCCGGCCACAGCATCCGCAGACGGCCCGCTTCCTCAACGTGATGGCGGCCGAGCGCTGACCATCGATCCTCCTTCTTTCCTGCAGAACCGACGATGCATCACCTTCTCCGTGTCTCTCCCCAAACGGTGCACTGGGGTTACTTCAGCAAGGCCGTGGCGCCCGCGCTCACCGTGCGCTCGGGCGACCGCGTCACCATCGAGACGTTGACCCACCATGCCAACGACGACCACGAGCGCATGGTGGCCGGCGACCCGGGCGCCGAATCGGTGTTCGCCTGGACCTGCGAGCACAAGGCCGTTCCGCGCCGCGGCGCCGGGCCCACCACCGGCCCCTTCACCTATGGCGAAGGCGAGGGAGTGGGCGTGCACCTGCTGACCGGTCCGGTGGTGGTGGAAGGCGCCGAGCCGGGCGACGTGCTGGAGGTGCGCATCCTCGACGTGATGCCGCGCCCCAGCTGCAACCATGCCTTCCTGGGCCGCAGCTTCGGCTCCAACGCGGCGGCCTCCTGGGGTTTCCAGTACCGCGACCTGATCGAGGAGCCCAAGCCGCGCGAGGTGATCACCATCTTCGAGCTGGACACCACCGCCGAGCCCACGGCACGCGCCGTCTACAACTACGTGTGGACGCCGCAGACCGACCCCGACGGCGTGGTGCATCCCACCATCGACTATCCCGGCGTGAAGGTGGACCCGGCCACGGTGCGCCGACGCGAGGACGTCCTGCGCAACGTGCAGGTGCCCGCCCGGCTGCATTTCGGCACCATGGGGCTGGCGCCGGCCGAGGCCGACTTCGTCAGCTCCATCCCGCCCAGCTACAGCGGCGGCAACATCGACGACTGGCGCGTGGGCAAGGGCGCGCGCATGTACTACCCCGTGGCAGTGGCCGGTGCCTACTTCTCGGTGGGCGACCCACACGCGGCCCAGGGCGACAGCGAACTCGGCGGCACGGCCATCGAATGCTCGCTGACGGGCGAGTTCGATCTGGTGCTGCACAAGAAGGCCGACCTTCCCGGCACCGTGCTCGAAGGCCTGGACCATCCGCTGCTGGAGACCGACGAGCTGTGGTCGGTGTACGGCTTCACCTATGCCAACTACCTGGCGACGCTGGGCCCCGAGGGCCAGACCACGGTGGCCGAAACCGCCTCGCTCGACCCGGCCATGCGCGACGCCTTCCGCAAGCTGCGGCGCTTCCTGATGACGGTGCACAAGCTCAGCGAGGACGAGGCCATCGCCCTCATGTCCGTGGCGGCCGACTTCGGCGTGACCCAGGTGGTGGACGGCAACTGGGGCGTGCACGGGTCCATCCGCAAGTGCGTCTTCGGGCCGCGCTGAGCGCGCGGCCGGCGACGTGCCGCCAGGGTCAGGCGCGGGAGGAGGCGCCGGTCCGGGCCTTCGCCAGCCGCTCCGCGAACAGGGCCTTGCGGATCACGGCATGCACCCCCCAGTTGCCATCCACCACCTGCGTGACGCCGAAGTCCACGGCGACCGACATCAGCGAGATGGCCTCGTCCTCCGTCAGCCCCATGGCCGTCATGAGGAAGCGCCGTGTCTTGCGGAAGGCGTCGCGCATGGCCGGGTCCAGCGAGGACTTCTCGTACACCAGGCTGCGCGCCCGGTCGCCGAACTCCTGCAGGTAGTTGGGATGCGAAAAGCCGTGCAGCACCCATTCGTCGGCCGTCTCGACCAGCGGGTAGTCGATGTCGGCATAGGGCTCATCGCGCAGATCTTTGGCCTTGTGCAGGACGAGCTGGAACACGCCGGTCAGCGAGCATTCGATGGCGGTGCCGCACAGCTCGCTGTCGCCCTGCGACGCATGCGGATCGCCCACCGACAGCAGGCCACCGTCGACCGCCACCCGCAGGTACACCGTGGCGCCCTTGGCGATGCGCCAGTTGTCGAGGTTGCCGCCGAAGGAGGAGGGCGGGATCGAATCCACCAGCCCCGTCTCGGCCGGTGCCAGCGCGATGACGCCGAAGTGCGGCCGCACCGGGATCTTCACGCCCTCCAGCACGCCGTGGTTCTCGACGATGGCACTGCGGTCGATCGGCACGCCGGGGTAGTCGATGGTGGTGTGCAGCACGCCGTGCGGATCGCGCTGCGGCGTCCAGCGGAAGTTGTAGACGGCATGGGCACACATGCGCCCGGGGTGGCAGTCCACCTCGTAGATGGTGATGACCTCGCGCGGCCTGGGCTCCTCGATCAGGTCGTCGTAATGGAAACCCCACCAGGCGGCCGCATTGCTGCCGAAGGCACGGCCTTCGTAGCGCGCATTGGCGGCCAGGCGGGGCGCGAGGTCGAGGATGCGCACCTCCAGCACGTCGCCCGGCTCGGCCCCCTGCACCGCCACGGGGCCGGTGCAGATGTGCACGCCGAAACCCTCGCCGTTGCCGCGGCCGTAGATGAAGGCGTCGGTGGGGCCGGCGCCGCGCCGGTCCACCGCCTTGTGCTCGCGCGTCCAGTGGAAGACGCGCTCGGCGCCCGAGTCGCCCTTGATCATGCGCTCGTGGTCGTCGTACGCATGCTGGGTCAGCGTCTCGATGGTCACGATGTCGCCCGAGGCCACGGTGAGCACCGGCGGGATGGTGCGGCTGAAGTAGCCCCAGTGGATGGTCTCGGGCGTGGCCGGCAGGTGGTGGTGGCGGCCGGTCTGGCCGGCGGCGGCCGAGGGGGCCGGTGCCTGTGCGCTCGCCGCACCGCCGGGCGCGCCGCGTGGCGCATCGGCCTGCGGCTCGGACCGGCCGCCCGACTCGAAATAGCCCGAGGGCCAGCCGCGCTGGATGCGCTTGCGCAGGCTCTGCTGGCTGGCCTCGTTGGCCTGCTGCCGGTACTGCCGCGGCGACATGCGGTAGCGGTCGCGGAAGGCATGGCTGAAATGGGCCGCGTCGTTGAAGCCCCAGCGGAAGCAGATGTCCGAGATCGACAGGTGGCCGTACTGGCGGTTGGCCAGGTCGGCGCGGCAGCGCTCCAGCCGGCGCTGGCGCAGGTAGGTGGTGAAGGTCAGGCCCTGGCCTTCGAAGAGCTTCTGCACCAGGCGCTCGGAGACGCGCTCCTGGGCGGCCACCGCCGCCAGCGAGAGCGCGGGGTCGCTCAGCGCCCCTTCGATGAACTGGCACACGCGCCGGAACGTTGCGGCCTGCGTGTTGCTGATGCCGGCGGGGGCGTCGCCCGGCCGCGCGGCCATGCGTGCGGCGATGAGCTCGGACAGCGAATGTTCCAGCGGCGCGATGTCGTCGTCGCCCAGGCTGTCGAGAGCGTCCTCCAGCGCGCCGAGGGTGCCGGCCAGCAGGCGGCCCATGCCGCTGCGCCCGGGCAGGTGGCCCAGGGCCGTGCCCTGGCCGCCCCGCAGGCCGGCGGGGAAGGCACGCGCGGGCAGCGAGACGTGGAACTGGCGGAAGTCCGTCTGGAACACCAACTGCGCCGCGCTGCGCGTGGCGCCCCACACCACATCGCCCGCGGCGAGGGCAAGGGCCGGCTGGCCGTCGCCGGGCTGCAGATGCGCCTCGCCGGCCTGCAGCAGCGCGATCCACACATGGCCCGCGTCGCCGTGCAGCGGCTCCAGCGTCTGCGGCGAGGAGGCCACGCGCGCCAGGCCCACGCCGCGCGCCGTCCGACCCGCTGCCAGCCGGCCGTGCAGCGGCGCGGCCGAGGGCGTCTCGCAGGCGCGAAGCTGGTGCGGCTCGAGTGCGGCACGCCACGCCTGCGGGCGCTGGTGCACCGGGTAGGACTCGGTCGTGAACTGTTCGAGCTGCAACGTCGGGATCCCTGCAAGGCAACACGACCGCGTCGCAAGACACATGCCACGCACCCTGGCGCCGGCCTTCCACCGCGCGGGCATGCCATTCCTTCTCTTCCCTCCATCGACTCACTTTCAGGAGCCTGACCCATGAACCCCATCTTCCACATGATCAGTGGCGCGCCGGACCCGGTCGCGCCCTTCAGCCATGCCGTCGAATGCGACGGCTGGGTCTTCGTCACGGGCCAGATGCCCTTCACCGGCACGGACCTGGACAGCGGCTATCCCGAGGGCATCGAGGCCCAGACCCATGCGGTGATGGCCAACCTGAAGACGGTGCTCGAAGGCTGCGGCCTGGGCCTGGCCCACGTGCTGTCGGCCCGCATCTTCCTGACCCACTTCGACGAGGACTACGCGCGCATGAACGAGGCCTACCGCAGCCACTTCCCGCCCGGCCGCCTGCCGGCGCGCACCTGCGTGGGCGTGACCGGGCTGGCCAAGGGCGCGCGGGTCGAGATCGACTTCGTGGCGCGGCGCTGAGGTGGGCCGGCGGCCATGGCCGCTATGGGCGACCCTTGATCTGGCGCAGTGCGTCGGCACACTGCCCGCGCATGATGGCCCCGGTATCTGCCGCATAACCAAGCGCGTTTTCCTTCGTAGGTCTTGACCGCCCGCACGGGTAGATTGCTCTCCAGGGTGCTCTTCGCGCCCGCCGGGGATCTTCGGGGTACTCGCTGGGGAGCGGGCCGCGAATTCGCGGGGCCGACGAAAGTCGGCTGTCTCCTTGGACCCGCCTCGTGCGGGTCTTTTTTTTGCCTGTGTCCGATTGCGCTGCCCGCCGCCCAGTGGCAGCGTGTTCGGCAATGACCATTCTTCTGACGGCGACGCCCTGCATCGGGCAATGCGAACTGAGCCCGGACAAGGCGCGATGCCTGGGATGCGGCCGCCTTCGCTCCGAAATCAAATCCTGGAAGTCCATGGCGCCGGAGCAGCGCCATGACGTGAACATCCGGCTGCTGGTCACCCAGGGCAAGAAGGTGCGCAAGCGCATCCTGCGGGAGGTTGCCAAGTCCGTCGGCAAGCGCCCATGAGCGACCGTGCGGACATGGCGGGTTCGCTCACACCGTCTCAAGGCGCCGGCCGCATGGCTGCGGTGGCGCACTCGCCGAAGTTCAATACGAGCGTCTGGCGCGGCGAGGCACGCAGCCACAGCAGGCCCAGGGCACGACGCGTGCGTGCCTGCGGTAGCGCGATGCGGGCCAGGGTCGGCTCGCGCATGAAGGGCGCGTCGATGTCCGGCACCATCGACACGCCCAGCCCGCGGGCCACCATCATGGCCACGGCCAGCAGCGAGTTCAGCTCGAAGCGCTCCCTGGGCGCGATGCCGGCATCGCGCAGGAACTGGTCCGCCAGCTTGCCGCCGCCCAGCGTCCGGTCGTAGCGGATCAGCGGCTCTTCCCGCAGCAGCTGCATCGGGTCCTGGCCCGCAAGCGCGGCGGGCGCGAGCAGGACCAGCGCTTCCTCGCGCAGGGGCTGCCAGCAGAAGGGCTTGGCGAGGTCGAAGGCCGGCCGCAGCGTCAGGGCCAGGTCCACCCCGCCTTCGGCCACCATCTCGTACAGCTGGCTCGCCAGCCCCGCGCGGATCGACACCCGGGTTTGCGGATGGCGCTGCGCGAAGGCCTGCAGGATGTCCGGCAGTGCGCTGTGCAGCACGGTGGCCAGGGTGCCGACGCGCAGCTCGTGCTGCAGTGCCTGGCCATGCACCCAGGCGCGCAACTGGCCGGCGTCGCGCACCAGCGCTTCGGCCCGTTCGATGAGCCGGTCGCCCGCCTCGGTGGGGCGCACCGTGCGGCCGGCGCGCAGCAGCAGCGGCGTGCCCAGCTCCCGCTCCAGCACCCGCATCTGCTGCGCCACGGCCGTGGGGCTCAGGTCCAGCTGCCGCGCGGCCTCGGACATGGAGCCCCGGCGCGCGACCAGCAGGAAGGTGTTCAGGAAGGCGGTCTCCATCTCCAACATTATGTGTGGTGTGAAAGTCGCCATATCTGGTTTTTTCTTTGTTCCGAACCGCGCAGACTCGCTCCTTTCCTAGAACGAACCCGGAGACCGCCATGCGCCCCATCCCTTCCTGCACCCGCCGCCAGTGGCTGGCCCTGTCTGCCCTGGCCGCTGCCCCGGCCTGGGCCCAGGAGGGCGGCCGGCCCGTGCGCATCGTGGTGCCCTTCGCGCCCGGTGGCGGCAACGACGTGCTGGCGCGGCAATTGGCCAACGGGTTGAGCTCGACCTTCGGCCGCACCTGGCTGGTCGACAACAAGGCCGGCGCGGGCGGCAACATCGGCACCGAGGCCGTGGTGCGCGCGCCGGCCGACGGCACCACGCTGCTCCTGGGGCACACCGGCACGGTCTCCATCAACCCGGCGCTCTACAAGGGCCTCAAGTTCGACGTGCAGAAGGACCTGGCGCCGGTGGCGATGTTCGCCAGTTCGGCGCTGATGCTGGTGGTGCCCGAGAGCTCGCCGGTGCGCACGGTGCCGCAGTTGGTGGAGGCGATCCGCCAGGCCAACGGGCAGTACGCCTTCGCCTCCAGCGGCTCCGGCACCGGCGGCCATCTCACGGCCGAGATGCTGGCCGATGCCCTGGGCGTGAAGATGAGCCACATCCCTTACAAGGGAACCAGCCCCGCCTTGACCGACCTCGTGGGCGGCCAGGTGCAGATGATGTTCAGCGTGATCCCACCCGCCCAGACGCTGGTGGCCGGCGGCAAGCTGCGCGCACTGGCGGTGACCAGCAGCCGGCGCCTGGCCCAGTTGCCCCAGGTGCCCACGCTGGCCGAATCGGGCATCGCGGCGCTGACCGGCTTCGAGAGCACGCTCACCTATGGCCTGCTGGCGCCGCGCGCCACGCCGGCACCGCAGGTGGCGGCGCTGGGCCGGCAGATCCTGCAGGTGGCGGGCACGCCGGCCTTCCAGTCCAAGCTGGGCGTCGAAGGCGCCGAGCCGCTGCTCGGCGACGCCACCCAGTACGCCGCGCGCATCCAGCAGGAGTCGCGCAAGTGGGCCGCCGTGGTCCGCGCCTCGGGCGCGAGCATCTGACGGGTTCCGTCGTCCGCACCGCCTGCCCGTGAACGCCTTCGCCCATGCCCTCCTGCCCGCCGCTGCCCGCGGCCTGTTCGATGACGAGGCGCTGTGCCGCGCCATGCTCGACTTCGAGTCGGCCCTGGCCCGGGCACAGGCCGAGGAGGGCCTGATCCCCGCCGACGCGGCCGAAGCCATTGCGGATGCCTGCGCCGGCCTCGTGCTGGACGCGCAGGCGCTGACCGACGCCGCCCGCCACGGCGGTGCCATGGCCGTGCCGCTGGTGGCCATGGTGACGCAGGCGCTGCAGGCGCGCGGCGCGGGCGATGCCGCCCGCCATCTGCACAAGGGTGCGACCACACAGGACGTGGTCGACACCGCCCAGGTGCTGATGACGCGCGCCGCGCTGGCGCCGTTGCTCGCGGCGCTGGAGGAGGCCATCGCGCTGCTGCGGCAACAGGCGGCGGACCATGCGCGCACGCCCATGCTGGCCCGCACGCTGCTGCAGCCGGCCCAGGTGACCAGCTGGGGCCTCAAGTGCGCCGGCTGGCTGCTGCCGCTGCAGCGCAGCCATGTCCGCTTGCAGGCCCTGGCGGTGCAGGCCCTGGCGCTGCAACTCGGCGGCGCCGTGGGCAACCGCTCGGCCATGGGTGAGGCGGGCGAGCGCGTCGCGGCCCGCATGGCGGCGCTGCTGGGCCTGGCCGCGCCAGCGGGCAGCTGGCACACGCAGCGCGACACCTGGTTGCGCCTGGGCCTGGAGGCCGCGGTGCTGGCGGGCTCGCTGGCCAAGATCGCCAAAGACCTGGCCCTGCTCTCGCAGGCCGAGATAGACGAGGTGGCCGAGGGACCGGGCCCCGGCGAGGCAGCGCAGGGCTCGGCCCGCGGTGGCTCCAGCGCCATGCCGCACAAGCGCAATCCGGTGGCCTGCATGCAGGCCATCGCGGCCTGCGCGCCCGTGCCCGGCATCGCGGCCACGCTGCTGGCCACCATGGCGCATGCTCATGAACGTGCACTGGGCGAATGGCAGGCCGAGGTCGCCGTGTGGCCCCAGCTGTGGATCCAGGTCTTCGGTGCCACCAGCGCCATCCGCGACGCCCTGGCCGGCCTGCGGGTGGATGCGTCCCGCATGGCCGAAAACATCGGCCGCACCTGGGGGCTGGTGCATTCGGAATCGCTCACGCAGGCGCTGGCGAAGGCGCTGGGCCCGCAGGCCGCCCGCGCGCGCATCCAGTCGCTGGGGCCGCAGGCGATGGCCACGAAGACGCCCCTGCCTGAGTTGCTGTGCGCGGACGCCTGCGTGCTGGCGCTGCCGCCCGGACAGCGTGCGGCCCTGCAGGCGGCGCTGCATGCGGCCTGCGACCTGGAGCGGGCCGTCGAGGCCTCGGCGCGGCAATGCCTGCAATGGCTGCACGAGGACGGCGATGATCCCGAGGACCCATCCTGAACTTCGCACTGCCCCGAACACCATGACGTCCCTGCTTTCCTACACCTTGCACGACGGCGGCAGCGGCCCGCTGCTGGTGCTCAGCCATGCCCTGGGCATGGACCGCGAGGCCTGGGCGCCCCTGCGCGCGCAGGTCGGCCCGCAGGCCCGCATCCTGGCCTTCGACCATCCGGGGCATGGCGGCTCGCCGCCGCTGCAGGGCCCCGGCAGCATGGACGCGCTGGTGGAGGCCGCCGCCGCCCTGCTGCGCGAGGTGGCGCGCGAGCCCGTGGTGTGGGTCGGCATCTCGATGGGGGCCATGGTCGGCATGGGGCTGGCCATTCGCCATCCGTCGCTGTTGCGCGGCCTGGTGGTGGCCCACAGCACCGCGCACTATCCCGACGCCGGACGCGCGCTCTGGGATGCCCGCATCGCCACCGTGCGCCGCGAGGGCATGGCCGCCATCGCCGACGCCGTGATGGGCCGCTACTTCCACGCCGACTTCCGGGCGGCCCGGCCCGAGGCCGTGGCGCAGGCCCGTGCCACGCTGCTGGCGACCTCGCCGGCCGGCTATGCGGCCTGCTGCGAGGCGGTGCGCGACGTGGACTGGCGCGATGGGCTGCCGTCCGTGGGCTGTCCGGTGCTGGTGATCGCCGGTGCGCGGGACGAGGGCACGCCGCTGGGCATGTCGCAGGCCATCGCGCAGGCCGTGCCCGGGGCCGAGCTGGCCGTGCTGCCGCAGGCGTCCCACATCGGTGCCGTCGAGCAGCCCGAGGCCTTCGCCCGCCTGCTGCGGGCCTTCGTGCGCGACCGCTGCATGGCGCCCGGTACCGGCGAGCCGGCCGCCGAGCAAGGCGACGGCTATGCGCGCGGCCTGCAGCAGCGGCGCCGCGTGCTGGGCGACGACTGGGTGGACCGCTCGCTGACCGGACGCACCGCCTTCAACACCGAGTTCCAGGAACTGATCACGCGGCATGCGTGGAACGACATCTGGGGCCGTCCGGCCCTGGGCGACCGCACGCGGCGCTTCATGGTGCTGTCGATGATGCTGGGCCTGCACGCCTGGGAGGAATTCGCGCTGCATGTGCGCGCGGCGCTGGACGGGCGGGACGATTCGCGGCTCACGCCGGACGAGATCAAGGAAGTGATCCTGATGGCTGCGATCTACTGCGGCGTGCCGACCGCGAACCATGCGATGGGTATCGCAGGCGGCATCCTCAAGGAGCGCGGCCAGGCCTGAGACCGCGACCGGCGACGTGCGCCGGGGCCAGGCCGACGCTGGCGCGGGTGCGCGTGCCCTGCGCGCTCGCAGGTACGACTCAAGCGGCCAGGGGCCAGGGTTGGCGCTGCCCCGAGGCCTCTTCCAGGGCATCGGCCGCACCATCGCCCGGCGGCACCACGGCGGTGGTTTCGCCCGACTCGCCGCGCACGGCGGCCTCCACCACCTCGCGCGTCAACGTCGGCGAGAACGATTCGATGAAGGCATACACATAGCGCCGCAGGTAGCTGCCCCGGTGCACGGCCAGCCGCGTGTGGTTGATGCCGAACAGGGCGCCGGCATCCACCGCGCGCAGGCCGGTGTCGCGCTCGGCCTCGAAGGCCACGCCGGCGACGATGCCCACGCCCATGCCCAGCTGCACGTAGGTCTTGATGACGTCCGCGTCCATCGCGGCCAGGGCGATGTCGGCCTGCACGCCCGCCTGGGCGAAGGCGTCGTCGATGCGCTGGCGGCCGGTGAAGCCGTTGTCGTAGGTGATGAGCGGATGCTTCGCCAGCGACTGTAGCGTGAGGGGCTCGGCCAGCACCGGATGGCCCGGCGGCGCGATCACGGCATGGGTCCAGCGGTAGCTGGGCAGCGCGGCCAGTTGCGGATAGTCGGCCAGCGCCTCGGTGGCGATGCCCACGTCGGCCTCGCCCTCCAGCAGCATCTGCGCGATCTGCCGCGGCGAGCCCTGGTGGATGTGCAGCCGCACCGAGGGGAACTGGCGGCGGAAGTCCTGCACCGCCTCGGGCAGCGCGTAGCGCGCCTGCGAATGCGTGGCCGCGATGGACAGCAGGCCTTCGTTCTGGGTGGCGAATTCCTCGCCGGCCTTGCGCAGGTTGCCGCTCTCGACCAGCAGCCGTTCGATGATGGGCAGCACATGGCTGCCGGGCTCGGTCAGGCCGGTCAGGCGCTTGCCGACGCGGATGAACAGCTCGATGCCCAGCTCCTGTTCCAGTTCGCGGATCTGCCGGCTCACGCCGGGCTGGGAGGTGTGCAGCACCTGGGCCACCTCGGTGAGGTTGAAGTTGCGGCGCACGGCTTCGCGGACCGAGCGCAGTTGCTGGAAATTCATGGCGGCGGGGCCCTATGGTTGTGTTCTTCGCGCTTCTGATGCGGGTCAAGGCGCTGGGCCATCCATTGTGGAAAGAACGGGGCCCGGCACGAACGACCGAATCGTTGGTTCTTCATGAGCCAAACATCTGTGGCCAATGTCACGGCCGTAGGACGTTTGGGCGCCAGCGCAGCAGCCATGCCTCCTAAACTGCCGGCCGCCCGAGGCGAGGGAGCCCGAGGCACGAGGAGCCGGCGCGCCGCCAGGCGTGTCCGGAAGAGTCAAGACAACACACCCCGAGAACCATGAAGAAAGCAGCCCGTCTGCTGGCGCTGGCGGCCACCGTGCCCCTGGCCGCCTGCACCGCGATGACCCACATCACGACCGTCCAGCCCGATGCCCAGGTGAGCATCGCGACCTCCAAGGAGACCACCACCCCGCGCTCCGAGCGCTTCTCCACCACCAGCTTCGGCAACTACGAGTTCAAGGCCGAGGCGCCCGGCAAGGAGCCCTTCTACGGCATCCTGCCGCTCAAGTTCAACGGCGGCTACCTGGCCCTGGACATCCTGTTCTTCGCGCCCGCCACCTTCTTCAACCTGCGCGAGGTCTACCCGTACTACGAGTTCGACCTCGACAAGAAGCATGTGCGCTACAAGAAGAATCCCGAAGAGGAATGGAGCATCTTCGTGCCGCTGAAGGCGGACGAGGAGCAGGGTCGTCAGGCGCTGAGCAAGCGCTGATCCTGCAGGGCACGCCCGCGTGCGGCCTGTTCTTCGGCGGCGGGCTGTCCGTTTTATGGACAGCCCGCCGTCTGCCTTTCATGCATCGGCGAGTCTCCCGCGCGGCCAAGTGCTTGATCTGACGTGTCCCCGCCTTTGGCACGCTTCTTGGAGCGACAACGGCGTTCTGCTGTCACACCCCGTCCCAAGCCTCCTGCCATGCGACTTCCCGGCGACCCCGATCTCCGCAGCCTGCTGCGCTCGGCGCCCTTCGTCGCGCTGCTGGTGGTCGCCGGCATCCTGTCCTTTCGCTACCACCAACTGCTGCTGTCGCAACGCGCCTCCATCGAGCACACCTACCAGGTGCTGACCACGCTCGAATCCACGCTCGTTTACGCCATCGATGCCGAGACTGGCCAGCGCGGGTTCATCATCACCGGCGAAGACCGCTACCTCGAACCCTATGACCGCGCCCTGGCGCAGATCGGGCCGCTGGCCAACCGGCTGCGCGCGCTGGTGAGCGACAGCGCCGTGCAGCAGCGGCGCGTGGACCGGCTCGAATACGCCGTGGCCCTGAAGCTGGCCGAGCTGCACGAGACGGTGCAGGCCCGCCGCAACCAGGGCCTGGAGGCCGCCCGCGCCCTCGTGCTGCGCGACGAAGGCAAGCGCACCATGGACGAGGTTCGCGCCGTGGTGGCCGAGATGCGCGTCGCCGAATCCGAGCTGCTCGACCAGCGCAACGCCCAGGCCCACGCCACCGAGCGCTGGCTGCTGGCGATCACGCTGGCCTGCACGGCGCTGTCGGTATTGGCCCGGCTCGGGCTTGCGATGATCGCCCGCTTCCATGTTTCGCGTGCGGCGCTGCCGGCCGCTCCGGCTACCGGCGCCTCTTGAATCCTTCATGCTGTCTTCCCACCTCACCATCTGGGCCATCGCCGCTGCCACCACGGCCGGCGTGCTGATCCGGCCCTTCAAGCTGCCCGAGGCCATCTGGGCCGTGGCCGGCGCGGCCCTCGTCGTCGTGCTCGGGTTGTTGCCGGCGCACGAGGCGCTGGGCGCCGTCGCCAAGGGCAACGACGTCTACCTCTTCCTGATCGGCATGATGCTGTTGTCCGAGACGGCGCGGCGCGAGGGGCTGTTCGACTGGGTGGCCGGCCATGCCGTGAATATGGCCGGTGGCTCGCAGATGCGGCTGTTCACGCTGGTCTACGCCATCGGCGCGGTCATCACCGCCTTCCTCTCCAACGACGCCACGGCCGTGGTGCTGACGCCGGCGGTGTATGCGGCGGCGCGCAAGGCCCGCACACCGGCGCTGCCGTACCTGTTCATCTGCGCCTTCATCGCCAATGCGGCGAGCTTCGTGCTGCCGATTTCCAACCCGGCCAACCTGGTGCTCTATGGCGCGCATGTGCCCTCGCTGTGGCCATGGATCAAGAGCTTCGGCCTGCCCTCGCTGCTGGCCATCGGTGCCACCTACGTCTGCCTGCGCCTGGTCATGCGCAAGGAACTGGCCGGCGGCTGCGAGCCGCGCGTCGAGGTCGAGCCCCTGCATGCCGGCGGCTGGACGGCGCTGGGCGCGCTGGTGGTGACGGCCGTCGTGCTGATGACGGTGTCCTTCAAGGGCATCGACCTGGGCCTGCCCACGGCCATCATGGGCGGGCTGACGGCGGCCGTGGTGCTGGTGCGCGACCGGGCCAACCCGTGGCCGCTGGTCAAGGACATCTCGTGGAGCGTGCTTCCGCTGGTGGCGGGCCTGTTCGTGCTGGTGGAGGCGTTGCGGCAGACGGGCGTGATCGCGGCCCTGGCCCAGTGGCTCATGGCCGGCGTGCAGAGCAGTGTGCATGGCGCCGCGGCGGTGGTCGGCACCGTGCTTGCCGTGGGTTCCAACGTCGTCAACAACCTGCCGGCAGGCCTGCTGGCCAGCACGGTGCTGCAGCAGGCCAGGCCGCCGCAGGTGGTGATCGACGCCACGCTGATCGGCGTGGACCTGGGCCCCAACCTGTCGATCACCGGCTCGCTCGCGACCATCCTGTGGCTGGCGGCCATCCGCCGCGAGGGCGACGACGTGGGCTTCTTCCGCTTCCTGAAGGTGGGCGTGGTGGTCATGCCGCCCGCCCTCGTCCTGGCCATCGGGGCGCGGCTCCTGATCGGCTGACCCACGCAACCGGAGACCTCCCCGATGAGCAGCTCGCCCACCCTCGCGGCTTCCGCGAATGCAGCCGTCGGGGATGCGTCGGGCGGGGACAAGCGCCGCGCCACGCGCGCGCTGTGCGCGCTCAACTTCTTCATGGCCGACATGCAGGCCGGCATCGGGCCCTTCCTCGGCGTCTTCCTGCAGCAGCGCGGCTGGCAGCCGGGCGCCATCGGCTCGGTGATGACGGCCGGCGGCGTGGCCGGCATGCTCATGACGGTGCCGGCGGGCGCCTTCATCGACCACACGGCGCGCAAGCGCTGGGTGGTGGTGATCACCGGCATCTGCACGGTGCTGGCCTCCTTCCTCATCCTCTGGTCGCAGGCGGGGTGGGTGGTCACGATCAGCCAGGTGGCGACGGCCATCGCCGGGGCGGCCATCGGCCCGGCGATGGCCGGCATCACGCTGGGCGTGGTGCGCCAGCGCGGCTTCAATGCGCAGAACGGCCGCAACCAGGCCTGGAACCACGCGGGCAACATGGTGGGCGCGGCGCTGTCGGGCTGGCTGGGCTTTCGCTACGGCATGCCGGCCATCTTCTTCCTGGCGGCGCTGTTCGGCGTGTTCGCCATCCTCTCGGTGCTGGCCATTCCCGAGCGGACCATCGACCACCGCGCCGCGCGCGGTCTTGAAGGACCACACGACGGCAAGGCCGCCGCGGCCGACGACAGCCAGGCCCAGGGCCTGCGCACGCTGCTGCAGAACCGGCCGCTCCTGATCCTGGCCGCGGCGCTGGCCTGCTTCCATCTGGGCAACGGCGCCATGCTGCCGCTGTATGGCCTGGCGGTGGTCGGCGCCGGCAAGGGCAACCCGGCCATGTTCACCGCGCTCACGGTGGTGGTGGCGCAGGCCGTCATGATCGTCACCGCCCTGGCTGCCATGCGCCTGTCGGCCTCGCGAGGCTACTGGCTGGTGATGCTGGTCTCCTTCGCCTCGCTGCCACTGCGCGGCCTGATCGCCGGCAGCGTGATCGACAGCTGGGGCGTGTGGCCCGTGCAGGCGCTCGATGGCATCGGCGCCGGCCTGCAGAGCGTGGCCGTGCCGGGCCTCGTGGCCTGCCTGCTCGACGGCACCGGCCGCGTCAACGTGGGCCAGGGCGCGGTGATGACGGTACAGGGCCTGGGCGCCAGCCTGTCGCCCGCCATCGGCGGCTGGCTGGCCCAGCTCTTCGGCTACCAGGTCGCCTTCTATGTGCTGGGCGGCTTCGCGCTCGCGTCGCTGGCGCTGTGGATCGGCTTCGCCACGATGCTGCGGCCGGCCTGCGCGGGCGTGTGCGAACCGCATGCCGGCCAGCCCGCCTTGGGAGTTGCTTCGTCATGAAAGATTCTTCCGCTCATCCTTCCTCCATCGCCTGGATCCACATCGGCGACCTGCACATGGACGAGGCCGACGGCTGGGCCGCCCGGCCGCGACTGCAGGCCATCGTCGACGAGCTCAACGCCCATGCGCGTGCGGCCGACTTCGTCTACCTGCCCGGCGACAACGCCAACCATGCGACGCCCGCGCAGTACGCCGCCATCAC
Organism: Pseudacidovorax sp. 1753; assembly: GCF_040544975.1. Taxonomy (NCBI): domain Bacteria; kingdom Pseudomonadati; phylum Pseudomonadota; class Betaproteobacteria; order Burkholderiales; family Comamonadaceae; genus Pseudacidovorax; species Pseudacidovorax sp. 1753. The sequence goes on along the minus strand of NZ_JBEPKY010000017.1, from coordinate 1,161 downwards.
CGAGGCGCTGGGCCCGCTCGCGCTGCCCTGGCGCGTGATCCCGGGCGACCATGACTTCGAGGGCGGCAGCCTGGCCGCCTACGAGGCCGCTTTCGCGCCGGCGCAGCGGCCGGAGCACGAGGTGATCGCCGGCCACCGCTGCATCTTCGTGGACGTGGTCGGCAGCGGCGCGGGCGGCCCGGACTTCCGACTGAACTCGCACCACCGCCACCGCATCGCCCGCCAGCTGGCGCTGGCCGAGGCGGCGGGCGAGGTGCCGCTGGTGTTCATGCACTGCTATCCCGGCGACATGGCCGCCGATGGCGAGGCGCTGGCCCGGCTCTTTGCCGATGCACGTGTGCCCTTCGTCGACACCGGCCACACCCACTACAACGAGCTGCTCAATGACGGCGCGGTGGTCTACGGCGCCACCCGCTCGACGGCCCAGATCGAGGAGGGCGGTGGCGCGCCCGGCTTCTCGGTGGTGTGCGTGCACGACGGCGTGCCGAGCTGGCGCTTCCGGCCACTGAGCGCGTGCTGGCCGCATGTGCAGATCGTCGCGCCCTGCGATCTTCGGCTGGTCACGCGGGCCTCGCAGGCCCGGCAGGTGCCGCGGCCGGGCGTGATGCGCGTGGTGGCCCGACGCTTCGGCGCTGCCGACGCGCCCATGATGGCCGCGCTGGACGATGCCGCCCCGCACCCCATGCGCGCGGGCGCACCGGGCTTCTGGGAGATCGACCTGCCGGTGGACGCGCCGGGCCTGCACCGCATCGATGTGAGCTGTGGCCGCGCGGCGGATTCCGTCGAGGTGCTGGTGCGCGCGTCCGACGGCGTGCCCCGGCGCGGACCGTTGGTCGCGCCGGGCCATGCCTGCCACGCGATCGGTGCCTGGCCGGTGGCCGGCATCGACGGCCTGCAGCTGGGGCCCAATCGCAACGGCGGCGACTGGTAATCGCGGAAAGGCCCACACCCCGCTCTTCATGACGTCGAGTGCCAAGCGCATCGCTTGAAGCCGGTGGCGCGCAGGGCATCAGACTGCCGCGGAGCAGGCCATGCCAGGGCACCCGAGGAACTGGCTTCGCCAGGCCTTGTATGGTTTGGTTTCCATCAACCAAACCGTAAGAAAGGGCGAGGAGCCGGGATGTAGGGACATCGACAGGCATCGGCGGTAGCTTCAGACCC